>JAGDMS010000402.1 GCA_017860575.1 Deltaproteobacteria bacterium | reverse complement strand
ACCTCGTGGTGAGGTAGCTCAGACGGTTAGAGCGAGGGATTCATAACCCCTAGGTCGGGAGTTCGATTCTCCCCCTCACCACCACATTCCTTTCTTCGCCATTGATCCAGGCTGTGCCTGGACCTTCCAGAGTGCGCCCGGGAGAACACCTGACGCCTCGGGTTGGACGGGATGGTTGCCTTCTGACCGGGACCTTGTTCGGCGAGCGACGATGCCTCTTCATCCGGTACGTCGCGAAATGGTTACGCGGCCTGTCGATGCTCACGTGGCGTGTTAGGGAACGGTAGCCAACGTTCGAGATCGGGCGCGTCAGGGAATGCTGATGCCGTGTGGAAGCAATCTGCGAGGTTTGTTCACTGCGCTGCTAGAGATTGAGTCTTGCGTGAATTCGAGGAGAGAACTGCAGCGCAGAGCGGGTTGAATGGCACTAGCGATTATCGCGAATAGTTGAGAAGTCGCTTCAAGCGTACAAATCCATCATCACCGGCGGTTTGCCGGTTGCCCTCCGCGAAAGACCACGAAGGACGCCGCTGGTCGCCGGATTACCTGAGCAATCCAGGACGGGTTGCGAGGAGGGAGAGATGAGGAAGCTCATAGGTTCATTGTCCGCGATTGTGGCGCTGACGCTGGTCGCCAGCGGAGTGTTTGCCAAGGATCCGGTTGGGAACGAAGTCCTGCCGTTCGAGTTCGACAATCCGCCTGTGTACAACGACTGTGTCGGGGAGATTGTGAACGGTCACGTCGTTGGCGAGACCCGATATCACGAGTTCGAGACGCCTTCCGGGACGTTTCACATCGTCGACCAGTGGCGCTTCAAGGTCTATCAGACCGGCACGATCAGCGGGCGTGTGTGGGTTGGCTATGCGGTGTCCCCGTTCCAGATGAACACCAGAGTGGAGAAGGGGCAGGTGGAGCAGTGGGTCAGCAATATCAAGTTCATTCCGCTCGACGAGAAAGCACCCGCCTATTTCTATAACGACGACTTCAAAATCACGGTGAATGCCAACGGCGAACTAGTAGTCCTGCATGAAGAGGATCTCGTCGGCGCCAACTTCCGGTGCTTGGGCCCGAAGGAGTAGCACCGAGGTCGTCCTGATACTGCGGGGACTGAGAGTTCTGATTCAGGTGATCGAGTTCGACGAGCCCGACCGAGTGCCGGGCTCGTTCGTCTCCACTGGGACATGCTCTGGCGCCGTGTGTCGAGACGACAAAAAAAAGATTCCGCGGAATGCCTGTTGCTGGGTGCGTACATCGGCGGGGTGGCCACGTGGGCGGCTGCGTTCGCGTACAACCTCGAACCGACGGCGGTGGTGGCGGGGTTCACGTGCGTGGTGTATGCGGTGAGCCTGTGGTGGCGGATGCGAGCCTGAGTTTCTGACGGGAGCACCCAAGCGATCGAAAAGAAGATCCACGTGATCGGCGCCGGGTTCGGGCGCTCAGGGACGACGTCACTCCGTGCGGCCCTGAACAGGCTTGGCTACGATCCCTGCTATCACATGCAGAGCGCGATGACGCGCTACGCGCACCTGAAATTCTGGGTCCGGGCGAAGGCCGCCGAGCCGGTCGACTTCCCGTGGTTCTTCCGGCGCTATCGGGCCGTCGTCGACTGGCCGGCCTGCGAGTTCTACCAGGCGCTCGCGGCAGCGTTTCCTGAGGCCAAGGTGGTGCTGAACGTCCGGGATCCGGAGGCATGGTACGAGAGCACGCGCGAGACGCTCTGGATCATCGACCAGGTCCTGCCGTGGTGGTTTCCGAAGGTCATGCGGCAGATGCACGACGAGGTCATCTGGCAGGGTCGGTTTCGGGGCGAGTTCACGGATCGGGCGAAGGCGATCGCCGTATACAAGGCACATCTCGAGGAGGTGCGGCGCAGCGTGCCGGCCGAGCGTCTGCTGGTGTTCGATGTGAACGAGGGCTGGGCACCCTTGTGCTCATTCCTAGGCAAGACGGTGCCGGAGCATGTGCCGTTTCCGCATCTCAACGACCGGGTGTTCTTCAAGCGGGTGATTCTCGCGCTGCGCCTCGCGACGTGGCTGGTGCCGGCATTGGTGGTCGTCGCGCTGGTGTGGGTCGGTTTCATCCTCCTCTGAAGCACCCGGGGTTCTGATTCAGTGGCGTATCCGCCTCTGGGCCGCGTGCTGCCCGGCTGGGGAAAGCTGCGATTGCGGGAAATTCCGGATGCCGACGTCCGGGACTGCGGGTAGTGTGGTCGTAGCTCCCTGAGGGAGTCACAAGATGCGGGCCAGACGCACACGGCGTATCGCTCCCGGTTCTTTGGCACGACGGCAATGGGTGATCCACCTCGGCACCGTGCTGGCGCTGACGCTGCTGTCGGCTTGCGCCTACAACAAGAAGCTCGAGAAGCCGATCCCATTGCAGCCTGTGGGTGCCATCGCGACGGCCGCCGATGAACGACTGTCCGCCACCGTCGACGCCATAATCGTGCGCGACGGGCCTGGGTCGTGGTCGAAGAATGCGGACTGGGACGAGTACCTGCTGCACGTCGTCGCAACCTCCGATCAGCCGGTCGAGATCACGCGTATCGTCGTGGTGGATTCGCTCGGCAAACACAGGAAGCCGAGCGCGACACGCGGCGATCTGAAGAGCGGGAGCAAGGAGACCGCTCGCCGCTACAAGGATTCAGACCTCGAGGTGACTGCCGGCTATGGTGGTGCTGGCCTGGTCGTCGCAGGGTACGCAGTCGGGGGAGCGAGCGCCGCCGTGGGGTTGGCCACTCTCGGGACCTCAGGGGCGGCAGCCGGTGCGGCGGTCGCGGGCGCGGTGCTGGTGGCGCCGGTACTCATGACCGCAGGAATCGTAGTCGGCGTGCAGGAGATTCGGGTCCAGAACGAGATCAGGCATCGCAGCACGGTGTTCCCAGTGACGGTGGCCGCCGACCAGGAACTGTTGCTCGATGTGTTCTTCCCGATTGCGCCCGCGCCAAAGAGCGTGGAAGTGGCGTACCGCGACCCGTCGGGTGAGCACGTGCTCGTGATCGATACGAAGGCAGCGCTCGCCGGGTTGCATCTGGTACTCGAGGATGGTTCGCAGCCCCGCGCCACGGTGCCGCCACCGTAGTACGAGTGTCAACGCGCCTCGGTTAGAAACCGTGAAGATGCTCTAGACGGTGGTGCGGACCCTGTCCGCGGCGCTGGACCCAGCTGGCAAGACTTGCGGTAGGCTGCGACCTGAGCAGTCACCACTGGGGGGCAACCATGAACATGCGTTCCGTGATTGGCGTGACGGCGCTGGTGATGGGCGTCGTCGCATGCGGTGGCCAAAGCACGCCTGAACAAGTGACGGCGCCGGCTCCATCCGCGCAGGCGCCCGCCTTGACCAAAAACAAAACCGTGGCCGCGCCGACCGGTTCGCCGGCCGTGGATATTGCAAGCCTCAACGCGTGCGAAATTGTGACCCCGCAGGAAGCCGCCACGATCATCGGCGGCAAGCTGCTCAACGAACCTCCGGCCGGATTCCCGAACTGCGCCTATGTCGTGGAGGTTGACGGCACGACCGAGAGCTATCGCATCAGTTTCTCTGCGCCGGCCATGCATGAGGCCCTGCTCGAGACGCAGAGCGATGCGGAGCGGGGGGAGTCGATCGCCGGGTTATGGAACGAAGCGCACGTCCAATCGCGTGCACCGGAGAGCGGTTACTCCCTGGTGGCCTTGCGGCGTGGCAAGATTGCGCTCGAGGTTTGGGGTGACCGGAAGGAGCCCTTGATCGAACTCGCCAGGCTGGCGGTTTCGCGAGTTCCCTGAGCGCTCCCGATCGGCACCACAAGATCACAAACCGCGGCCCCGCGTTGGGATTTCCGTGTCAGGGCGGAGCAATCCATCCCGTCGAACTTCGCATGGGCATCGGCGGGCGCACCTGCAGCTGACCGACTTCGCCGCAGTCCCGGCAGCGCACGCGCAGAGGAAGGCGCAGTGAGCCCTTGCCCTGGGTGACCCACTCGTCCAGTGGCAACAGGCGCCATGCATCGCAGCGCGGGCAATAGGCCGCGAGCTGGTGA
>JAGDMS010000401.1 GCA_017860575.1 Deltaproteobacteria bacterium | reverse complement strand
GTCATCGGCGGCGGCAAGGAAATCGAACAGCAGCCCGGCGTCTCGTTGACGGTGGCGGTTCTCCCGCACGTGACACTCACGCCGTTTCACCTTGCCGCAGACGACGTGTCCGACTGGCAGCAGCACCTTGCGCTCCCGTCCGAATCGGCGCCGCACTTCCTGCTGCTGGCCGATCCGTTCACGTTCGACTCGGAAGTGTTCGTGAAGGAGCTCGACCGGTTCTACCCGGCCGGATGCAAGATCGGTGGGCTCGCCAGCTGCGGGCGCCAGCCTGGCGAGAATGCCCTGTTCCTCGGACACGAGAGCTGGGGGGCAGGGATGGTCGGCGTGGCGTTGTCCGGCAACATCGAGGTGGACACCATCGTTGCGCAAGGGTGTCGGCCCGTCGGGCAGCCGATGTTCGTCACCAAGTGCCAGCGCAACCTCGTCTGGGAACTCGATGGACAGCCGGCGGTTGACGTTTTGCAGAGCGTCTACCAACAGCTCGATCCCGCGGATCAGGAGCTTGCCCGGCATTCCCTGTTCCTCGGCGTCGTGATGAACGAGCATCAGCACGAGTACCGACAGGGCGACTTCCTGATCCGCAATCTCGTCGGCCTCGATCAGGCGCGTGGGGTCCTGGCGATTGGCGCAATCCTCCGCGAGGGGGCCGTGGTGCAATTTCACTTGCGGGATGCCACCACGTCGGCCGACGACCTCGAGCAACTGCTCGCCGCTTACGCAGAGGCCAGCCCCGGGGTACGTCCCGCGGGCGCGCTGCTGTTTTCATGTTTGGGCCGCGGCATGTACCTGTACGGCAAACCCGACCACGACACGGACGCGTTTCGCCACCACCTCGGTTCGGTTCCGCTCGGCGGCTTCTTTTGCAACGGCGAGATCGGTCCGGTGCAGGGGTCCACCTTTCTGCACGGGTACACCAGCGCGTTCGGCCTGTTCAAGCGACGCAGCACGTAGCGTGATTGCCGGTGATCGGGCAGCCGCACGCCGGAAAGAATTTCGACGGTGCTGCGACCCCGGTGTGCCCGCTGGCGTGAACTCGAGTGCGCGCTGACGATGTAGTCCGCACGCACGACCAACCGCGAGCGCAACCCCACGCGAGCCAGACGCCGAGAGGAGACCGATTCGGCCTCCGCGCTCTTGCTTGTCCCACGTCCGCCGGTTCTCGCTGGCCTCTGAAATGTGCTTGCAACAGAGATACAAATCATGTATCTGCGTATCTCATTGTGGTTGTCTGAGCCGCAGCAACCCTGCGGCGGTGTGAGGCGAAGGCGATAGATCGGAGTCCCGGAAGAACATGCGTGCCCCCGCTTGGGGCGGATTGCCGCCGCCCGCCGATGACACCGAAGCCCGCAGCCGGCTCGAAGATGCCGCACGGCGCTGTTTCGAGCGCTTCGGCTTCGAGAAAACCAGCATCGCGGACGTGGCGGCGGAGGCGGGGGTCACCCGCCGAACCGTTTACCGCTACTTCGACAACAGCGATCAACTGCTGCGGGCCGCCTTCGCCACGGCGGCAGGTGGAATCGTGGATCGTATGCTGGCGCAGGCCCGCCGACACCGTAATCCGGGCGAGCGGCTCATCGAAGCGATGCTCTTCTTGCTGCGCGAAATCCCGGCCGATCCCCGGATCGGTCCGCCGTTTACCCAGAAGCGCGCGAGTGCGCGCGCCGGCAGGGTCATGTCCTCCGCCGTGACCATGGAGGTGAGTCACGCGGCCTTGCGGGCGGTGAACGAGGACTGGTCGCCGCTGACCGCCCGGGAGGTGGACGAGTTGGCGGAGTTGATTCTGCGGTTGCTCGAATCGTTTCTCACCGATCCGGGACCGCGCCCGCGCGCGGAGGCGGAAATGCGTGCCTTCCTCAAGCGCTGGCTGCTGCCGGCTATCCGGTTGCGCGCGGCCTAGTCGAGTTGCGCTGGAGAATGTTCAGACAAGGAGGTCGTCAATGGGCAAGGATGAACGATACGACGTGGTCATCATCGGTGCAGGGCACAACGGCACCACGACCGCCGCGTACCTGGCCAAATGTGGCCTGAGCGTGTGTGTACTGGAGGAGCGACCGGAATGCGGCGGGGCGCAGGAAACCGTTGAGCCCATCGCCGGCGTGCGCCTGCAACCGCACGCGATCGCCAATTACGGCGGATCCGCTCCGGGCTGGGAACAGCTGGAATTGTGGCGCTACGGCTTCCGTATGGACTGGAACCCGAAGGTGCCGGTCCCCTATGCGTATGACCGGCACCTGTTCACCAGCGACGGACCCTGGCCCGTCAGCCAAAAGGACCAAATGGGCTGGGCGAAGATGTGCGGCCTGCTCACCGATCCGCCGTTTTACAAGGACCTGATGCGCGCCACCTTCTGGTGCCCGCCGCACCCGGCCGGCGTCGAGCTGAACGAGCACACCATCCCCTACATGCAGGTGTACAAGCAACATCAGCCGGACATGTGGACCCGGGAGCTGATGGAGATGACCATGTTCGATCTCATGGACGAGTACTGTGAGACCGAACCGTTCAAGGTGAACCAGGCATGGACGGCACTGGTCTCTGGCGCCCACGGCCACATGGAAGGTGTGGCCATCCCGGCGCTGTGCAGCGTGGCCACCGTGCACGCCCCGGCGGTGGCCAAGCCTGTGGCCGCGCGCGGCAACATGCACGGGTACTATCACGCGATCTTTCGCTGCGCGGTTGCCAACGGCGCGGTGTTCCGCGCCTGCTGCCCGGTCGAGGAAATCATCATCGAGAACGGGCGCGCCGCCGGCGTGCGCTTGCGCGACGATGCGACCCGGGGTCCGAAGAAGATCTGGGCGGACAAGGCCGTGATCAGCGCGGCGCACATCAAGCCCACGTTCCTCAAGCTGATCGGTCCGCGGCATCTGGATGCGGGGTTCCTGCAGCGCATCAAGGACCTCAGTCTCAAGGGCGGCAGCCTGTACATGACCAGCTTCCTCACCCGCGAGGAGTTGCGCTACCGGCCGAAATACCGGCGGCAGCCGGCGGACCAGCGCCAGTTCACCGGGACCTTCTTCCCGTCCGACTCGCGCGAACTGTATTTCGAGAACGTGCGCGACGTGCTCGGCAGCCAGGCGAACCTGACGCTGCCGCCGAGCAAGGCGATGTGGGGCATTGTCGCCAGCTCCCTGTACGATGCGACGCAACCGCAGTCTACCCGCGAAGGCTACGTCATCAACGGGCCGCTGTGGATGATGGTGCCCACGCCCGAGTACCAGGTCGAGGGCCTCGACGCGATGGACCGCGAGAAGGACAAGTGGAACGAGTACATGCGCCAGGCCCTGGCCTGTGTCGTCGAGAACCTGGAGGAACCGAACCTGGTGCGTATTCTGGGCGAAACGCCGTATGAGCAGGAATTGCGCAACACCGGCATGCTGGGCGGGTCGTGGTACGGCATCCGCTGCGATCGCGACGAGTGGTGGAATGAGCGACCACTGCCGGAGCTGGCGCGCTATCGCGTGCCCGGCATCGATGGCCTCTACCTGGCGCACCAGTCCGCAGCGCATCCGGGCGGCCTGTGCCTGATGGCGGTCGGCTACAACTTGATGCACATCCTCATCGAGGACGGCGTCGCGCAGCCGGGCAAGTGGTGGTACCCGTCGCCCTGGTACATTCCGGAAGACGGCAAAATTTCCGCCAAACTTGGCTGAGACGGAAGGGCAGGAGGCGCGTCATGGCAAAGAAGGAATTGGTTGGACAACCGCACCCTCAGAGTTTTTTCTCCGAGTTTCCGGCGGAAAGCGAATGGGACGTCGTCGTCATCGGGGCCGGACCGAACGGGCTGATCACCGCGGCCTACCTCGCGAAAGCCGGCCTCAAGGTGGCGCTGGTGGAGCGCCGCTACGAAGTTGGCGGCGGACTTGCCACCGAGGAGATCCTCTATCCCGGCTACTACACCAACGTGCACGCGGTCTACCACATGATGGTGGATTACATGCCCGTGCTGCGTGACTTCGATCTTGGCCGCCACGGTCTGGTCTGGATCAAGCCCAACCTGCAGACGGCAATGGTGTTC
>JAGDMS010000400.1 GCA_017860575.1 Deltaproteobacteria bacterium | reverse complement strand
CGACGTCACCGGCTTCGGCCTGCTCGGCCACCTGAACGAGATCGCACGCGGTAGCGGGCTCGCCGCGCGGTTGCGCGCCCGCGACATCCCGCTGCTGCCTGGCGCCGCCCAGCTCGCCTCCCAGGGCTACGTCACCGGCGCCTCCGGCCGCAACTGGGCCGGCTACGGCCAGGATGTGACGCTGAACAACGTCGACGAAACGATGAAGGCACTGCTGACCGATCCGCAGACCAGCGGAGGGCTGCTGGTGGCCTGCGCGCCGGGCGCGGTTAATGCGGTGATGGAGATTTTTCGTGAGGAAGGCTTTGAGCACGCTGCGGTAATTGGCCAGCTCGCGGCTGGCCGTGGCGTCACGGTCGAGGGCCAAGGGCCGGTGACGTAGTTCGCTCGCTGCCGTTGACTACGACGACCTACAACAGCACCGTTCTCGCGACCCTTCTCCAGGTGCCGCCTTTCGAGCAGGGCTCGAGTTACGACTCATCTACGCGAAGCTTCTTCGCCCAACGATTCTCAAAGCTAACGTAAAAGGCTTTAATCGGGTCGCTGGTGCAACGGTATAGAAATTCGTGCACATAAGGCTCGCTGTGCAGTGAAGGAACGGTCACGCCCGTCAGCAGGAACTCCTCAAGCAGCGACTTGAGGCGGGCCTGAGCACCAACGTATCTCTGGAATGCGGGCTTTAGCAGGACAAGGGCGCTCGCTCGAAAGAACGGATAGCGGGTCTCCATGTCTTCGACGAACTCGCGCTGCTCCGCACTTGGGGAATTGCTTCCTTGAGGGGCAACAATACGCAGCGTGACGAGCGTGCAGTCGAACTTCCAGAGGTACCGTCCTTCCCAGTAGCTCGGCATCTCTGGCTGCCCGGGGAAGAATTGAAGGCGTCCGAACTTCGGATCGTCGAGCGTCCCGGCCTCGCGCGCCCGAAGTTCGCCGATGACACTGTCGACGTGATCAGCGGCGAAGATCGAAGATGGCGTGTCCATCCGGCCCCTTCAGCTTGGCGGCAATCTCGCGTCGTGCCTTGATGTACTCCGACGATTTCGCGTCCTGTGCGAGGAATGCGTCGAGGTCCTGATTCTGTTCGTAGAGACGGCGCACCATCTTGACGAAGACATCGGTCAGGTCCGGATCGAAATGGCTTCCTCGCCCCCGCTCGATTTCTTCGAGGGACGCTTCTACAGTCCAAGCTGGCTTGTAACAACGCGCGTGGCTCAACGCATCGAAGACGTCGGCGAGCGCTGAAAGTCGTGCTGCCAAGGGAATGTCGAGTCCCTTCAGACCGTTCGGATAGCCCGATCCGTCCCACTTCTCATGGTGACCTCGGGCAATTTCCTCGGCAATGTGCATCTGTGGAATGTTGCTCTTTGCAAGGAGGTCGGCCCCGTAGGTCGTATGCGTCTTGATGATGTCGAACTCGGCGGCGGTCAGCTTGCCGGGCTTGAGCAGGATCGAGTCCGGTATCGACAGCTTGCCGATGTCATGCATCCGCGCGCCTAGCAGCAGCAGAAAGCAGATCTCTTCTTCGAGCCCAAGCTCCTTGCCAAGTAGAGATGTCAGAAAGCCGACGCGATACACATGCTCGCCGGTAGTGTCATCATGCAGTTCGGCCGCAACAGTCGCCTGCTCCAAGTCGGCGATCTGCGTCTTCAGCAGTTCCCTGTCCAACTTGCCGCGCAGGACGGAATGGTGATGCTGCAGCGCCGCTCCTGCCGTGGCGTCGATAGTTCGATCGACCTCGCTCAAGTGGCGCAAGTGGCTGTGCAAGATCTGCTCGGCTTTGACGTTTCCCTTGATGCGAAGCGCTTCGTGGAGGTAACTCAGTGCGATGTCGTGCTGGCCGGCGAACTCGTAGCCGGAAATGGTGGCGTAGAGCGCGTCCTGCAGGGCTCCTGTCCGACCGTTGCGAGCGCGCTGAAGTGCCCGCTTCAGTCGCGTGAGCCCGATGTCGGTCTTGCGGGTATGCACATCGACCAGTGCTTCGGCGATCTCAGCCATGAGCTCACAGAGCTCGGACTTCGACTCGGTTGCGTACTTGCGTGCGAGGCGCGCATGCTTCTTCGCATCGAGCACCGCGTCTACCTCGAGCAGCAGCCGCGTGTAGCAGCTTTCCAGGATTACGCGTTGCCAGAGTGCCTCGGCGTCCTTGGGCTCCCCGCTTTCCTCTACAGCCTGCTTTGCGGCCTTCAACCCCCGCTTGACCTCGTTGAGGTGCAACGATGTGATCGCGAGATTCGTGTACGCAAGCTTCCGCAGCGCGGCCATTTCCGGCCGGCCCTCGGATAGCGCCAGGACGCGGTCGTAGCAGCCAGTTGCGTCGCTGTACTGGGCCCCGTATTGCTGGGCGAGGCCAAGATTGACCCAGAGTTCGGCTTCCAGCTGAGTGTTGCCGGCGGCCTGCGCGACGTCGATTCCTTCGCTGCAGGCCTTGGTGGCCTCCGGCAGGTTGCCGGTTTCAGCGCGCAGCAGGCCAAGGAGTTTCAGAGCCTTGCAGAGCGGAACCGTCTCGCGGAGACGGCGAGCGCGTTCGACGCATAAGGTGGCCGGCTCGACGCCCTGCATCGGAGCCGCCGAGAGGTAGTAGTAGCCGGCAATGAGCTGAAGGGCGCGTACGACCGAAGCCGAGTTGACCTCCCATGGGAGGTCGCGGATGGCCTGGTAGGCTGCGGTGAAGGCAAAGGGCGCCTCGGCCGAGCGGCTTTCGATCTCCTTGCTAAGGAGATCGGCGAGGCGATCCAAGGCCGGCAGAACGTCGTTGCCGGACAGCGACGGCATCCTCGCAAGCAGTTCGCGGAGGGGTGGTTGAGCAGCTTCCATGTACGCAGGTATCCCATATTCACGCTACTACAGGTATCGCAAGATCTAATCAGCGAATACAGTCGGGTTTCTTGGGCTAATTCGGCCGAATGGCCCAAGGATTCGAACCACTTACCGCGCGGGGATGCCCATGGACCAAGTCATTGAAATCGTTAAAGAAATCAAAGAAGTTGAAGTCGTCGAACTGTCCGCTGACGATCTGAAGATGGTTGCAGGCGGTACGGGCGCCGGCAGCCTGTTCTAATCGCATAAGCCGGTTCGACCGGTATCGACCAAGGGGCGCGACGGCGCCCCTTGTTGTTTCTGGCGGTAGCCCCATGTCAACGACTGTCAACCTTCAGCAGTTGAAACCTTGACGGCTCCGCCCGAACCAGTTGTGGTCAGCGTTATGTCTATTCCGCGATTTCGGACTGGGCTCAGGCCACCTTCAGCACTAGCCGCTTGCCACACGCCTTGACGTATCTACGCAGTGTCGCAACCGACGGCGAGTGCTTTCCCGTCGCTAGCGCGCGCTCAAGGCGGGCGACAGCCGGGGCCTGGGTGCCCATGCGCTCAGCCACCTGCGCCTGCGTCAGGCCTGCGTCCTGGCGCGCTTTGAGCAAGGCATCGAGCAACGCTGACTCTTCGCGCTCAAGGCGCTCGACCTCTGCACGGACGCCGGGCCGCTGCATAAGCTTCTTCACGAGTTGGTCATGAGTTCTCACGTTTGATCTCCTTCAGTCTGGATTCAGCGATTTCCCGATCACGTACCGGCGTCCTGGCCGACTTCTTGACAAAGCTGTGCAGCATCACGATGCGTCGCCCGATGAGCGTGCAACAGAAAACACGCGCGATGCCTTCGGCACCCTTCAGTCGTAGCTCGAACAAGCCGTCGCCAAATGCCTTGGTGTGTGGCTCGCCGAGGTTGGGACCCAGGACAACCATCCTGCGGGTAGCACGATGTAACGCGCGGCCAGAATGTCAGGGAGCGAGAGGATCTCCTCCTGCACCGCCTCGCTGAAATACTCGATCGAGTAATCCACGGAGCGACAATAACAAATTTGTTATTGACTTGCGCCGCAGTTGCGGTGGCGCTCGGTCGCGCTGCCCGAACTGGCGGCTAGTCCGAAGTCTTGACTGCTTTCACGCGCCGCTCCGGCATCTTGGCGATACCGGGCTCGGGCGTGGTGTCGTCCACCATGGCGCGCAGGACGACGCGCTCCAGCGTCTCG
>JAGDMS010000031.1 GCA_017860575.1 Deltaproteobacteria bacterium | reverse complement strand
GATTCGTGCTGAGCGCGTCGGGACCTTCCTGGGTCAGGATCTGCATGCACGCCTGCTGAATCGCCTCGACGATTTCCTGTGACGTCTGCCGCTGCGGCCGCTTGCGCAACGCCCCACCCTCATGGACGGGGGGCACGCCGGGACGCGGCTGCTTCGGCTCCGCGCGACTGGCGTCCTTGAGACGTTCCTCTCCGCCCCGCAGAAAGGCATCCAGCCAGTTGCGGACGTCCCGCTCCGCGAGTCGGAACTTCCCACAGGCCTGCGCAACGTCAAGCTTGCCTCGTAGCAGTTCCAAAACCAGCGCAGCCCTGCGCTTCACCGTCCAGCGCTGAAAATTCTTTTCCACCAGATTCCCCCACGCGACGGCTAGACCAGCCAATATTCTCTATCGTCGCATTGCTACCACACGATCCGTGCGCATGCGACGTCCCGCTGCGCTCGGCGCTGCACTCTGCGCCCGACCTCATGCTCGCGGTGGGGCCACGGATGCGGTGCCGCCGACCGGTGCCGGGTTCATTTCGGCACACGTTGATACGGACCGGCAAGACCGCGCGGTGAAGCACGCCAGCCCCAGCACGATATGGGGGCTGACTACTCGGGGGGCAACAGGCGGTCAGGGCAAGCGGAGTTCCCGCGAGACGTCGCGAACGTCCTCGAGTGTCCTGATTCTCGCCACCAGCTCGTCGATGGTCCGCCCGTCGACGAGATCGCCGCAGAAATCGTGAAACTTGCGTGCGACCCGCTCCCACGTCGGCCGCGTCTCCGGGCTCCAGGGATCCCCCTCGCAGTACTCCGTGGCGCAGCGGTAACAGTTGCCACGTGCCCAAACGGCGAGGGCGCCACGCGTCTTCCGAAACCGGCGGATCCGGGTCTCGCGGAAGGCACGCGTGACTTCGTCCTTTCCGGCTTCATCAACGGCGGTGTGGATACGGGACGCCAGTGCCCACACCTGTGGATCCGTGAGGTTCTCTTTCGAATACCACTGCGGCCCCGGACGGCGGCCGAGGGCCGCGAGCGCCATGACGTACGGGATATTGAAGGCGCCATTCAGCGGTGCGCGGTGGTCCGGCGTGATACTCTTCGCCGGCTCGCGAAACGGTCCCAGGGCGTACGCCATCGGATTCATGTAGATCTCGATGCGCTCGATGTCGCTCGCTCGGAGCCCCTCTTCCCGCATGAGCTTGCGCAGCATGTCGATGGGGCCGTGGGTATAGCGACAGGAAGGGTAGTACTTGACGGAGGTCTCGAGAATCCACCATTTCTGCCCAAGTTCCGACACCATGAGGTCGTAATCCGTGCGCAAGCCACCCTGTGCACCCATGAAACCGGGCTTTCTGTCAAGACATTCCTGATCGCCGATGTAGCCTTGCTCGGCAAGGCGCGTTGCCAGCATCCCCGCGTGCGCCGCTCCGGAATAGCTGCCATACTTCATCGTCTCAAACTCTTTACGAGTCGCCATGTCCGAGGTGACGGCAGTAGGCGCGAGCCAGCCGACCAGACCGAACAGGTTGCGCGTTTGTTCACGATCCAATCCCACGACGGCGGCGGCACTGGCAGCAGTACCGAAGGCGGCGAACCCCATACCCGCCATCGACGACCACTGGAACTTGCCGTCAACCTCGTCCATCAGCAGCAACCCCAGATTGAGCCGCGTGTTGATGTCGAAGCCCACAGCCACGGAACGGATGAGGTCCGTACCTGGGCGCCCCAAACGCTGCGCTTCGGCGAGCCCGGCCGCCACGTTGAACACCGCAAAGTGATTCGAGCTGAACAGCGTGTCGTCGGCGTCCAGGAGATTCATCATCTCCGCGTTCGCCATCACAGCGTACAATGCCGGCGCGCGGCGCGGCAGCCCGAACACGGAGGCCTCCGGCGGACCGCCGAGCGGTTCGATGATGGCCTGCATCATCTTGCTCCGCTCCAGGGGCGCAGCGGCGATACCGCAGATCAAGGAATCGAGAATGAGGAGCTTGGTGTAGTCGATCACCTCCGGCGGGAGCTGTTCGAAGCGGGTATCGTGCACAAAATCCGCAAGCTGCTGCGCGTGATTGGCCATTGCAAGACCTCCACTTTTTCTGACGCTGCAATCCTCTCACTCCGACGGACCGCTGGTCAAACGCTGCAACCGCTCCACAGCTTCCAGGTACTCCTCAACCAGCCCCCGCATGACCTCCTTGACGGAGCGTACGGCGTTGAGTCTGCCGACGATCTGCCCCACGGGGCTCATCATGACATCGGTGGCCTGGTCGGGGTAGCGACGCGTGCGGGCAATCGCGTCTGCGACCACCATACCCTGCAGCGGCATGCCGAGCGGTTTCGGCGCATCGGGCGCCTCCCACGCCTCGGTCCATGCGCTGCGCAGCAAACGGCACGGCTTTCCCGTCCACGACCGCGAGCGCACGGTGTCCCGGCTGGTCGCAGCTAACAACAGTGCCATCTGCGCGGGTGGTACGTCGGCTTCCTGAACCGTGAGCCAGAGCGAGCCTGTCCACACCCCTTCAGCGCCCATGGCCAGTGCCGCCGCGATCTGCCTGCCGGTCGCGATACCGCCGGCGGCAAGCACCGGCGTCGGAGCGACCGCCTCGATCACTTCGGGCCACAACACCATGCTGCCGACCTCACCGGTGTGCCCGCCGCCCTCGTAGCCGTTGGCCACAATGATATCGACCCCCGCCTCCCGGTGCGCCCGTGCGTGTTTGGCGGATCCGGAGAGCGCCGCGATGAGACGTCCCGATCCGTGAATCTCACGAATGACCTCCGCCGGCGGCGTACCGAGCGCGTTGGCGATCAGCCGCACCTTTGGGTGTCTGAGCGCGGCCTCGATTTGCGGAGTCGCCGTGGGAACCGTCCAGCCGATCAGCTCGTGCACTTCCTCGCCCCCGGGCAGCTTGGGCACGCAATGGTCGGCAAGGATCTTCTCGGCAAACGCCCGATGCTGGGCTGGGACGAGGGCACGCAGCCGCTGCTCAAGCCGCACCGGATCCATCTCGTCCATCCCCTCGTATTTGCTCGGGATGAGGACATCCACCCCGTACGTATGATCACCGATGTGCGCGTCGATCCACGCCAGTTCGATCTCGATTTGTTCGGGTGAGGTCCCCACAACACCGAGCACGCCAAACCCACCCGCCTTACTGACCGCGACCACTACGTCGCGGCAGTGGGTAAAGGCCACTATCGGGAATTCAATGCCCAGTGTGTCGCAAAGTGCGGTGCGCATAGCCCCTCGCTGGTGATTTCAGCTGCACAGATTCGTGAACGTGTGTACCGCTAATAGTACGAACGGAGTCGCATTGGAATACGCGGCCTCTCATGGAATGTGGCGATCGGGATCACCTCGGGAGCGTCTCGTCGAAACACCCGCCCGCGGCGCGGATTGACAGGAAGCCGCCCAAACTGAGATATGCTGCAGCAACCCGTTGAAAAAAGGGCACCCGTCGACAAGGTCGGCGGGAGCGGAGAACGTCAATCAATGACTGCCGGATATCCACTGGCCGGGTTGCGGGTGATCGACCTATCGACGGAGATTGCCGGCCCGTATTGTACCAAGTTGCTCGCCGACGCGGGCGCCGACGTCATCAAAGTGGAATCACCAGGCGGCGACCCGCTGCGTCGCTGGACGGCGTCAGGAGCGGCGATCCCCGCTGGCGAGGATAGCGCGCTCTTCCAGCACCTCAACGCGTCGAAACGCGGCGTCGTCATAGACATCGAAACGGCCACCGGGCGCGCGGACCTGCGCGCTCTGGTTGCAGCCACGGATATCATGGTGGAGAGCTTTCCACCGGGAACGCTGCGGCGCCTCGGTGTGGACGGCACCAGCGTGCGGGCAAACAACCCGACGCTCTCCGTGGTGTCGATTTCCCCATGGGGCGGAACGGGACCGTGGGCGGATCGCCCTGCCACCGAATTCACCCTGCAAGCGGCGATGGGCTCCATTGCCTACCGCGGCTTGCCCGACGGGGTCCCGGTCGCGGCCGCTGGCCGCCTCGGCGAGTGGCTGGCGGGGATCTACGCGGCCGTGGGAGCACTCAGCGCGTGGCTCTCCGCGCGCAACACCGGCACGGGCCATGATGTCGACCTGTCGATGTTCGAGTCGATGCTGCTGGGAATGACCACCTTTTCCGACCTGAGAAGCCAGTGGCGCAAAGGTCCGCTCCTGCGCAGCATCGATATTCCGTCGATCGAGCCGGCGAAAGATGGGTGGGTGGGCCTGTGTCCGATCACCAGCCAGCAATGGAAGGATTTCTGCCTCCTCATTGGTCATCCCGAACTGGGCGACAACCCGCGCTACCTCCAGATCCACCATCGCATGGAAGACTTGCCGTTCATGCAACAGATCATCCACGGCTGGACGCGACAACACACGGTGGCGGAGATCATCGAACGTGCGACGCAGTTGCGGATACCCGCCGGGCCCATCGGCAACGGCCAGACGCTGCCGCACATCGATCACTTCGTCGCGCGCGGCGTGTTCGGGTCGGGTCCCGGGGGCTTTCTGCGGCCGCGTCCACCCTACCAATTTGAAAAGGCTCCGCTCCGCCCGTTTGGTCCGGCGCCAAGACTGGGTGAGCACACGGACACGGTGCGACGGGAATTCGCCCAGGACCGGCCGTCCGTTAGCAGCCAGTTGAAGCAGGGAGCGCTCATACTTCGACGAGCTCAGCATGAGCGCGGACAACCAGGCCCTGCAGGGTTTTCCGCTCACCCTGAGCTTGTCGAAGGGCGAGCGGAAAACCCTTCCCAACAGGCTGTCAGGCGGGCCGAGACCGGCCCGGCACTACCGCTGACAGGCCTGCGCGTGATCGATCTCACGAACTTCTGGGCCGGCCCGATCGTCCCGCTCCACCTTGCCATGTTCGGCGCTGATGTCATCAAAGTGGAATCGATCCAGCGCCCCGACGGTGCGCGGCTCGCCGACCTGATACCGAACGAACCGGTGTGGGAGTGGTCGGCCCTCTTCGCGGGTGCCAATCTCGGGAAGCGCGACGTCACGCTCAATCTGATGGCACCCGAGGGAATGACCCTGCTCAAACGCCTGCTCGCCAGCGCGGATCTGGTGGTCGACAATTATTCAGCCCGCGTTCTGGAAAACTTCGATCTGACCTGGGAACGCGTCCACGCGTTGAACCCACGCCTCATCATGCTGCGCATGCCCGCCTTTGGACTCGACGGCCCCTGGCGCGACCATCCTGGATTCGGGCAGACCGTCGAACAGATCAGCGGCTTGGGCTGGATCACGGGGTACGAGGATCGTCCGCTGGTGCCGCGCGCCGTTTGTGATCCGCTGGCAGGACTGCACGCGGTACTGGCCGCGCTGTTGGCGCTCGAACACCGCCGGCGCACCGGCGAAGGGCAACTCGTCGAGGTGCCGTTGATCGAGACCGCGCTGAACGTGGCCGCGGATCAGGTCATTGAGTATTCCGCCTACGGCACACTGGCCCGCCGTCAGGGCAATCGCGGCCCCTACGCCGCGCCGCAAGGGGTGTATCGCTGCGCCGAGGCGGGCGAGTACGTCGCCATCGCGGTCGCGACCGACACGCAGTGGGCCGCGCTGCGCAAAGCCATGGGGGATCCGGAGTGGGCGCGGGAACCAGTACTCGCCACCGTGGCTGGGCGCCGTGCCGCGCATGACGCGATCGACGCCCACATCGAGCAATGGCTTTGCACGCAGAGCCGGGACGCCGCCGCACAGCGCCTCGCCGACGCCGGCGTGCCGGCCCATGGGGTGATCAATGCTCACTTCGTAACGCCCAACCCGCAACTGGAGCACCGCCGATTCTTCCAGGTCATGCGGCATCCCGTCACCGGCGAGACGCGCTACCCGGGTTTGCCGATGGCATTCTCCGGGCTGGACCGGCAGCTGCATCACCGTCCGCCTCCCACCCTGGGCCAACACAACGAGGAAGTGCTCGGCGGCGAACTTGGCCTCTCCGCCGAGGCAATCGCCGACCTGCGTGAGCGCAAGATCATCGGCGAGCGCCCGGTGTTCATGTAACCGCATGAGGCTGCTGAAGAACCCCACCCCATGCTTCGACAAGCTCAGCACGAGCGGAACCCCTCCCTCATTTCATTGGACTCTTCCGTTCACCCTGAGCTTGTCGAAGGGTGTTCAGGTTCTCTTTCAGCCGATCACTAGGCGAGCCTTGGAGGACCGCTCGTGCTGGTCGACTCGCTGATCTTTCAGCCAGATCGTACGGTTCCGGATCCACCGCGGGGTGTCACCGAGCGCTGGATCACGACCAAGGACGGGGTCCGCCTCCATGCCTGGTGCGCCGAGGGTCGCGGCAACCGACCGACGCTCATCTGGTCGCACGGCAACGGCGGCAACATCGCCGGCCGCGCGGATGTGCTGCTGGCGCTGGCGGCGCGCGGCCTCGATGTCGTGGCGTACGACTACCGCGGCTACGGCAAGAGCGGCGGACAACCGTCCGAGGCGGGTGTGTATCGCGACGCGCAGGCGGTGCACG
Source organism: Deltaproteobacteria bacterium (assembly GCA_017860575.1). Taxonomy (GTDB): domain Bacteria; phylum Desulfobacterota; class Binatia; order HRBIN30; family HRBIN30; genus JAGDMS01. The sequence continues at coordinate 19,991 of JAGDMS010000031.1, read as the reverse complement.
ACAACGAGCGGCGCCGGGGCGTACCGGCGGCGCGCGTGATCTGCTTCGGCGAATCGCTCGGCGGCTGCGTGTCGGTCGATCTGGCGAACCGCCGCCCGTGCGCCGGCGTCGCGGTGGTCTCCACCTTTACGCGCATGCACGATGTTGCCCGCCACCACTATGGTGTATTGGGATTGCTGGTGGGCAGTGCATTCGACACACTGGCACGCATCCGCAAGCTGTCGGTACCGATCTTCATCGCGCATGGCGATCAGGACGAGATCGTCCCGTTCGAGCTAGGCGAGCGACTCTTCGCCGCCGCCCGCGAGCCCAAGTATTTCTTTCGCGCCGCCGGCGCCCATCACAACGACGTTTTCGCCAGCCGGGGTCTGCTCGACGCGATCGCGCGGTTCGCGCACGCGGTGACCGCTGGTCCATAGCGGTTACGCCCGAGGGAGTGTCTCTCCCTCGTTGCCCTCTCGGTGGTTAGTTCCGGCGGCGCAACGCGCGGTCGCTATCGTGCGTCGGGCGTCTCCGACATTCCGGACAGGACTCTCCTATCCTCAGCCCGGGCCGGTTCAACGGGTGAAGCGGAGCCGGATCCTCTCTCCCGCAGCATCGAAGCGATGAACCGCAGGGCCGCCTCCATCCCCGCCTCGGACGCGATCGCCCGCTGTAAGCGCGCAATCGCGTCCCGGAGAGCGCCGTCCCTCATGGCGCGTTCCACGAGGCCGACGAGCGACTCGGGGGTGATCCCCGCCATGCTCGTCGTGTACGCAATCCCATGATACGCCGCGCGCGCCGCGATGCCCGGCTGGTCCCGCAAGCCGGGACAAATCACCATCGGCACCCCGAAGTGGATGCACTCCATGACGGACTGGAACCCGCCGTGGTTCACCATGACCGCAGCGCGGCGGAGCAGCGCGAGTTGCGGCACACGCACTCGGATGCGCAGGTTCGGCGGCGCCGTCCCGAGCGCCGCGATGTCCGTCCCGCTCCCGACGTGGAGCGTGAACCGCCAGTCCGGGCGCAGCCGGCTCGCCGCAACAACAGCGCGAAAGAAGCGCCCCGCATGGGGGTAGAAGAGAGCACCCGTGCCGAGGGAGCAGTAGACGAGCGGTCGGTCTTCGCCCGGATCGTCGTCGAGAGATTCCTCACAACGCTCGGTATCAATGAAGTCGCCGAGATACAGCTTCCCCTCCTTCGGCGCGCCGGGGAACTGGAAGGCCTCAGGTCCAAGGACGATCTCGGAAAGGGCGAGGCGCGGCCCGATCTCGCCGAACCACCATGTCCTTCCCTCCTTGGCGGGGTACCCTGACCGCCGCGCGATGCGGAGGAACACGCCCACGAGGTGGTGCATCCGGTGCGGGAAACGGTACAGCCCGAGAAGGCGCGACGCCACCCGCTTCGTGAAGAAGAACTTGAGCCGCAGCCACGACCACGTGCCCCGGACCACCAGCGGTGACCACCATTCAGGCCCCGGCCGAAGTCCGGTGACGATTGGCGGGATGCGGCCGTTTCGCCGATAGGTGAGGGTCACCGAGAGGCCGATCGTCGGGATGCCGGCGCCGAGGGCACGTAGCGCAACGTGCCAGAGAAAGGTATCGCAGATCAGCAGGTCGGTCCGGCAGGAGCGCAGGAGCTGATCGAGGCTCCCGTCCTCGATGCGCCGGACGTACGCAGCGAAGAGGGCCTCATCGGTGCGCCGTTGGCGCCAGCGTGGCAACAGCCCCTGCGGCCGGTTGCGGGACGACGCGGCGAAGGCCGTGACGTAGCCGGCGGGGACCAGGTCTTGCGCGAAGGGGAGGAATTCGAATCCCTGGGCTCGCACCAGATCGGCGAAGTCCGCCATGCCGACGTACACGATCCGAAAGCCCTGCGCACGGAGGCGGCGTGCCAGGCGGAAGGTGCCCGTGTAGTGGCCCGTGTCCGCAAGCATCGCGAAGACAATGGTGCGGGGCGCCCCCATCGCCCTCAGCTCGGGGTGCCTTCGACGAGTGTCGCACCGTCGTCCGACCGGCGGATCGATTTCAGTCGGAAACCCGAGGCCGCGAGGAGAGCGCGGAATTCTCCGGCAGTGCGCTCCCGACCGCCGTGGATGACGAGCATGTGCAGGTCGAGAAGTGCGACCGCAGGCGGAGGCTCCCGCTCGAGAAGCGACTCCACAAGCACGAGCCTTGCCGTTGGGGACATCGCGTGGCGGCAGTTGCGGAGGATCGTCGCCGCTGCCGCGTCGTCCCAGTCGTGCAGGACCCCGCGCAGCAGGTAGAGGTCGCCCCCGGGCGGCACGGCCGAGAGGAAGTCGCCTCCCTCGACCCGGCAACGCTCCGCCACGTCCGCGGCCGCGAGCAGGGCGGGCGCCGCAGCGACGACCCCGGGCCGGTCCAGCAGGATCCCGCACAGCTCGGGCCGGCGCACCAGGATCTCCGAAAGCAGGCCTCCACTGCCGCCGCCCACGTCGACGAGGCAACGTACCCCCGCGAAATCGAGGTGCTCGCAGAGGGATTCCGCGGCCCGGCGCGAGTTGCGCTCCGCCATCGCATCGAAGGTGGCGCCGGCCTCCGGGTGCCGCGCGCGCCAACTCCAGGCGTCCGTGCCGAAGAGCGCGGGGAACGAAGGCCTGCCGGTCCGCACGCTCTCCCCGAGCGCTCCCCAGCTCGCCCAACTCGTCGGGTGAAGCGCCTGGCGGATTTCCTCCCGGAGTGAAGCCTCCGCATCACCGCGGAGTAGTTCGCCCAAGGGTGCAAGAAGGAAGCGGCCGGACGCGACTTCACACAGTAGTTCGATTGACACGAGGGCACGCAGGAGGCGTCGGAGCGCGTCGGGGTGCGTACCGGTTGCCGCCGCCAGCTCCTCGGCGGTGTGCGGCCCACCGGCGAGTCGGTCGGCAACGCCAAGTTCCACGGCGACGGCGAGGCACTGCGACTGCATGAAGCCTCGCAGAATGTCCCGCAGCCGCTCTTCAGGTCTCCTTGTCTTCATCTCCCCCCTCTCCGCGAGAACGGACTTCAGTCGGAGCGTTCTGCCGCGCAATCGCCGCCGCGGTGAGCGGGTACACCACGCGGCCCTGCGCCGCACCCGCGGCGATGATGTCCAGTTGCTCCCGCTTTTGCGAGTCGGCATCGAGCCACTGCTCGTTGGTCCGCCAATCAGCGAGGTACCAGCGCGTATAGTCCGTCCAGAAGACCTCGGCGTGTCCGAGCTGCAGGAAAACGTCCGGCGCCGTCCCCGGCGCGAGGAGCCCGCGGTGCAAGTCGCGCGGCAACGTGGGAGCGACGGGGAAACAAACGGGACCAACACGCAGGAAGAGGTGAACCGCCGCACCCTGCCCCACCGCGGTGAGCCGGTGAACGTCGAGGAGATCGGCAATCTCCATCACAGACGGGAGCCGGGCGGGGTCCGCGTCGACGATGAGGATGAGGTCCTCCAGATTCCACAGGGCGCTGCGGACGAGGTGCGTGCCTCCGCACCTCCCGCCCCAGCGATGCGCCAGGTGCTCGCGGACCGCATCGAGCCGCAAGGCCTCGTGCACCCCCACCGCGCCTTCGGTCACCCGGGCATCCACACTCTGGACAACCTCGGGGGCAACCTGGAGGAACGGATCAGCGGGGAACCCTTCCCAGAGTTCGACGAACGCCGCCACCAGGAATCGGAGAGTCTCGTCCATCAACGCGTCGTCCTCGACCAGGAAGCGGCGCGCGCCGATCGCGGCCAGCCGCTGCGCGAGCGGTGCGTCCGCGGCTGCCAGGCCGGCCTTCCGGGAGTAGCGGCGCTCCCCCGTGCGCAGTGCGTGGCGTGCGTTGAGCAACTCGGCGACCGCCTTGGAGCACGTCACGTTTCGCATCACCACGTCGGCGTTGTACGCCCTGGTCGCGAGCAACTGGTCCGCGAACACCAACCACCAACGGGTCATTTCCAGGTAGGCGGCGGTCCGCAGCTGCGCCGCGGAAAGGGGTGGCAGGGCGCCGAGGACGTCGCTCCCAGCGAGCAGCCTCCAGGTGGCTCGCCCCTCCTCGAAGCGGTGCTGCCACGCCGGAGCGGTGCGCCAGCGGTGCTCGAGCGTCGCCCGCGGCATCAGGAGGGTCGGGTAGTAGCCAACAAGTCCGCCGGTGAGCCGGCCGATCGCGCCCCACGCCCGCGCGATTGCCGCCCGCTCCTCTCCGTTGCCCTCGGTCACGAGCACCAGATCGATGTCGCTCACCCCGGGTGTGATCTCTCCCTTCGCACAGCCGCGGCAGAGGTACATCGCCACGAGACCGCGGCGGCCACCGAGGACGAGCGCCACACCCCAGATCGCCAGCCGGTATCCCACACGGTAGAGCGCAGCGACCGGCGGTCGGTCGCTGCAGACGAGAAAGCGGCGAAGGTAGCGCTTGAGCGTCAGGGCGATGCGCCGCTCCGGGTGCTTGCGGACTGTGTGGCCGCGCGCTCCTCGCAAGGACGCCGTGAAGCCGAGTGTCTCAAAAACCTGCAAGGGCATATGCCGGCGCGCGCCCCGAACTGCGCAGAACGCCTCGTCCGTGGCGTCACTTGTAGTATGCAGCGCGTCCTAGCGTCAACGCGTAACCGGCCGAGGCAACCTTGAGCCCCGTCATCGTGCCGCAGCCCATGACAAGAAAGATCTGGGTGCCAGTCAGCAAGGATGATAAGATTCGAGCGGCACATGGGGGGACAAGAGCCACAAACGCGTATCACCTGCGGGGCTCTGGACAGCATCGGTTACTTCCAGCGCATGCGCGGCTATCTGGGCGAAATGTTTCCCATCCCGCGGCATGCCGCGCTTGCGCTCCTGGCCGCGCTGGGCATCGCCGGCTTCACCAGGACCGTGCATGGCGTGGCCGCACCGCTGGGCCCTGGTCCGGTCCTCGCTGCGGCATGGAATGTCTTCGCCATGCTGCTCATCCTGCGGCTGATGGACGAGATCAAAGATGAGGATATCGACCGCGAGCTGTTTCCGGAACGCCCCTTACCCTCCAGGCGCGTGCGCAAGTCCGACATCATTCTGAGCCTCGCCGCCACGATCACCGTCTACCTTGTCGCCAACGCGCATTCGTTGACGGTGCTGGTCTCCGCCGTGGTCGTGCTCGGTTACGCCCTGCTGATGTTCAGGCGATTCTTTGCGCCGCAGCTCTTACGGCGCAGTCTACCTGTCACGCTTGCGACGCACACGCCGGTGATCCCGCTGATCTGGGTGCAGGCCTTCGTCGTGCTGGCTGATGCCTACCACGTTCCGCTGGCGAACCTGCACTGGTGCCCGATCGCCCTCTATGTCGTGATGCTCTGGCTTGCGGTGGTGAGCTGGGAGGTCGCCCGGAAAATTCGCCCTCTTCAAGAGGAAACGGAGTACGTTACGTACTCGCGGCTGCTGGGAGCGACCGCCGCGATCGGCGTGGTCGCAACCCTGCAGACCGCAGCGATGCTGATCGCCGCCTCGCTGTATTTTCAGTACGGGCTGCGCGTGCCGTACCTCGTCCTCATGGCCGCGGGCTGGACCGTGTGCGGCTGGGTCTATGTGCGCTTTCTCACCGCCCCTGCGCCGCGTGCCGACACGCTCAAGTCGGCTGCCTTATCCTTCATCATTGCCGTCCTCCTCGCACAGGTGTACGGCTTCGTGCTCGCACACCCGTGACGCGATGCCCCTAACGGCCTACACGTTTGATCCGGCCCTGGCCCAGCGCTTCGCGGACTTCTGTTTCACACTCTACCGAAATGACTCCAACTGGATTCCGCCGTTACGCCGGCGGCTGCTCGCACAGTTCCGACCTGACTTCACCTTCCATCAAGCGCCGGGCAACGCGCACCAAAACTTCCTCGCCACCGCAAACGGCAAAGCGGTCGGGCACATCACCGCCATGGTCAATCGCCGGCTTTGCGACAACGACGGAGTAGCCGTGGGTACGGTCGGCTTCTTCGAGTGCATCGACGAACCCGCCGTTGCGACGGACCTCCTCGCTGCCGCCACCGACTGGCTGCGAGCGCACCAAGGCCTGCGACGCGTCTGGGGGCCCATGCAGTTCGATGTCTGGCACGGGTACCGGCTCATGACGCGCGGTTTCGACACACCGATCTTCTTCGGGGAGCCGTACAACAGGCGTTACTACCCCACGCAGTTCGCCCAGAACGGCTTCACCGTGCGAAAGCGCTGGCATTCGGTCGAACTCGGCGGCACCGTGGCAATACGGCAGCGGACGGACCGATGGGAAGAGGACTACACCCGTGCGCTGCACGACGGCTATCGCTTCGCACCCATCGACGTGCGCGACCTGGCGCACGTGCGCGCCCTGCACACGGCCGTGGAGGATTCCTACCGCGCCTTCTTGGGATTGACGCGGCTCGACTTCGACGAGTTCCGAGCGATCTTCGCAGCGTACGCCGAAGCGCTCGACCCGCGATTTGCAATCGGCGCGTGGGACAGCAGGGGCGCGTTGGGAGGATTTGCCATTAGCTATCCCGATTACGGGCAGGCGCTGCGGGCGATGCGTGGCCGTGACTCGTTGTTGGCGAAGCTCCGCTTCTACCTGCGCGCCCGAACCGCGCGGCGGGCGGTCTTCTTCATGCTCGGGATCACTGCCGCCGAGTCGGCGCGGCGCCGCGGCCTCGGACGCGCGCTGTTTTACGCCGGCCTTCGCGCACTGCTCGCGGCCGGCTTCGAATCGATCGTCGTCGCCCTACTGGCCGAGGACAGCCCCGCATGGCCGTTCCTCAGCGACTACCAGACGCAGACGCGCAAGGAATACGCCCTCTACGAAGCCAACTTCGATGCGTAGCGAGGCGACACCGCACACCGCACGGGCTGAAGGCACGAACACGAGCCCGTCCACCTGGGTTGAACGGCATTCCGGCCAGCTCCGCGAGGATCCGATCTACGCCCGCGCGTTTCTCGATTGGTGCTACAACACGCGGGCCGGCCGCGGGCTGACGCGCATGCTACTCAGCCGCAAATGGGTCTCGCACATCTACGGCTGGTACTACACGCAGCCCTGGACGCGCCGCAAAATCGGGCCGTTTGCGCGTGCGATGGGGGTGAACCTCGGCGAGATCACGCAGCCGCTCGCGAGCTTCCGCTCGTTCGCCGATTTCATCACCCGCAGCATCGATCTGTCGCAGCGGCCCATCGATCCCGACCCGTGCACCTGCGTGTCTCCCGCCGACGGCCGCCTCCTGGCGTATCAAACCGTCCCCGCCGGCGCAGCGTTCCCGATCAAGGGCGGCCTCTTCGATCTGCAGGCATTGTTGTGCGACGACTCCCTGTCGCGGCACTACAGCGGCGGTTCCGTCGCGATCCTCCGACTCTATCTCGCCGACTACCATCACTTTCATTTCCCGGACAGCGGCGCCCCGTGCGAGCCGCGGCCAGTGGCCGGGCGCTACTTTGCCGTCACCCCATACGCCCGCCGGTTGGCCGTCCCATTTTACGGAGAGAACCGCCGCGTCCTCACCCTGTTCGACTCAGACCATTTCGGGCGGATTGCCATGATCGACGTTGGAGCGTTCACCGTGGGCTCGATCCGTCAGACATTCGTCCCCGGTGCGCGCGTCGCCAAAGGCGACCACAAAGGGTACTTCGAACTGGGTGGTTCTCTGATCGTCTTGCTGTTCGAGGGCGGCGCCATCCGCTTCGACGCCGACCTCTGCAGAAACACGCAGGCTGGCCTCGAGACGTTTGTGCGCCTGGGCGAGTCGATCGGCCGATACCCGGGCGGGAACATCGATGACTCGACCCGCAAGCCTTCGATAGGCGCAGCATGAACCACGCAGCTGCGGTCCACCGAGCAGTGCGCTGACGGGTCCCTCTCATAACCGAATCTGCCGAGTGGCCCCGGAATCGTGCTTTGACGAGTTCATGCTTCGGCAGGCTCAGCAGAGCGGTTTGGTGACCATTTTCAATAGACAATACCGCTCACCACCAGGCCGGGGCATCAATGCCCCGGCTGATACAGCAAAGCCGGCTGGAAGCCGTCTCGTCCCCAACCTCTGGGGGCGACCGCCCAGCCCGGTTGACCGGCCTTCGTCGTATAAGCCGGGGGATTCATCCCCCGGACTCCCTCCCGCCGCACCTTGCGCTTGTGCTCATTGGGAGCTCGTCGAAGGGTGTTTCACTCGTTTGTCGACCGTCGCGCCGGAAACCACTCGAACTGCCGCTCAGGCACCCGCAAACCTCAACGCTGCAGGAGCTGGGGCACGGTGACCGTCACCACGGACGACGGATCGGGCATCGACCCGATGTGCGGCCCGAGCGCGAGCGCGGACGTTGCCGCGACGATGGTCGCCTGGCGCATCCATCGCGCCGCATCCACCGGGAACTCCGTCAGACCCGGCTGTAACCGATAAAAGAGGGCGGTCGCCGCGTACACCGCGACCAGGCAGGATGCCAGGTCGATCAGCGCGGCTCCCGTGAATCCCTCCGCAGCCAACACGGTCGGCACGATCACCACCATCCCTCTGGCCACGTTGCTTGACACCGCCCGCCGCCACGGCAAGCCGGGCTCGGCGAACATGTGCCGCACCAAGGCGATGATGGCGACGTTCGCGCCGAAGCAGGCGGCAAACGGAAGCAGCAACGCCGGGTCTTCCGACTGCCGGTATGCCAGCAGCCAGAAAATGCTGCCGGCAATGTTCGCAAGCACGATCGGGAAGCGGAAAATCCGCAGCTGATCGAACGGCGTCCGGACCGTGATGGTGGCATAAATCGCCAACTGAATGAGGGGCGGAATCACCCAATGCCAGCCACCCACCGCCCAGACCACGTACCCCCACAGGGTCGCGCCGAACAGCGCATCGTCGCCGAGCGTCGTGCGATTGCGCCAGAGACGCATGAACAGTGTCAACGTGAGCAGAAACGCCAGGTGCACCGCCAACTGGATGGCGTCCATGGCCAACAGCGACTTCAGCAACATGTAGCCCCAGACCGGGATGATGAGGTTGTCGAGGCCCCACCAGGCAGCCGCTTCCGCCATCATGACCATCACACTCACGTCGGCGGCGATCATCAGGCTCTCGAGGCGGCCGGTGTTGCCCCACAGCAGGACCGGCACGTGCACGCAGAAGTAGGCCGTCAGCAGGAACGCCGCCGAACCCTCGTAACTCTTGCGTTCCTGCCAGATGTGAAACGGCAGCTTGCCGTAATTTTCCCCGATCAGCGCGGCGAAGGCGTCGGCAAGTGCCAGCATGAGCAGCGGCACGCTGTAGAGCAGCTTGTCGCCGTGGGAGAGCCAGAACAACAGGACGATGCTTGCCACAAAGCAGAATTCGCCGACCGTGCGCCGATCGACCGCGAGGAGCACCTGGCCGACCCCTCCCCGCAGTTGCCGCACGAACCGCAGCGCGGCGAACGTGCCCGTCAGCAGCGCCGCCAACACCAGCACCGGCCCGAGCGCCGTAAACAGCCACGGCAGCGACAAGGCGATGCCACCGCCGCCGATGTGAAAAAGCTTGCGCACGAGTTCGGGCTTCGGCGGCGGCTGGCCATGGAGCTGGTAGACGCGCAGCACCGCAAACAGGGTCCCCGTCAGCGTCAGCAGCAGCGCGAACTTGAGCAGGTCTTCGGTAAGCATGCACCACCCCTCCTACACCAGTTCGTCCACAAAAAATGCGCTGTAGAAGATCGTCATTGCCTGGTCGTGCAGCCGCCGGCTGAGCGGCTCCAGCGGACGCAGGCGCGCGGCCAACCGCGGCGGCCGCCGCCGCGGCGCCAGCATGTTCCAGTACGCCACCCGTCCCCCACGCCGGCCGCTGCGCACGATGGCGTCGAAGACGCCCTCGGTCGCGGCCTCGGAGATGTACTCGAAAATGTCCGACATGTTGAACCGGTCGAAGCTGCCATCTGCGGCCGCGCCGAGGGCGGTCTCCACCGACGCCTGCTCGACCCGAAGGCGGTCGACATGGTTACGGATCCGCTCGAAGTTCTCCGGCCGCCACACGTGCGGCAGCGCCGTGCGGAAGCGGCCGAGCACGATCCACTGCAGGTAGGGGTTGCGTGAGGGGTCGAGATCGGTGAGGCCGTGCTCCGCCCGGCACAGCAGCGGCGCGGCGACATCTCCTCGCACGTAATCGAAAAACGCCGGATCGCGGCCGAGGTATCCCATGATCCGGCGCGAGAAGAAGATGCGGAACAACGCGCGCCACCGCCACGTGTTCCAGTCATCCCGGTAAAAGGCACGGCGCTCCGCGACGCTGCGCGGGTCGCACAGCCGTGCGACCCGCGCCCGCGAGTGGATCAGCGGCAGGATCCATCGCCGGAACAGCGCGAAGTAGGTCTCGAACTTGCCGGCCGAGGCGAGTCCGCGTTCGAGGACCGCCAGGTTCGCATCCCAGTAACGTCGTGATGCCGACGAGAGCGCGGAGCGGACCTGTTGGTACAAGTCGTCCCGGCGCGTACTCGCGGTGATGCCGGCCAATTCCAGCAGTGCCGCATGGGGTAGCACGCGGAACCCAGCGGCTTTGAGTTCGATACAGGCGACCTGCGCCGGCGACAGATCGACCGCCAACACCTCCGCCGGGGCACACACGAGCATGGAGAGTGTGTTGTCACCACCCGAGCCGACCGAGAAGCAACGGTCGCCGGGATGAATGTCGAGCGCCTCCAGCAACACGTCGGCATCCTCCCAGCACTGGGCGTACCGGATGATCGAGAAGTCGGCACGCGCGGCAATTCCGCTCCGGCTCTCAGGCGGCTCCATCACGCATCCGTTCTTCGGAGCGCGTGAGTTTCGCCACCACGCCCGTGCTGCCGTCCATCCGCACCCAGTCGCCGTCGGTGAGCCAGCGCGTGACGCCCGCCAGCGAGACGATGGCCGGGAGACCCAGCTCGCGCGCCACGATCGCCGAGTGGGATAAGAGACTGCCACGTTCGACCAGCAGGCCCGAGGCGGCCGGGAAGATCATGACCCAGCCGGGATCGGTGCGCTCGGCCACAATGATCTCCCCCGGCTGGACGGCGGCGCTCGAGGGATCGTGCACCAGCCGCACCGGTCCGCGGACAATGCCCGGGCAGCAGCCGAGCCCCTGCAGGGTTTCGCCCGTGATGCTCTCGCCGGTCTGTTCGGCGCCGAAGGTGTGGCCCTTGTGAATCAGGCCGCGCGTCTCGAAACGGTCGGCGGGCGCCGGCAGCGAGCGGTAGGCCTCGAACTCGGCCTTGCGGAGCACCGCCAGCGCCTTCAGGTTCGCCGTGGTCGCCCAGCCCTCGACATAGCCGAGCACCTCGTCCAACTCCAAGTAGAAAATATCCCGCGGGTGCTCGAGGCCGTCGATGGCGGCGAACCGCCGACCCAGTTCGACGAAGATCTGCCGGGCGCGTCCGAACACCCGCGTGCGTTCGAAACGCAGATTTTCCCGCGCCCGCACCCGCGCCCGGGCGTTCCGCAGCACCCAACCGAACGTCAGGCGCCGCAGCGGGTATCGCGCCAGCGCCTGCTCCACGCGGGCTTCGGCGGTCTTTCGGGTCTGCAGCTCCGCTGGCGTCGCCACGGGCGAGGTTCCGAGGCCGAGGTTGCGCGCGTATTGTCCGACGGCGCGCAAGAGGGGCAATGGGTCGTCGTGCAGCGTCAGGCTCTCCAGCTTGAGTTCCTCCATGCACCGATCGCCGAACTTGTCGAGGTAGTCGCCGAGCGCACGGTCGAATTCGCAATGGCGGCGCAGCTCATCACGAATTGCCGGCAGCGTCCCCGCGCAGAGCAGGCGCACGAACTCGCCGTCCGCGGCAGCCAACTGCGCCAGGGCGCGCACGCGTCGGGCGGGCTCCTCACTGATCATGCCGCGGTCGGCGCACAGCAGGTCGTTCGACAGTGTGCCGGCGGCGTCCCCGATCCAGGCGGTCGACAGTTTGCGTAGGAGGCCGTGGAAAATCATGGTACCGAAGTCGTTGACGACGGGTGCGTCCCAGTGCGTGAGCAGCTGCCGTTCGAGCTCGCGATAGTAGGCCACGAGTTCATCGGGCCGCAGCCCCGGCAGCTGCGCCGCCCCACTCCCGAGGGCTAGGCTCAGGCGCTGATAGAAGCGGTCCATGCGCCACGGCAACGTTAGGATGTCTACCGCGAGCGCGACGAACGTGCGCGCGAGCCGTGTGCGATCGCGCAGGCGCTCGCGCGCACGAGTGCGAAACGGGACCGCCACTAGACCTTCGGGCAGGCCCTGGCGGACCCCCAACATTTGCTCCAGGAACTTGTGATTGGTCGCATAGCCGGGAAGCAAGGCCATCAGCCGATACCAGTTGAGCAGGTTGTAATAGACCCGGCCGCGGACGAGGCCGATCATGCAACTGAACATGTCGGCGTTGGCATCGATGGTGGGTTCCGGCACACCCGCCAAACGGCAGAACTCGCGGTACACGTGCTCATAGGCGCGGCGGGCGAACGAGAACGTCAGAGGGGTGGTGATGCCGCTGTAGCTCTCGATGATGTTGGAGTTGTCCCAGAGCATGCGGCTGCCGTCAGGGTCGGGCTTGTCGGCCAGCGTGGTTATCGGCCGACTCTGCAGCAGGAACAGGCGACCGTCGCCGATCGTCCACTCGATGTCCTGCGGCCGGCCGAAGTACGCCTCCGCGCTCCGAGCAAGGCTGGCGACGGCTTCCACTTGCGCGTCCAGGAGCGCAGGTACCGACGACAGCTGCGGCGGGACGGCAGCGGGCGCGACGCCTTCCGGCCGTGTCGGATCGGCCCGGTGCATGACCCGCTTCGTTTCGATGCGCGCTTCGACAATGCGGTGCTGCCGATCGACGCGCCACGTATCGGCGGCCGCTTCCCCGGAGACCAGGGCGCTGCCGAGACCGGGCACCGCCGCAACCACGGCGATCCCACGCCGCCCGGACACCGGATCGGCGCTGAACGCCACGCCGGAGACCTCGCCGCCGATCATGCGCTGGACAATCACCGCCGGCACGCCGGACATGACATCCATTCCGGCCTCACGCCGATAGCGCAGCAGCCGCTGGCTGAATCCCGAGCGCCACACGTCGACAACCCGCGCGGGCACCTCGCCGGCCGGCACGAACAGGAAGCTGTCGAGTTGCCCGGCAAACGAGAATCGGGCGCTGTCTTCCTCGATCGCGGAGGAACGAACTGCGCACGCCTCGCCGTCTGGACAGATCCGTTCCACTGCCGCAGTGAGATGTTCGACGGCGTCGCCCGCGATCACGACCCGGCGCAGTAGCGCCTGCACTGCTTCGGCGGACGGTGCCTGTCGGAACTCCGCGGCCACATCATCCGGCACGCTGGCGAAGAACGCCTCGGGCGGCACGACGAACCACTCGGGCACAGGCAGGCCCGCTTGCGACAGAACCGCAAGGGCTCGCGCCTTGCCGCCGACGGGGCTTTCGGGTTCGACTTCGTACGGGAGGAGGATGGACCGCGGGGGCATTCGCGGCGACTAGCCCGGGGCAGTACGCGTCATGACCGAAGATCCGCAACCGGGGGCAGCACGGAGGGATCGCCGCGCAGGCGCGCTAGGGGTTGTGGGTTCACTCTATCCCTGCTCTCGAACGCGCGCAGTCTATCAATCTTCGTTCCCCGTTGCCATGACAGCCACCAGCGCAACCGCTGACGCTCCCCTGGCTTGCACCCCAACACTTTCCGGCAGCGCCTCGGCTCGTGCGCCCTTGCGGACACAATCGCCGCAAGCCGCCGCGTTTGCGCTTGCGCTCTCCACCGCCGTCGGACAGAGTACCGGGGAAACAGCACGCGCGCAGCGTGATCATACGGAGGGGGCTTGGAGCGTAACGCGCCCGGGCAAGACGCCGTTCACGAGAACGATGACCACAGTGAACAGACAGACCGCACACAAAGCGCTGAACGTGCTCCGGCGGCGGGTCCGCTGGTTTGTCCGGCCGCCGCGAGTGCCGAGCGCGCTGCCCCCGATGTTTCCCGGGGCACTGCGCATGGACGACCAGGAAGAGGCCGCCGTCGTCGAGGCCGTTCGAGCCGTGGTCCGTTCGAAGAAGCTCTTCCGATTCTACGGGCTCTCACCGTTCCAGCCGTCGACGGTGCGGGAGTTGGAGCGAGCCTTCGCGAATCGGCTCGCCACCAGGCATGCGCTGGCGGTCAATTCCGGCACCAGCGCCCTCGTGTGCGCGCTCGTGGGGCTGGGCATCGGCCCGGGTGACGAGGTCATCGTTCCGGCGTACACCTGGTTTTCCACGGCCAGTGCGGTCGTCGCTGTCGGGGCGGTACCGATCATTGCCGAGGTCGACGAATCACTCACGCTCGACCCTGCCGATGTCGAGCGAAAGCTTTCGCCGTACACGAAGGCATTGATCGCCGTGCACATGCGTGGTGCGCCCGCAGACATGGACCGGTTGAGCGCGTTCGCGCGCAGCCGTAACTTGCGCGTCGTCGAGGATGCCGCGCAGGCCGTCGGCGGAAGCTTCCGGGGACGCCCCCTTGGGAGCATCGGCGACGTCGGCGCGCACAGCTTTCAAATGAGCAAGATCATGACCGCCGGGGAAGGAGGCATGCTCACCACGTCGGATGGCACGGTCCACCGGCGTGCGGCGATGTACCACGACACGGCCGTCTGCCCACACCTCGGGGTCTCGCTCGATGACTGGCTGCCCGGAGTGAACCTGCGCATGTCCGAGCTGCACGCGGCGGTGTTGCTGGTGCAGTTGGGCCGCTTGGCGCAGACGGTGGACGACATGCGCACCCGCAAGGCCCGCCTCAAGGAGCTGGTCGGCGACCGACTGCGAGCGCGCGGCGGACGATTTCGCACGATTCACGATTCCCGGGGAGATACGTCCATCGCTCTCATCTTTTTTCTTCCGGATCCGAACAGCGCCAAACGCGTCACCGCGGCACTCGCTGACGAGAACGTTCCGGCTTCCCCGTTGTACCAGGACCTGGCGTACCTGCCGCACGACCACATCGATCTGCACGCGTTCACCGCGTGGACCCCGATCCTGCGTAAGCGCACCTGGTCCGCCGAGGGAGGGCCCTGGCACCGACATCCACGGGAAGTCACGTATTCCGCGGACATGTGTCCAGCAACGCTGGACCTGTTGCGTCGGGCCGTGCACATCGACGTCAGCCCCGAACTGAGTGCGCAGCAGGTGGAGCAGATCGGCGCCGCAATCGTCGCGGTCCTCGCGGCGCACACCTGAAGCCCGTCTGCAGCGGGAGCATTACATGTTGGGCCAGCGCCCCTACGATGCCATCGTGGTCGGATCCGGCGCGGCCGGGGGCTGGGCGGCGAAGGAACTGACCGAAAAGGGCTTGACCGTTCTGCTCCTGGAAGCGGGGCGCATGATTACTGCGGAAGCGGATTTTCCCGTGCTGGCCCCCGCCGAACGCAGGATCGTGAGCCGTATCTTCGGAGGGCTCACCGGGCAACCCATCCAGATGCGTTGTCCCGCCTTCAATGGACGCACACGGCGGTTCTACGTGAACGACCGGGCAAACCCCTACACGACTCCGTCCGGGAAGCCGTTCAACTGGTTTCGGGGCAGGCAGGTCGGTGGACGCCTCCATACCTGGGCACGGCTCGCCGTTCGCTTGTCCGACCTCGAGTTCAAAGGCGCCAGCCACGACGGAGAGGGCGTGGACTGGCCGCTCACGTATGCGGATCTCGCGCCCTATTACGATGCGGTCGAAACCTTCCTGGAGCTGTACGGCTCTCCCGACGGCATTCCCGCCGTTCCCGACGGTAAATACATCGGCCCGTTTCCAATGACCCAGGAGGAATCGAATCTCAAGTGCGCGGTGGAAACCGCCTTCCCCGATCGCCGCGTCATCGCTGCACGTGTCGTCACGCACGATCCCGGCCGCATGCCCCGCACCATCCGCGCCGCACAGGACACCGGGCGCCTGGTGCTGCGCAGCGAGGCGGTCGTGGACCGGATCACAGTCGATTCGACGACGGCCAGGCCCACCGGCGTCTCCTTCGTCGACCGAATTACGAAGAAACGCGAGGAAGCCCGGGCCGCGGTGATCCTACTGTGCGCCAGCACCATTGAGACCTTGCGCATCCTGTTCAACTCCGCCTGCCCGCACCATCCGGCGGGACTCGGCAACTCGTCCGGCCTGCTCGGGCACCACTTCATGGACCATGTCCTGGCGGGAATCGGTGGCCCGTCGCCGCAACACGAACCGCCGGACACGGAAGTGGCCGTCGACCCCTACGACTTCGGGCACGCGAGCGGTTTCTACATTCCACGGTTTCGCAACACCGCGCACCGCCATCCGGCTTTTCGCCGCGGCTACGCGGTGCAGGGCGGAATCGGCAGAACACCAAACTGGTATTTCATGGCGCACGGGGAGATGCTGCCGCGATGGGAGAACAGCGTCGGCGTGGACGCACGAATCAAGGATGCCTGGGGCATCCCGGTTGCACGGATCAGCTGTAGCCATTCGTCCAACGAAACGGCGATGATCGCGGACGCCCTGCGGACGATGCGCGAAATGGCGGATGTCGCCGGCTTGCAGATCCGCATGCCGCCGTCTGGCAGGCTGTTGGAGTCCGCCGCCTTTCGCCTGTGGCAGGGCCGACTGCTGGCGAAATCCGGCGCGTTCCTGCCGGGGAGCGCCATTCACGAAATCGGCGGCGCGCGCATGGGCAACGATCCGCACACCTCCGTCCTCAACCGGTTCGGGCAGTGCTGGGATGCGAAGAACGTCTTCGTCACCGACGGCGCGTGTTTCCCGTCGGGATGCTCCCAGAACATCACCCTCACCATCATGGCACTGACGGCGCACCGCAGGCCTCAGCCTAGACGTAGGGGGAGGGCGCAGGACACGGGGTGCGTTTTTTCCGCGCCGGCGCTCGCCCATGAGGTGGCAACCTCGATGCGGATGTCCACTTCGCCCAAAAGCTCGCGCAGGACCGCCAAAACCCGAGCCTTCTCACATCGGTCCGCACCTCCGCTGGCGCCGCCTGGTCCTTCCGCGAACGTCCCTGGAGCCACTTCGAGCCGGA
The DNA here is from genome assembly GCA_017860575.1 of Deltaproteobacteria bacterium. Lineage (GTDB taxonomy): Bacteria > Desulfobacterota > Binatia > HRBIN30 > HRBIN30 > JAGDMS01. The sequence continues at coordinate 3,113 of JAGDMS010000031.1, read as the reverse complement.
AGCGGCGCTCGGTCTCCTGGTGGAGCCGATACTCATCGAGCCGGAGGGAGCCGGCCAGATGGTCCACGATCGCCCGGGTCGTGACAACTCGGCCGTCCTGGAGCAGCACCGATGCCTGCGGCCGCCCCTCTATCGATGCAAGCCGCGGAAGCGGGCGTCCACAGGGACAGCCACCGTCGGCCGCGATTGCGAGGTCGCCCGTGTCATAGCGGAGGAGGGGCATCGTCCGTCCCCGCAGGTTGGTCACCACGATCGCCCCAAGCTCGCCGGGGCGGGCGGGCCGGCCGTCGCGCAACACCTCGACTACGAACAGTTCGGCATTCACGTGGAAACTCTCGTGGTCCTCGCACTGCCATGCCACGTATCCCAGCTCCGTCAGGCCGTAGACACTGACCGGATCTGCGCCGAGAACTCGCCGGACCGTTGCGCGCGTTTCTCGATCCAACACCTCCCCCTGGGAGAACACGTGCCTGGGCTTGTGTACCCCGCCGCCGGTGGCCTCGATCGCGCCGCAGATCCGGCGCAGCCTCGTGGGTGTGCCGATGACCGCCTGCGCCCGTGCCGCGCGCAATCTGTCCAACTGCTCGTGCAGTGGCAGCGTACCGGGTATCCACGTGGTCCGTACGATCCCGAGTTGCTGCAGAATGTGCAGTGGACCGGGCGGCGGATCAAACTGGACCGTTGCGTGCCACCAGCGGAACCCGTGTTCGAGCAGCATACGCAACCCCGCAACCCGCCAGAGACGCCGTTCGAGCGCTTGCCGCCGCACGGCCAGCGGAACCCCCGACGTGCCCGTGGAATGGAACAGCGTGCACTGCGACGGGTCGACGTCCCGTGCCAACAGTTCCCCGGACCTGACCGCCTCGCGCACCTGCCTGCCCGCGATGATCGGGAGGCGTCTCAGGTCATCGATGCCCTGCACGCTGCCCGGTTCGAATCCGGCCTCGTCCCAGACGCGGCGATAGAAGGGGACGTTCTGGTACCCGTGGGCCACCGCAGCCCGAAGGAGTTCTTCCTGCATGCGCGGAAGATTGCGGCACGACTGCCGGGCGCTCCGCCGGATGCTTTGCAGCAGGTGCCAGGTGCGAACGCTCTCGATCATCGTCTGCGCACCAACACACCTGTCACTGACCTAGCGTGTCGCACGCTCGATCAGGGCGCAGTAGCGCGCTTCGAGCACCGGCGCCTCTTGCTCGATGTCATGGAACTTCTCGATATGCCGGCGGCCTGCCCGTCCCATCGCCTCCCGCCTGTCGGGATCATCCACGAGGCGCCGGAGCGCATCTGCCAGCGCGTGGCTGTCTCGCTCGCGCACCAGCAGCGCGCTCTCGCCCGGTACGGTCACGTTCGGAATGTCACAGTGAGCAGTGGAAATCACCGGCAGGCCCAGGGCTTGCGCTTCCAGGATGGTCGTGGGCGCTCCGCCTTCACCGGCGCCGTCTGCGTCGACGATGCTCGGGTGCAGGAAGATGTCAGCGTGTCGCATCTCCCGCAGGTAATCCGCGTGACTGAGAAACCCAAGCAGTCGCACGCAGTCCTGCAGGCGATGATCGCGAATGTAATCGTAGACCCGCGCGGCATAGCGCCCGTCCGTCAGTTGTTCATCGCCGATCAGACGGAATTCAAAGTCGTGTCGTTCACTCCACAACTCCCTGACCGCCTCGAGGGCGTACAACAGACCCTTTTGTTCGCAAAATCGTCCGGCAAACATGATGATGACCCTCCCCTGCGGTTGCCTGTGCGCCGCCAGGAAGTCGGTGTCGTGCACCGGCAGCGCAATGCGCTGGACCTGGACCTTCTCCGGCGGGCAGCCCAAGTCGAGCAGTCGCTGTCGCAAGAACGGCCCTTCCACCAGAAACAGGTCTCCTTCTGCTAGCAACTCGCGGAGCCGCTCGGGCCAGTTCGGCGCTTCCGATCCCGATTGCACCAGCCACCACCACCACGGGGCAAGGCTCGGCGCGATATCGTCCCCGAGGAACGTCACCACCAGTGGCAGCCCGAGCTTTCGTTTCAGCGCCAGCATGCGCCAGCCGACCGGGCCGAAATACGCGTGGATGAGGCGAGCGCCCCGCCGACGGACGATCTCCTCCACCCAACCCAGATACCGGGCTGGGTGCGAGTCCGATCGCAGTCGCGGCACGATCCGCCGGTGCAGGCCGTCCAACAGCGGCTCTGCGAGTCTCGGCGGCAACCGCGTGAGGCCGCGCCGCAGCTTCAATCCACAGGCCCACAGCAGGCCACTGATGCGCCGGCTCCCGGGCGGGGCGCCGTACAGATAGAAGTCGCCGGCGAGCGCCGCGGGAATCACGTTGCTGACGGAAGGCGACTCAGGCGCGCGGGTGAGAAAAATGGCGCGGGTACGTCGACAGTGCGAGAGATAGAAGTAGATGAACGACTGCGTCGAATGAAAGAAGAGGTAATTGATATGCGCAACGACCGGCCGCGGTTCGTCGTTCTGCGGGCAATCGCGCGTCATCGAATCTAGCCTGCCAAGGGCTGTGCCAGGAAGCAAAGGCAGCTCGTGCCGGCGGTCGTGTGCGACCGCACCGGGTACGCGACCGTCGCGATCACGAGCGGGTGAAACCTGCCCCGCGGACACGTCCGCGTTGGACGAGGAGATGATTACCGAGAGAGGCTTGTGGCCAGTTGTCAGGCGTCCAATCCCACGCCAGTTGCTGGCACACCCTCTCCCATCGCGCCGGCATACCTTGCGCAAAGAGGAAGGGAACATACCCCAGGGTGAGGTAGAGGTTGATGGCCGGCAGTCGATAGTCGTCCGTGTTGAGATAAATGCGGCGGTATCCCGCTTGGAGAAGGCGACAGGTCGTTGCCGCGCAAGTTGCCCGACCCAGACCTTTCCGCTGGTAGTCCGGATCTGCCGCCGCCCAGCACAGCTCCCCTCCGAACGGGTGCAGGGGAGAGGGTCGGTGGGCGGCCATTGTAACGGCAACAATACGGTTCGTGCCCCTTTCGATGACGAGGAAGCATCCATCCGGAAGCACTTGCGAAAGCCAGCGCTTCAGTGTGCCCTGTTTCCACGAACGAAAACCAACGCGGCTCAGCAAGCGAACGATCGCTACGTCATCTCCAACCCGATACGTACGAAGCTCGAA
>JAGDMS010000399.1 GCA_017860575.1 Deltaproteobacteria bacterium | reverse complement strand
CCCGTTTATCTTCCACGTGAACGGCCAGGAGTACAAGGTGGACTACCTGCCGGCGGAGTCGAACACGGGCATGTTCGGCGGCAACTCCAACTGGCGGGGACCGGTCTGGATGCCGGTGAACGCGCTCATCATACGGGCGCTTCTGAACTTCTACCTATACTACGGCGACAACTTCAAAATCGAATGCCCCACGGGTTCGGGAAAACTGATGAACCTCTTCGAGGTTGCCAAGGAGATCTCGGATCGTCTGGCCCGTATCTTCCTGCGTAATGAACAGGGTAATCGTCCCGTCTATGGCGGAACGGAGAAATTCCAGAACGACCCCCACTGGCGCGATCACATTCTCTTTTACGAGTACTTCCACGGCGACAATGGCGCCGGGCTGGGCGCGAGCCACCAGACGGGATGGACAGGGTTGGTCGCCAAGACAATCCAGCTCTTCGGATTACTCGATGCGAAAAAGTCTCTTGAGGCTGGCAAAGGGGCCGCGTTCGCCCGCGGTTCCGGAAAGGAGTGAGCGAGATGGAGTCATGGCCCAAGCACCCGGTCATCTATGAAATCAACACCTGGGTCTGGCTGGGAGATCTGAGCAGGAAATACCAGAAGCCGGTGAATCTCGCCACGGTTCCGCTTGAGGAGTGGGATGCTATCGCCTCTCACGGCTTCGACGCCGTGTGGTTCATGGGCGTCTGGGAGCGAAGCCCGGCGGGGATTGAAATCTCCATGCGAAATGAGGGGCTCCTCGAGGACTTCAGGAGAGCCCTTCCTGACTTTTCGGCGGAGGACAATGTCGGCTCGCCCTACTGCGTGCGGCGCTACGCCGTCGATGGGCACCTCGGCGGTCCGCAGGGGCTCGCAGCAGCCCGTAAAACTCTCGCAAAGCGCGACATTCGTCTCATCCTCGATTTTGTGCCGAACCATGTCGCTCCGGACCACCCCTGGGTCATGAATCACCCTGAATACTTCGTTCAGGGGAACACTGACGACGCGAAGAAGGATCCGGCGTCTTTCATCGAAGCAGGAGGAAAGGTGTTTGCCTGTGGACGGGACCCCTTCTTCCCGGCGTGGCCCGATGTGCTCCAGCTCAACGCCTTTCAGCCCGGGCTCAGGCAGGCGGTGATCCAGACGGTCGCGGAAATCGCCGGGCAGTGCGATGGCATCCGCTGCGACATGGCCATGCTCATGCTGAACACGATCTTCGAGCGTACATGGGGGGCCCGGGCCGGGGCGCGGCCCGCCGAGGACTACTGGCCCACCCTCATCCCGGCGATCAAGGCGAAGTGGCCGGAGTTCAGGTTCATTGCCGAGGCATACTGGGACCTGGAGTGGGAACTGCAACAGCAGGGTTTTGACTACTGCTACGACAAGAAACTCTACGACCGGATGGAACACGGGGCAACCGAGAATGTGCGTCTGCACCTCCTGGCGGATCTTTCTTACCAGGAGGGGATGGTCCGGTTCATCGAGAACCATGATGAGCCGAGGGCCGCTGCCGCGTTTCCGGTCGGAAAAGGGCGCGCTTCGGCATTGGCGGTTCTCACACTCCCCGGGGCCAGGCTTCTGCACGAAGGGCAATTCGAGGGAAGGAAGGTGAGGTTGCCCGTCTTTCTGGGCCGCCGACCGGCAGAGCCGGTCGATCATGACCTAGCGGCTTTCTATGGACGTCTGTTGCAAGAGATCAATCGTGATGTCTTTCGGAATGGTGAATGGCGCCTCTGCGAGAAAAGCGGCTGGCCCGACAATCAGAGTAGCCTGAATATTCTGGCCTGGTGCTGGGTCAAGGACGAGGAACGTTACGTAATCGTTGTGAATTTTTCGGCCGGATCCTCCCAGGCACTCGTCAGGGTGCCGTGGGATGAACTGAGAGGAAGGACGTGGCGCCTCAGCGATGTTCTGTCAGGTGAAGCCTACGACAGGCGTGGTAATGAGATTGTGGTTCCAGGCCTGTACACTGATCTTGGGCCCTGGCGTTGGCATTTCTTTCGTTTGAATCCCTTATGACATATGATAAACGTAGATCCCGAAGATTCTAGAAAGGAGATCACAATGAAACGATCCGGCGAATACATGACTCGATGGCGCACGCCGTCATTGCTGGTCATTGCGGCGTTCCTCATGCTCGTCGGCTGCGCCCACCGTCCGATCAACCCCCCGATTACCCACTTCGACCCGAATTACGGCTATCGAGCTCTCACGCGCCCGCAGTTTTCACCGGGCAAAGAAGGCGTGGCGATCCTCGCCTTTTCAGGCGGCGGCACGCGCGCGGCCGCGTTCTCGTACGGCGTTCTCGAATTCCTGCGGGATACCGAAATCGTCGGACCGAAAGGCGACAAGGCACGCCTGCTCGACTTTGTCGGCGTGATCACCGGCGTGTCGGGCGGAAGCTTTACGGCGCTTGCTTACGGCCTCTACGGCGACAAGCTGTTTGACGATTACGAAAAGCGCTTCCTGAAGCGCGACGTGCAGGGCGAGATCACCTCCCGCACCATCAACCCGGCCAACTGGCCATCCCTGTGGTCGAGCGGCTGGGGCCGTTCGGAGATGGCGGCCGATTTATACGATGAGATCCTGTTCAACGGCGCGACGTTCGGTGACCTCGATCGCGGGAAAGGCCCGATGATCATCCCGGCGGCCACCGACATCACGACGGGCGCCCGTCTGCCCTTTACACAGGCCGCCTTCGACGCGCTCTGCTCGGATCTGAGTGCGGTTCGTCTTTCCCGTGCCGCTGCCGCGTCGTCGGCAGTACCGGTGGTGCTCTCGCCCATCACGCTCAACAATTATGGCGGCACTTGCGGCTACGCGCCGCCCGCCTGGATCAAACCGTTTATCGACGCCGTCGAGCCGCCCCGGCCTGCCGCGCGCGTAACCCGCCACGTAAAGGAAGAGGCGGAGTTCGCTGACGGCGTCAACCGGCCCTACATCCATCTCGTGGACGGGGGCGTTTCGGACAACCTCGGCATGCGGAGCGTGCTGGATACCCTGGAGATCATGGAAGCGCTGCATTTAATCGGTCAGCCCACGCCACTTGACCATGTACGCAGGGTCGTCGTCTTTGTCGTCAATTCAATGTCCTCGCCGAAAATGGGATGGGACAAGTCGGAATCCCCGCCGGGCACGCTGGAGATTCTGCTGAAAGCGGCGGGCGTTCCCATCGATCGCTATTCCTACGAGACAACGGAGCTGTTGAGGGACAAGCAGGCACGGTGGCAATCCATGCGCCGGGTCCGGGAGTCGCCTGCATTTGCCGCGAACAAGGATGCTGAAGTGACGACCGCGTTGCGTACGCCGGACGTGACGATCTATACCATCGACGTGTCGTTCGCCGCGCTGAAGGACAAGGCGGAAATCGATTACCTTAATGAACTGCCCACGTCTTTTTACCTGCCGGACGAGGCCGTCGACCGCCTGCGCGCCGCTGCAGGGAAGATCATCATGGAGTCGCCCGATTTCCAGAGGCTGATGAAGGACGTCGGGGTCAGAATCGTAGCTGCCCCGCCGCGCTCAGGTGCGGCAACAGCAGTACCCTCCGCTAAGTAGCGCACTATTCGTTCCTACTGCCCCAAAAGCGAGGTTGTCGATGTGCGCTGGCCGCCCGCTGTCGAGAAGGCGGCAATGGACGGTTCTCCTGACTTCAGGTGGGTGTCCGAGCGAATCGTCACATTCGGGTCGGCCTCCGTTCGGCATTATGGATAAGGCTTTCACGGTGAACAGGGTCTACCGATCATGAAGGCGGGGTTTTAAAATGGCACTCCCGGTAATGGCAAGCGAGGCCCATCTGTACTTTGAAAGAGGCGGACCCGCTTACAGGCTCATGCACAGGATCGGCGTGATCAAAGAGGAACCATCCATCGCCCGGAGGATTATCATCTTCCTTTGTATAACATGGTTTCCGATGCTCGTACTTTCCTTCCTCGAGGGGGTAGCCCTCGGTCCCACGCCGGAGCAGTCATTCCTGCTGGATTTCGCGGCTTATGCCAGATTTTTTATAGCATTCCCTTTGCTTATCATCGCAGAGGTCATCATCGG
>JAGDMS010000398.1 GCA_017860575.1 Deltaproteobacteria bacterium | reverse complement strand
CGCCTTGGTCGACTGATCTACCTCCAATCTAGCCGGCCGGCAGCAATTCTTCTTCTTTGTTGTCGCCCGCTATACCATTCCAAACGCGTGCGGAGCTGGTAGGCCCCACGTTCACGCCGGAAACGTACCTCGCCCAGCGTTTCGGCCAAATCCAACCTATATCGCCTCTACGCGCGCCGCTTTCGCGTGCTCCAAAGCACGGTGCGCATTGAGGAGGGCGCGGACTTTCTCGCCCCTTGGGTCGCTCTGCGGTGACACAGGTAGTTGGATGAGATCGGCCATATCAGCATCCCTCAAGATCGCCTTACTGTTAGGGGCGGACGCGCAGCGGCGAGTTGACGAGGGGGCGGCCTCCGGTTAGACCGCGGCCGCATCAAATCTCGAAGCGAAGATCTTCCCGCTCCGACATCACACGCACGACGACTTCCCGGTCGGCGTCCGGTTCCACTTGCCCCCAGCGCAACGCGAAGGATTCCGCCTGAAAATCGGGCGCAAACTTTGCCGAGCGGCCCATGATGACTTGTTCCGCCCCCAGCTCTTGCGCCGTGCGTGCGATCGCGAACAGGGCGTCGTTCGAGGTGATGACGAGCGGGAGCACGGTCTTTCCATGCGCTTCGGCGAGGTTAACGACCGCGGTGAAGATGTTCTGCTCCTCGGGGGTGAAATGTGGATTGTCATCATTGGCTGCTAGCCCGCGTTCCACTTTCACCGTCAGCACGACCAGATCGACGTTGTGGTGCTCGGCTTCCTTGAGCGCGCGGTCGAGGTGACTGAAGTTGTTCGGATCTCGCACCGGGACGATGCGACACGGCCGTCTGCCCAGCCCCAGCCGGACCGGATCGAGCTCCGGCGTGTAGCCGACGTTGAATTTTTCCAGCTGGTGGGCCGCATCATGTTTGTGGCGCCAGAAGCGTTCGGACAAGGCAAAGATGGCGAAGAGGCCGATGGTGAACCCGATCCCCCATTCGGTCGCGACCCGCTTGGTAAAGAGGTTGACCAAGGCGGTTGCCAACAGGACAAGGAAAATCAACGTGAGGCCGATCGGCAACTCGACGCCGCCGACGTGCAGGTTGAGCGGCACCTTCCACGCCCGGGGTTTGCGGCCCTTGAAACGCAACACCACCATCGACAATGCCTTGAAGACGAAGCTCCATACGACCCCAAACGCGTAGGCCTCGCCGAGGACGTAGACGTTGCCGCGGCTGGCGAGGATTGTGAAGATCTGCAGGCCCACGATCAGATTGATGAGGCGGGACGAGGTGCCGTAGCGGTGATGCGGGTGCCGGAACCAGTCCGGCAAGACGCCGTCCTCGGCCACCCGGTTGAGCACGCCGTTGGAACCGACGATGGCCGTATTGACGGCCCCCGCCAGAATGAGGAAGCCGACGATCACGACGAAAACCCGCAGGACGAGGCGCACGGACAGCGGCCCGACGACGTACATAGCGAGCCCGCCGATCAGGTTGTCGCTGTACGTGCTCATGCGCACAGTGTCCGGGATGATCATGACCGCGAAAAAGGAGATCAGCGTGGTCATCAGCATACTGTAGAGGAAGATCACAAAGCCGGCCCGTTTGAGGTTGGCGACTTTCGGGTGCGCAATCTCGCGGTTGACCTGTGCCAGCGATTCTTCCCCGCTCATGGCTAGGATCGAATGGCCGAAGGCGATGACGATCCCGATGGTCCCAACGGTCTTGGCCCACGCCGTGCCACCGAGCCAGCCCAACGCATCGTTGCTGAAATGCAGCCCCACCGGCGGCAGGGTCGCCCCGCGCATCGCCAGCGTCAGACCGCACCAGACGATCATCACCACCACCATCACTGTTGTGATCCCCATGACCTTCATCGCCTTGTCGCTCGACTCCTCGATGCCGAGGATGTTTTGCCGCCAGAAGTAGATCGTGATGGCGACCGCGATGAGGGCCGAGGTCTCCGCCGGTGGCAAGGTGAACGGGACATGCATCACACCCAGGAGATCGTTCATGAGGCCGGCGATGTACTGCCCCGCCGAGACTCCGCTGATCGGGCCGGTCAGCACGTAGTCGAACATCAAGGCGGACACGGACAGCTTGGCGAGCGTGCCACCCATCGCTTCCTTGACGACCCGGTACACGCCGCCCCGCACGAACATCGCGCAGGATTCGATGTAGACGCCCCGCACCGCGTACGAGAACGCCATCACCCCGAAGATGTACCACGGTGCCGCCTTGCCGATGGCCTGCTCGACGATGCCGCCGATGTAGTAGGCCGTCGACGCCAAATCGCACAGGACGATCGCCGCCGCCCGCCAGAACGAGATGAAGACGAGCATGGCGCTCGTCAGCACGATGATCTGCGGCGGCGTTCGACGAGCCGGCAGCGCGCCGCGCCGCACGTCAGGGAGTAATGCCACGGTCTCGGTGCGCTACGTGCGCGCCTACGACTGTCCGTCGTGGCTGGTGATCTGCAGATACAGCTCGTGCCGATCCGTGGCCGTCATCAGGCGCTCGCGAAACACGGCGTCCTTCACCAACCGCGACACCTGGGCCAGCGCCTTGAGATGCTGCGCGGCAGCTTCCGCGGGCGTCACCAGCAAGAAAAACAGCTTCGTGGGCGTGCCGTCCAACGACGCGAAATCAATGCCCTGCCGGTGGCGACCGACCACGCCGATCACTTTGGGCAGCCCCGGCAGCTTGGCGTGCGGAATGGCCACGCCCTCGGCGATCCCGGTGCTGCCGAGTCGCTCCCGCTCCCAGAGCATGGCCAAAAGCTGGTCGGTATCGATGCCTGGGTGTTCGGCAGCTAGGGGGTCCACCAACTCGCGCAAAACCCCGTCTTTGGTCTGTTCGCTCAATGCGGGGATGACGCGGTCTTCCGATACCAAGTCTGTGATGTGCATGGACGGTGGCGAGCAGCGGAATTCGTGCCGGTCCCGTGCGGTATACGCGTTCGGCGAGTATCAACGGTTCCGCCCGATGCAGCGTGCAAATTGCACGATGCGCAGCGTGCATTATGCATGAACCTTGCATCTTGCGCGGTCGTGGGTGTCGAAGCGAAGCTGGCTCTTCATCCCGCATCACGAACGCGTGAGCCGGCCGCAGCGTAGGACTTCGTCCGGGTATCGGGATCAATGACGAGTGTAGAGATTAGCCCGGAGGCCAGGCCCGTGTCGACGACGCGCCAGGTGTGCGCTGGCGACGAGACACGCCGCGCATCGGAGCCCGGTCGTCGTCCCCACGCGCCGTCGCGGCCGAGGCCGCGGCGATACGCCGTTCGTGGGCGTACCAACTGCGGTGAACGTGTCGTGCCGGCCTCCTCCACTCGGATGCTGGCCGGCCAGTGCGCCGGGCGCTGACGGTGAGAAACGCAACATCGAACGCGGCACACGGGACGGCCCGCCGCTACGACAGTCGACCTACGTCGAGCCCCTGCAGGCTTCCTGTGCATGTGGAAATGACCCGGCCGAAGAGGCAACCGTTGGAAGGGCCACGCGGGCTCAACCCATCGAATGTGACACGGGCTATCGGAACAATGGCCCGCAACGCTATCCTGGAACGCGTTGGGTTGCGTTGTCATCATGCGTCGTCCCAGTGCCGCAGCTTCACGCCCGCGACGTACCTCGCCCAGCGTCCGGCGGGAACCCCGCCTATAACGCAAATCCACGCACCACCGACCCGAAACGGTTTCGGTTTTTGCGGGACGTTTCGGGACGTTCCGGGACGAGTGATAGCCCTGGCGCCGAGGCGGTACATCCAGGATTTGCCTGGACTTTCAGTAGCTTAGGCTGCGCAGGGTAGGGCGGGCGCGAGCGGGTTCAAATCCCGTCGGGGACGCCTCATTTTGCTACCTTTTTCGGCGCAAAAGGCAACGGTGGACGCGACCGTTGCGTTTTCAAGCTGGTGCCGGCGTAGCGTGCCACGCCATACGCATCGGCGCCCTCGGATAGCGCCAGGGTAATGAACGTGTGCCGCGTCGCGTAGAACTTGCGGTAGTGCGTGGGCTGATCTTCTGCGGCGGACGTTTGCCATCGACGTGTTGGCCTGTCCGGAATGCGGTGGCCGCCTACGGTTGCTCGCGACCGTTGACGACCCGCCGGTGATAGAGAAGATCCTGCATCACCTCGGGCTGCCGGTCGAGGCGCCAGCGCCAGCGCCCGCCCGAACGCCCGCCTGGCTGCCGAGCGCTCTGCCCATCTTCGACGGGGTGGAGGAGCCTGCCAGCCTCTGGTCCCCCTGAGATCGCTGGCCGCAATCAGGTCTGAAATCATGCCTGCGGCGCGGTGGTGTATTCGCCGCCACGCCGCAGGCCACCAGCCGGCCGGACCGCAGCCTTCCGCTGGCGCCTCGCGGCGGCGCCTGTTGGTGCTGTTGGTGTTTGACAGGCCGGTTATGTGCGCCGTATATAGGGCGTCCGGAATTTTCGGGCAACGTCCGGGGTGCGGGGAATGTCTGATAGCGGCTCTCATGGCAATTAGCCCGTTAATAGGGACTAGCCACGGCATGTCTCTTCACGTGAAGTCGCGCCGTGTTGATCCGTTACGGGTAGC
>JAGDMS010000183.1 GCA_017860575.1 Deltaproteobacteria bacterium | reverse complement strand
GAGCTGATCAAGGCACGCGACGTCAAGGACGGCGTTGAAATCATGGTCCGTCTGACCATTGAGCTGGAGGGCGGCGCGCGTCCTGCTTGCGTCGTGGACAAGCTGAGCCGGTACTACCCGGCGTGAGATATGGTACGCACGCTCGCCGTTTGGTCGCGGCCGACTGGCGCCGCTACCACAGGTGCAGGACCGGGTCTCGGCGTGCGAGAATGCTCTCCATGCGCTCCCGTACCCTGGCGTCCGATTCCGCGCTTGGCGGCACGATCCAGAACTGATCGCGGCGCAGTGCGGCGAGGGTGTACTCGGCGACTTCCCCGGGTTGCGTGACCTGAAAGGCGCGGCCGGCGCTCTCCATCATGGCGCGGAGATCTTCCAGTGTCGGTGCGGGCGCGGGCGTGGACTCCGGCGCAAATTCCGCGGGCCGGTTGCGCGCGCTCTGAAAGATGTTGGTGTTCACCGTGTGCGGCCCGGGAAACAACACCGACGCCTTCAGTTTCGCTCCCACCATCTGCAACTGGTAGTGCAGCACTTCGGAGATCGTCGTCACCGCAGCCTTGCTGGTGGCATAGATCGGCGTCATCGGCAGGGGGAACAGTCCGCCGTTGCCGGAGGAGGTGTTGACGACGTGCCCTTCCTCCCCGTGTTCAAGCATCGTCGGCACAAATGCCTTGATCCCATGCAGAACCCCCCACACGTTCACCGCCAGCACCCATCGCCAATCGCTGGCCGCCGATTGCCAGAGCATCGTGTGCAGCTCGTTGGTGCCCACGCCGGCATTGTTGCATAGCAGGTGCACCGCGCCGTACGTGTCAAACGTGTGTCGTGCCAGCGCCGTGACCGAATCGTAGCGCGTCACATCGGTAACCACGCCGGTGACATCCAGCCCTTCGCTGCGCAGTTCGGCCGTAGTCCGTTCGAGCGCTGCCGACTCGACGTCGGCGAGCACCACGCGCATGCCTGCTTGCCCAAAACGCCGGCCGAGTGCGCGTCCGACGCCACTGGCCGCGCCGGTCACGACGGCGGTCTTGCCACCGAACTCACGCATGGGGTTGCGCGGCCCCGCCCGCGTCACGCTCCGCCAGTGCGGCCAGCATCGGCGTGATGTCGTCGTAGCGTTGGTGGAGGTAGGGTACTAGCCACTCGGCGGGAATGCTGCGCACGACCTTGCCGCTGCTGTGGCTCGTACCCTCTTCGTACGTCATGCTGACCAGGCTACGCACGGGCAGATCCACGACCGGGTCGAACGGTGACTCGCGCAGGATCACCTCGCCCGTCATCCGCGAAACCGCGAACTGCTGCCGCCATTCCAGGCGGACCAAGAGCGGATCGAACTCCAAGGCTTTCCCCTTGTCGAGCGCGGGAAGGCACTTGAAGCAGTAGGAGTAGTCGGTGAACGAGCGGTGGCCGAGCGGCTCCTGTACCCGGCCGTGGACCTCGATGTAGGTCACCCCCTGCCTGGTGATGGAGGCCGACACCGCATCTTCGGTGTGCTGGAAATCGACCTGCGCCAGCTTCTTAGGTTCGCCGAAAGTTTCGCGACCGCCAACCACAGCGCTCTCGGTCGACATCGGCATTGTGACCATGTAGAGACCCTCGACCCCGTCGTAGGTCGTGCGCACACCGAAGACGGCAGCGCCAATGTCGATGTCGAATCCGGGTGCCAGGTGCATCGAGACGCGCGAGATGGTGATACCGACCTCGGGGCGGTCGGTCGGCCGGAGGGGCGGCGGCAGGATGGCGGCCACCACCTCCGGGTCGGTCGCGTAAACCGCGCGGACCTGCCGGGTGGTGTTCGGCAGAAATTCGGGATTCAGTTTGGCGGCGATTGCGAGTTCCGCCGGCGTCTTGACGTATCGGAGCTTTGCCATCTCGATTCTCTCCCTTGCTCAGTACGGGCGTTGCCCGGAGTCCAAAGTCGAAAGTCCAAAGTCCAAAGCAGCCCCCGAAAATGTTTGCATCGTATTATGATGACTTTCAGACTCAGAGGCTCAGGCGTGAAACAAGTGTCTTTCGGGGCCGATGCGCGCGACCAGGGGCGCGAGCTTGGCGCTGTCGAAGCCGTACAGCCGCGCCGCGTTGTCGCCCAGCATCGCTACCAATTCGGGTTCCGGCACGCCGCGGAAGGCGTCGACCATCTGCTCGCGGGTATAGGGCCAGCTCCCTTCGGGGTGTGGAAAATCGCTGCCCCACATGATGTTTTCCACGCCGATCTCGTGCCGCATGTCGACCTCGCGCCGCGGCATGCACGAGGCGCCCAGGAACACGTGACGGCGGAAGTACTCGCTCGGCTTCATCTTCAGTTGGCTGCGGTAATCCCCCAACTTGGCGCTGAAATGGGTTTCCGCGTAGCGGAAGTCCAGCAACTGCAGGAGTTCGGGGACCCAGACGGTTGTCGACTCGGTGATGGCAACTCTGAGCTTGGGATGGCGCTCGAACACGCCGCCCCAGATGAGGAACCAGAGCGGGCGCGCCGACCACCAGGCGACTTCGGTGATGTAGATCCCCATCATGCCGACGAGTTCGCCGTAGTCCTCCATTGGCGCCGCGCCCGAGTGGAAATGGATGATGATTCCCAGGTCCTCGCAGGCGGACCAGATGGGTTCGTACCTGGGGTGATGATACGCGGGCAGCCTGCCCCACATCGACGGGATCAAAATGCCGCGCAGCCCGTGCTCCTTGACCCAGCGAATCTCCTTGAGCGCCTCGTCGACGTCCCACAGGATTGGTGCGATGGCGATCCCCGCGCGCCGTTCGGGCGCTTGGGCGCACAACTCCGCCAGCCAACGGTTGTGGGCACGCGCGCCGGCCCACTGCAGTTCGGGGATGACGTTCTCGGTCGGTAAGCTCAGCCCCGCCCCGAACGGCGGCATGTTGAACTCGGTGATGCCGTCCGGGAAAATGATTTCACCCGCGACGCCGTCGGCATCCAATACCTTGATCCGCTCGTCGTGGTCCCAGGCGCCAGTCAGCTGGCGCTCCCGCCCCTTGCGCCACTCGCGGTTGACGTCGGCGACCAGGAATTTCCGTGCCGCCTTATCCGTCTCCTCGATCTGGATGGGCAGGGCGGCGTCGAACGTTTCCCGGTATTGCGGGTCCAAGTAGTCGCGGTACTGTTCCGGCGGGAGGCCGGCATGGCAGTCGGACGAAATGACGAGATACCGTTCCATGGCTCCAGTTCCGTGTTGCGTCAACTTGCGGCGCCAGCGGCTGGGCGCGAGTAGAACTGCTTCGCCCAGCGGCGGAACTCGGCGAGATGCGTGTCGGCCGCGCAGAGCACGGGCTGGGCGCGGTGGATCTTGTTGCTCCAAATGCGCATGTCCTGCAGCACTCCGGTGGACATGCCGTCGATGAATTCCTCCCCGGCGACGTCCGCCATGTTCTTGGTGACCGTGAACAGCCAGCGCGAGTGGGTGTGTTGGTCGTCGATCGGTGAGGTGGACGAGAACAGCAGAAACCCGGCGCCGGGGATCCCGTCCCAGCGGACACTGGATATGCCGAGTCCCCACGTGTCGCGTACAAGGTCGATTTCCAGAAGTCCGGCCGGGGTCTCGCGCTTCATTCGGCTCGACACGCGCATGAAGCGTCCGTCCTCGCCGAAGGAAATGATGTGCGGCCAGACTTCGGGAGCGCCGTGCACCAGTTGGAAGTGGACCGGGTCGCAGTTGTTTTCCGCCATGTCCTGCATATGCACCGGCACCTCCAAGTCGAAGAACCGCGGCGGCGTCCACTCCGGGTCCTCCAACTCGGTCATCCGCGGCACCTCCCAGGTTGGTGGTTTACCCTCCGCGTGGTGCCACACGAAGATCATGCAGTCGCGTTCCACGACCGGCCAGCTGCGGAGCACCGCCTTCGGCGGGACGCGGTCACAGTAGGGGATGTGCGTACACCGACCCGATCCGTCGAACTGCCAGCCGTGGAAGGGGCAGCGAATCGTCTCGCCCATCACCCGACCGCCCTCGGCCAGGTGCGCGCCGAGGTGCGGACAGTAGGCGTCGAGGACCTTGGGCTCGCCCGAACGCGTCCGAAAAAGTGCCAATTCCTCGTTGAAGTAGCGGATCCGCTTGACCCCACCGACCTCGACATCTTTGCTCCACGCGACCGCGAACCACCCGTTCGGAATCGACAGTGCTGCCCGCCCGTTTGTCGTCTGGCCCATCAAATGCCTCCCGTGTCGTCCGTACCGGTGGGTTCACGGCAGCGAACGGCCGGATGAATTGGGGAATGTTTTACTCTCACCGATTGGCAAACATGCGTCAAGATACCCGGGGCTCGTCGGCGGCGGACGCCCGAGATCCCCCGTGCCAACAACGCGGGCTGGGGGGAATCGCCGGCGATGCGTCTTGCGTGAGCGATGACCAGTGGCAAGATGGTGTACGTTGAGGTCTGGGATGAGGACGACCGTCGCACTTCCCGAGGTGGAGATGTCCGAAGCATGGTGGCGTTATCCGCAGGACACCATGCAGCCCCTGCTCGATGGCGGTTGCCGGGCGGCCTACGTGCCGCAACTCGGGGCACCGATGCTCCTGCGCTACGCCGACTGCCGCGCGGGCCTGGCCGACGAACGGCTCGGCGCCATGGGGGCGCGATATTTCGAGTTGCAGGGATGGACCGAAGGCGCCTTCGTGACATGGACCCGGCGCAACGTGGTGATGCTGGATCCACCCGATCACGATCGCTTGCGGCGCCTGGTCAACCGCGCGTTCACGCCGCGTCAGGTTGAGCGCGTTCGGCCGCTGGTCACACGCATCGTGACGGAGCTCACGAATGAGGTGGCGGCGGCAGGGCGGGTCGAGTTCGTGCACAACTTCGCGCGGCTGGTCCCTTTACGCGTGATCTGCGAGCTGCTCGGTGTCCCGTTCATCGATCAGGAGCAAATGCACCGCTGGACCGAGGCGCTCAGCCGTGCGGCCGGGATGCCGGACGCCGAGGCGCGCCGGGCCGGTGACGCGGCAATGGACGAGTTCAACGCCTATGTGCTGGCCATGATTGCGGAGCGGCGGCGCCGGCCGAACGATGATCTGCTGACCACGCTGATCCACGCGGAAGAAGCGGGCGATCGGCTCTCGAACGAGGAACTCGTGGCGATGGTTGTGCAGCTGCAATTTGCCGGCCACGAGACGACCCGTAACCTCATCGGCAACGGCCTGTACACATTGCTGAAGCAGCCCGATGAGTTTTCCCGCCTGCGCGCCAACCGCGCGCTCATCCCGCGGGCGGTGGACGAGATGTTGCGCTACGAGCCTCCCATCACCTTCACTTCCCGGATCGCCAGGGAGGCGATGTCCGTCGCCGGCGTGTCGATCGCTCCGGACCAGTTCGTTGTGCTGATGCTGGCGGTGGCGAATCGCGATCCGGAACGCTTCGCGGATCCCAACCGATTCGACGTTGGGCGGACAGAGAACGATCACCTCTCATTCGGCCACGGCGTTCACTACTGTGTCGGAGCCAACCTGGCGCGCCTGGAGGGAGGGGTCGTGTTCAGCACGCTGCTCGAACGCTTCCGCACGATCGAGTTTGACGGCGATGAGTCCGACTGGGCGGCGTGGACGCCGCTGCGCGGACGCGAGCGGCTCGAGATCCGGGTGGTCCCGGTCTAGCGACGGGCAGCGTGCCAACGGCGACCGTGTGGCGATGCGGGGCCGCGGCGGTGCGCCGGCGCCGCACGCTAGCCGACGTGCATCCCCTGTTTCCGGAAGACCGCCGCGAGGTCGACGGCCGGATGCACATCAAAATCCAATTCGCTCCAGTAGTTGATCATGGTGCGAATATCCTCATGGTTCGCGGCTTCGAAGACGATGACGGAGTGCGTGGCGCTGCCGACGGCGCCAAAAAAGGCCACGGTCTTCATTCCCGCAGGCCGCGCGCCTTCGTTCCACCATTTCCGCGACTTGGCCTGCATATCACTGCCGGCACCCGTGTGCGGGCGGTTCTTCGCGAACGCGATGTACAGCATGGCTGCCTCCTTTCGGCTCCCGGAACAGGTGTTCTCGTTACCCCATCGTGCCAGAGAACCAGGGGAGAACAAAGGGAGGAGCGTTAGCCCATCAGCTCGTCCGGCGTGACGGCCGCAAGATTCCTCATGTTTTTTGCCACCAGATCCGGATTGGCGGCGAACAGCGGTCCCATCTTTTGCATCAGGGCGTTGAGATTGCCTTGTGTCCGTGTCTGGCCGCCGTCGGCGACGATGGTCTCGCCGTTGATCGAACTCGACATGTCGGAGGCGAGGAAGAGACAGACGTTTGCCAACTCCGCCGAGGTCGCCGCACGGTGCATCGGGTGATCCGCCATGATGGGCGCAATGATTTCGGGGATCGTCTGCAGCAAGCGCGAGGCGGGCGAGTCTTCGATCCAGCCGCAGATGATGGCATTGGAGCGGATGGTTGGGGCGTACTCCATGGCGCACTGATAGGCCAGCGCCAGCTGGCTGGCCTTCACGATGCCGTATGATTCCCCCCAGCCGGGATGGGTTGCGGCCACACTGCCGAACTGGACGAGACTGCCTTTGCCTGCCTTCAGCATGTGCGGGACGACCGCTTGCGTGGCCCAGTAGTAGCCCTTGACATTGACCGCGAACATACGATCGAGCTGCGCTTCGGTGGTGTCCACCACGCGTCCGCCTTCCATGACGGACGCCACGTTGACCAGCACGGTCAGGCCGCCCATCTTCGCCGCGGCGTCATTCACGGCGGCGAAGACGGCGGCGCGATCCGCAATGTCGGCGACATAACCGAGGGCACCGGTGGCCTGCATGACCGCTTTGGTGCGGTCTTCACGGATGTCCAGGAACGCGACCTGGGCCCCTTCCTTCATGAACAGCTCGACACACGCGCGGCCCACACTGATGCCGCCACCGGTGACGAACGCCTTGGCGTTTTCCAACAGTAGTCCCATGACTCCCTCCCCCTTGCCGGTCGTGTTTCGTCCTTGTGCAGTACCGGTGTCAGCGTTGGCTGAGTACCGCCTCCAATTTGCCGATCTGGAAACGCAGCCAGCCCGTTTCCCAGAAATTGATGGCGCGTGATCGCGCGAGCAGGGCACGGTGGGCATCCAAGGACAACTGCAAGGCCGAACGGTTGGCTTGGTCAGAGGCCAACGCCGCCTCTGCCAACAGCAGCGCGGTTTCGGGGTCGCCGGCGAGGAGTTTGTCGTTGCCGCGCTGGATGACGGCCGCGATGCCCGCGAGCCCCACCAGGTCCTTGTACACATCCGTTGGCTGCGTGGGGTAGAGTTCGCTGGTGGCCTGCGCCTTGAACCAGCCCATGTAACTTTCCCAGATCGTGCGCACCGCCCAACTGACTTTGCCGTAGCCCTGCCCGACGTACAGTTCCGGCGGCAGTTGCACTTCGCGCATCAACGTCCAGATGTCCGTGCCGGCATTCATGCCGTCGAGGGTTTCGCGGTGCACGTAGTCCACCGCCGCCTCGAGCCGGTCGAGGCACTGGCGGATGAGTCCTTGGCCGGTAATCGGATCGAAGTGGCCGGTGATCAGGACCTCGGGCTCCAGCGCACGAACGCGCCGGAGCGAATCCAGATAGGGTTCGATGAACCGATACTTGTCGCCGCGGATGGTATTGATGTTGGGGAAATGCGGAAACAGTGGGCCGAAGCAATTGCCAGAGAACAGGATGCGCTGTCGCGGCAGCCACACCACGCAGCTGTCGATGGTTTCGCCGCCCGGCGTGGAGAGGATCTCGAACTCGAGGCCGCCCAGCGCGAACCGGTGATGGTCGTCAAATGTGATGTCCGGTGTCGGTACATCCGGGGTGAACAGCTCGGGCTGCTGCGCCGCGAGCTTGACGGATTGATCGATGGTCTCCTTGAACCAGATGTAGGCTTGGGCGATGCGGATGGTCTTGATGCGTCCGTCGTCGCGTTGACAGGCCCCGTTGGTGCGCTGCGCGATCAGTTGCGTGCCCGGTTCACGGAAATGGCGCACGCCGCCGACGTGATCCACGTGCCCCTGGGTGAGCACGATGAACGGCGTGGGCCCCGGGCACACGGCATCGAACAGCTTCTTGTGCACCGGCGCCTCGTACCCCATGCCGGTGTTGATGATGACGCGTCCCGCATTGGTTACTACCATATAGGCATTCGAGGAGCCGTACGACATGTGAATGAAGTCATTGATGCGTACGGCGCGCTCCAGATGCACGCTGAGCCCGGCGTTCTGCGCGGAAAAAAAGTCGGGGCGACTTTCCACCAACTGCTTGACGACGTCCATCAGCGTCTCCTCCTCCGAGAGTGATGTCACGGTGTCCGGCTCAGGTCATGCATCAACCCGCGGTGAACCGCAACCGTCGTCTCCAAACTTTCGATTGTCGACTTGGGTTCATTTCAGATTAAGGCTAAGAAATGACTCATGAGACACGAGACAGGGCTCTCGCCGGAGGCGGAGCAACTGGCTGCGGAGAAGCGGTACTTCGACGCGGTGTTTGACAGCATGTCTGACGGGGTGCTCGTGTGCGATGCGGCGATGCGGGTGACGCGGTTCAATGCCGCCGCCGAGCAGATCACCGGCTGGGAGCGCCGCAACGCCATCGGGGTCACTTGCGACGAGATCTTCCACGGTTTTCTTTGCGGACACGGCTGCGCCGTGGAGCGCAGTGCGGTTGGTGGGGAGGGGGTGCACGATCAAGAGGTGATGATCCAACGTCCGGACGGCCAACGCCGATTGATCGTGCTGAACACGTCGACGGTGCGGGCGCCTGCGGGGGACCCGATGGGGGTGGTGGTGGTGTTCCGTGACATCACGGAACTCGCACGGCTGCGTACCGAGCTGCGCGGTCACAGCGAGTTCGCCAACCTGGTGGGTCGCAGTCCGGCGATGCGCGCGCTGTACGAGCAGATCGAAGACGTTGCGGCCTCGGAGGCGACGGTACTGCTGCTTGGTGAGACCGGCGTCGGCAAGGAGTTGGTGGCCGAGGCCATCCACCACGCCAGCCGCCGGGCCGCCGGGCCGCTGGTGAAAGTGAACTGCTCGGCGTTGAGCGAGGGCCTGCTGGAGTCGGAGCTGTTCGGGCATGTCCGTGGCGCCTTCACCGGCGCCTTGCGGGACAAGGTTGGCCGCTTCGAGCTGGCGAGTGGCGGCACCATCTTTCTCGACGAGATTGGCGAACTCTCGCTGAGCACCCAGGTGAAGCTGCTCCGCGTCTTGCAGGAGAAAGAGATCGAGCGCGTGGGCGAAGCGCGCACCATTCCGGTGGACTGTCGCATTCTTGCGGCCACCAACCGTAACCTGCGGGCGCTGGTGCACCGCGGGTCGTTTCGCGAGGACCTCTTCTACCGTCTGAGCGTGATTCCGATCCACGTCCCGCCGTTGCGCGAGCGCCGGACCGACGTGCCGCTGCTGGCGGAACATTTTCTCGCGCGCGTCCGCATTCAGGAAGGCAAGTCCATCGATGGCTTCGCTCCGGAGGCGATCGACTGCCTGTTGGAATACCGCTGGCCAGGCAACGTGCGCGAACTGGAGAACGCGGTGGCGTTCGCGGTCATCAAATGCCGCAGCCGCCGCATTGCGGTGGAACACCTGCCTCCTGAGATTCGCGAAGCCAGCACGTCCAAGCGGCCGCGCAGCGAGACGATCTCGCGCTCCGCAATCGAGGCAGCCCTCCAGAAAACCGGGGGGAACCGCTTGCGTGCGGCCCGGGCGCTCGGCATCGGTCGGGCCACGCTGTATCGAAAGCTGGGAGATTTCGGCATTCGTACCGGCGACGACTGATCTGGGACAGCGCAGTGTCTCATCTGGCGGGAGACAGTGCGCGCCTGCCCGATTGCTCGATTTCGACGGCCCAAGCCGTGGTGCGCTCAGTGTCTTGAGACACTTACGGCGTCTGCGCGGTGCCGGAGATCAGCATAGTCGGTGACTCGAGCCCCGTTGGCACGATCGCTGCTGTAGAAGCCTGCAAATGGATACGAATAATTTTTCGGCCACCACGACCGTGGAGCAGGCGCTCAAGGCTGATCCACGCTTAGGCATCGTTTTTACGGCGCACGGGATCGACACCTGCTGCGGCGGCGGTGCCACGCTCTCCGAGGCCGCGGCACGTAACGGGATGACGCTCCAGACGCTCCTCGATGCACTAGGGTCGGGAACCTCGGTGCGGATAGCGGATGGCGGCCATGCGTGTCCGGCGGCACGTCCGGCGCCGTCTGCAACCGCCAGCTCGCAGATGCCAGCGGCGGTCTCCACGCAAGCGGCAAGTTTCGCGCCGTTTTTCATCTGGAGTCTAGTCTTGGCGCTCACCTTTGGGGCGACGCTCGGGTCGTTGATGCTGGCGGCGATTGCTCTGCCATCGTGGAACTTTTTGGGTGGGTTGTCGCCATTGGCGGCGAGGGCCGCGCATGCCTATGCGCAGGTCTTCGGGTTCGCGACGTTGTTCATCATGGGCGTCGCCTACCATACGATGCCCCGCTACAAGTCGACGGTGCTGGCGGACCCGGGGCTGGCCTCGAAGACGTTCTGGCTGCAAACGGGCGGCGTGCTTGTGCTGGCGGTC
>JAGDMS010000182.1 GCA_017860575.1 Deltaproteobacteria bacterium | reverse complement strand
ACCCGCCAGCGCCGCCGCAGCCCGGGCGGCGGCAGCGTCGTTGGCAGTGCCGGTCTGGGACGCGCGTCTCGGCTCAGACGCCCAGGTCTTCGTCGAGTCGGCACAGCCGTTCCGTGCTTCACCGGCTACTGTAGAGATGCCGCGGCCGGACGACATCGCCCTTTTCTTGCACACCAGCGGTACCACCGGTCGCCCGAAAGCCGTACCGTTGACGCACCGGAACCTGATGCATTCGGTCCGGACGATTCATGCCACGTACCAGTTGACGGCAGCAGACACCAGTCTCATCGTCATGCCGCTCTTCCACGTGCACGGCTTGCTCGGGGCCGCCCTCGCCTCGCTCAACGCCGGCGGCGCGATCGTTGTTCCGCCACGCTTCTCCGCCCGCAGCTTTTTCGGGCATTGCGCCCAGCATCGGGTCACGTGGTACTCCGCCGTCCCGACCATCCATCGCACCGTGCTGCAGCGCGCCGCCGAAGAGAACGTCGCCGCGACCAGCCTGCGGTTTATCCGGTCGTGTAGTGCCGCGTTGGCGCCAGAGCTGTGGACCCGGTTGGAAACGCGCTTTGCCGTGCCGGTTGTGCAAGCATACGGCATGACTGAGGCCTCACATCAGATGGCTTCGAACCGTCTCCCGCCTGGCCCGCGTAAGCACGGGACCGTGGGCACCGCCACCGGCGTGACCATCACGATCCGTGACGAGCGCGGCGGCGTCTTACCCGCCGGCGCCCGTGGCGAGGTGGTGATCGAAGGTCCGAGCGTGACCAGTGGTTACTACGACAACCCGCAAGCCAACGCTGCCGCGTTCTTCGGGAGCTGCCTACGGACGGGCGACGAGGGCGTTTTGGATGGCAATGGGTTTCTGACGCTCGCCGGTCGGATCAAGGAAATGATCAATCGCGGCGGCGAAAAGATTTCACCGATGGAAGTCGAGGCGGTGTTGACGGCGCATCCGGCCGTCGCCGAGGCGGCGTGCTTCGGCGTGCCCGACCCCAAGTACGGCGAGGAGGTGCACGCCGCCGTAGTCCTCAAATCCGAAGCGAGCGAACGCGACCTCCTCGTATTCTGCCAGGATCATCTGGCGCCGTTTAAGGCGCCAAAAAGGTTGTATATCGTTCCGGATCTACCGCATACGTCGACGGGCAAGATCCAGCGGCAGCCGCTTGCAGCGCGCTTTCGCACCCGAGAGTGAGACCACATGGAGGTAAAGCCCATGTCATGGCTTCGTGACATCCGCGTCATCGACCTGTCCAGCGGCATTGCCGGCCCTTACTGCACCAAGTTGTTCGCCGACGCGGGTGCCGATGTCATCAAGGTCGAGCCGCCGAGTGGTGATCCCCTGCGGCACTGGTCCGCGACCGGTGCGGAGCTGCGCGGGCAGGATGGGGCATTTTTCCGGTTTCTCAACGCAAGCAAACGCTCCGTCGTCGGAGTGCCAGGTGATGCGGCCGTCATGGCTCTGATCGCGGACGCGGACCTCGTGGTCGAGGACCTCCCCATCGGGACCCTCGATGCGCTCGACTTGCCGCGCCGCTTTCCAAGCCTCACCTGGCTATCCATCACGCCCTTCGGTCGGGGCGGACCCTGGGGCAACCGCCCGGCGACCGAGTTCACCATTCAAGCGGAGTCCGGTTCGATCGGCATGCGCGGCCTGCCGGACAGGGAGCCTTTTCAGGCGGGCGGTCGCATCACGGAATGGGTCGGCGGCGCGTTCGCCGCGGTGCCGGCGCTGGCCGCGGTTCATCGTGCGCGCCGCACCGGGCATGGCGAACATGTGGACGTGTCGCTGCTTGAGGCGATGAACCTGGCGGCGGCACTGTTCAGCGACTTGTTTTGGAGCATGTTCGGCCGGCCGCCGCGAGTGACGCCAGCGCGTTCCGTCGAGACGCCGTCGGTGGAACCCACCGCCGACGGCTACGTGGGCTTCTGCACCAATTCTGGCCAGCAATTTCGCGATTTTCTCGTGCTCATCGAGCGTCCCGACCTCCTCGACGACGGGGAATTGGCCGCCGTCTACGGCCGCATCGTTCGTTGGAAAGAGTGGAACGAACTCATGCATGCCTGGACGACGACGCATCGCACCGCGGAGATCGTCGAGCGTGCGGCCGCGTTGCGCATTCCAGTCGCACCGATACACAACGGCGACACCGTGCGCCACCACGAACACTTGGTCGCCCGGGGCGTATTTGTCCGGGACCCAACCGATACCTTCACGCACCCACGGCCACCGTACCGCATCAACGGGCAGAGTCCGCCGGCAAGCCGTCCCGCACCGCGATTGGGCGAGCATACGGGTCGCGTCGAACCGCGCCCGCCCACAGCCGGCGCTCCGCGCGGCCCCAAGCCGTTGCCGTTCACGGGTCTGCGCATCGTCGACCTGTCCAACTGGTGGGCTGGGCCTTCCGCGGCGCAAATCTTTGCGACGCTCGGGGCGGATGTCATCCACATCGAATCGATCCAGCGCCCCGACGGCATCCGGTTGGCCGGCGGCGCGTTCACGGGCCACGAGCAGTGGTGGGAGTTTGGCGCGATTTTCCTTTCCACCAACATCAATAAGCGGGGGCTCACACTGAACCTGAATCATCCGGCCGGCCGTGACATCCTGCACCGGCTGATCACGATGTCGGACGTGCTCATCGAAAACTTCAGCCCGCGGGTCCTCGAGCAGTTCGGCCTGGACTGGGACACGGTGCACGCGCTCAATTCACGCCTCATCATGGTTCGCATGCCCGCCTTCGGGTTGACGGGACCCTGGCGCGACCACGTCGGCTTTGCGCAAACCATGGAGCAGATCAGCGGTCTGGCCTGGGTCACCGGCCATGCCGATGATCAGCCGCGGATTCCACGCGGACCCTGTGATCCGTTTGCCGGCATGCATGCGGCCTTCTCCCTGCTGGTGGCGCTGCGGGCACGTGAGACGACCGGCGAAGGACAGTTCGTCGAGGCACCGATGGTCGAAGGAGCTCTGAACGCCGCCGCCGAGCAGGTGGTGGAGTTCACCGCTTACGGCAACCTCATGCGGCGGGCTGGCAACCGCTCGCCCGGCGTGGCCCCGCAGGGCCTGTACCCGTGCCGCGGCAACGACCAATGGTTGGCGCTGTCGATTGCCACCGATGTGCAGTGGGAGTCGCTCAAGCGAGTTCTGGGGGAGCCGCTCTGGGCAGCCGATCCGACCCTCAACACCCTCGCCGGGCGCACGGCGGCGCATGACCACATCGACGCGGAACTCAAACGCTGGGCGGCCGACCGCGACCTGACGACGATCGTGGAGCAGCTCGTCAACGCCGGCGTTCCGGCGGCCCCGGTGGTCGATCCACGCACCACCAGCGAGCATCCCCAAATGCGGGCTCGGGGTTTCTTCGAAACCTGCACCCACCCCGTGGTCGGTACACACCCGATCCCCACCCTGCCCTTTCGTTTCGCCGGGGTCGACCACTGGCTGCGAAACCCAGCGCCGACGCTCGGACAACACAATCACGAGATTCTCGGCACCTTGCTCGGGTTGAGCGCCGAGCAGATTGCGGCGCTCGAGGCAGAAGAGGTGATCGGTACTCGGCCGAAAGGCTTGTGAGGAACCATGTCCAGTCTCGATCCGGGAAGCACGCATCTTGACGCCAGGATCGCCGACCGTGGACACGAACATGTTCCGACGCGCGATTGGTTCGCCGGAAATGGCCGAGGGGTTCCAAGCTTTCCTTGAAAAGCGCCCGCCCAAGCGGCCGCGCGATTAATCATTCGCGGGCGCAGCGATCAGGCGGTCCCTCCCCTCCGC
This sequence comes from Deltaproteobacteria bacterium, assembly GCA_017860575.1. GTDB lineage: Bacteria > Desulfobacterota > Binatia > HRBIN30 > HRBIN30 > JAGDMS01. The sequence continues at coordinate 6,729 of JAGDMS010000182.1, read as the reverse complement.
CCAAACACGTTCCGCGGCTGCCGTATCCGCCGACATCCCACAGGTTCTGCGCGGGAATCGCTCTGCCTGGCGGCTACTGTTTCATCGGGCTGCCGTCGTTGAGTGCCAACCAGCCGCGCCCGATACGGTACAGGACCCAGACGCCGGTTACGACGACGACAAGCCACGCTAGCGGGATCCCAAGGATGGTGACGAACAGCAGAACGGCAACGAGCACCCACAGCGCCGCGAACCAGAAGGTCCGGATCTGCCAGCGGAAGTGCGACTCGAGATATGTGCCACGAACATCGGCACGCTTCGCGTAGTTGAGGATCACGGCGAGGATCGATGGCCAGCCCGTGAGGAAGGCCGTGACGACGGCCGCCGACGAGATCACTCCCATTACGGCGCTAAAGGCGTGGAGGCCGTAGATGATGTGCGTGAGCCGCACCAGTCCTTCGCGTGGCGTCTCGCTCATACGATGCTTACGACCATACCCGAAGCCGGCACCGTTTGGAAAGACCGCGCCGTAGGTTCTAAAAGACGCCTCACCACCGGCCACTAACCGGCTGCCTCTTCTCTGTTAAGTTGGCCGAGTGCGTCAGCGGCATTCATCCACATACAAGCCGCGTGCCCGTCGCTCACTGCAGCGGAACCATCTGGGCGTACCGCGGCCAAAATGATACTCAGAACCGTGCGTTCCGTGACCGTTGCCGGCGAAACCGGTATGGTTCAGACTCGCAAGTTTGCCATGGAGCCGGCCGTCCGCGAGTTTCTCATGTGTTGTCTGCGGGCACGATGGGATCCGCGCGCGCGCGCAGCCGCGCATGCCATGGCGCTCCGCGGCCTGGACTGGGAGGCGGTATGGCGCAGCGCCGAGGCGGAGCGCCTAGCCCCCCTCCTCCATGGTGTGCTGCGCCATGAAGCGTTCGTTCCCCCTCATGTGGCGAAGCGGCTGGCCAGCGTGTACCGCTTCGTTGGATTTCGCAATCTGGCGTTACTGCAGGAACTCGGCGTGGTCATTCGTCAGCTTGCCGCTCACGGGATAGCGGCAATCGTTCTGAAGGGCGCCGCCCTAGCCGACACGGTGTACCGTAACATCAGCCTACGGCCGATGGGTGATGTCGACCTGCTGCTGCACCGCCCGGACATTCGATCGGCGCTGCAGATACTGGCAACGCTGGGGTACGATCCGGCCCGAGCAGAGACGCATCCAGGTGCCGTGGAAACGTACGAGAATGAGGTGCTGGTACGCAAGGCGGCGGGACTGGGAACACTGCTTGAACTTCACTGGAGCCTGTTTGATTCCCCATATTACCAGGACAAACTTGACCTGGCGTGGTGGTGGGACACCGCCGTGCCGATCCAGATCGCTAGTGCACCGGCCAAGATGCTAGGCCCGGAAGCCCAGGTGGTTCACTTGTGTGGACACCTCGCGCTGCATCACGGCGGCCACGGGCTGCTATGGCTCCACGATATTGCCGAGGTGGTGGCTGCGTACGGCACCACGATCGACTGGCCCGCGGTCCTGTCCCGGGCGCGCGCATACGATCTGGTGCTACCGTTGCAGCAGGGGCTTTGCCGCGTGTCGGAGGAATGGGGCGCTCCGATTCCACCCACGGTGCTGGAACAGCTATGCATGCTGCAGCCGTCACGCGGCGAATCGCGCATCTACACCTGGTTGAGCGCGCCCAACCGCTCGGTGGCCCAGCGCTTTTGGGCGGACGTGTCCAGCTTCTCCGGTTGGCGCGCGCGCCTGCGCTTCGCGCGCGCCAGCCTCTTTCCATCGGCAGCGTACATGCAACAGCGCTACCGCGTTCCCCACCGGCTGCTGGTCCCGTTGTTCTACCCGTATCGCTGGCTGCGCGGGCTTCTGAGTGCCTTCTGAGCACATGATCGCACAGCCCCAGGAAATGAAAACGATCAGGATCAAGCCGCCGCCGCGGGGAGTGGACCTGAATCTCGCGGAAGCGTGGGCCCACAGGGAACTGTTGTATTTTTTCGTCTGGCGCCAACTGAAACTCCGGTACAAACAGACGCTGATTGGCGCCGGCTGGGCGATTCTGCAGCCACTGTTGACCATGTTGACATTCAGCCTCATTTTCGGCCGGCTAGCGCGGCTGCCCTCGGACGGCATACCCTATCCGGTCTTCTATTACAGCGGGTTGTTACCGTGGATGTACTTTACCAATGCGCTGACTGCCGCCACGAACACGATGGTCGACCATCAGCGGGTGATCACCAAGGTCTACTTTCCACGGATCCTGTTGCCGGTGGCGGCAGTCCTCGCCGGCTTGGCGGATTTTGCCATCGCACTTGTGGTACTATTACTCGTGCTCATGCCGATGTACGGTGTTGCAGTCACGGCTGCGGTGTTGGCCCTGCCGGTGTTCTTGCTGCTGGCGGTGCTGACGGCAGTGGGTGTCGGGCTGTGGCTGTCGGCATTGTACGCGGTCTACCGCGACGTTCGGTACCTCCTGCCGTTTCTCGTGATGTTGTGGATGTTCCTTTCTCCGGTGGTCTACCCGAGCAGCATGGTGCCGGGACCTTGGCGCTGGCTGTATGGCCTCAATCCCATGGCCGGTGTTATCGAGGGCTTTCGCTGGGCACTTACGGGTTCGGCGCAGCCGTCCGGCTCGCTGCTGGTTGCCTCAACGGCCGCGGTCGGACTCCTGCTGCTCGGTGGCATCCTCTGCTTCCAGCGTCTGGAGGCAACGATCGCGGATGTGGTGTGACGCCAGCCCGCACGCCTCGACCATGGGTAACGACATTGCCATTCGAGCTGTTGGTATCAGCAAGCGCTATCGCGCCGGGCAGCGCGGGCGGTACCGCAATCTGCGTGACGCCATCGCCGGCGCGCTCAGCGTTTTCGGGCGGCGTGGCCCGACCTCCGCCTGCGCCGCAACCAGCGGTGCCACACACGCTCCCGTGACCGATGCCCATGGCTATTTTTGGGCGCTCAAGGACGTTTCCTTTGAGGTGAAATTGGGGGAGGCGGTCGGCATCATCGGACCAAACGGCGCGGGCAAGAGTACGCTGCTCAAGATCCTGGGCCGTGTTACGCGACCCACGGCGGGCTATGCGGACGTGACCGGACGGGTCGGTTCCCTCTTCGAGGTGGGGACCGGCTTCAACTCCGAGCTGAGCGGGCGTGAGAACGTGTACCTGAGCGGTGCTATCCTGGGGATGAAGAAGAAACAGATCGACCGGAAGTTTGACCAGATTGTTGCCTTCGCGGACATCGAACCGTTCCTCGATACGGCCGTCAAGTACTACTCGACCGGCATGTTCGTGCGGATCGCCTTCGCGGTGGCGGCCCATCTGGACACCGACATCCTGCTGGTGGATGACGTACTGGCCGTCGGAGACGCGAGCTTCCGGGAGAAATGTCTGCGGAAAATGGAGGCGGTGATCGGGGAAGGGCGCACCGTGGTGCTGGTGAGCCACGACATGACGACGGTGAACGCGCTGTGCGGCAGAACCCTGCGGATGGAACACGGACTTCTCGTGCCACCGAGGGCGGGCCCGTTCCCTCCAGATGGCGCCCGCCGGACCGGTGCGGATGTGGCGCTGGACTCTGCGCGCGCGGACCGGCACGGCGCCGGCGGGTGGCGATGAGAGTTCTGTGCTGGTCGGAGACCTTCTGGCCGCGCATCGGTGGTGTCGAAGTCCTCACGGCGCAGCTCCTCCAGGCGCTGGGCGCCCGCGGGTACGAGTTCGTGGTGGTCACGCCGGACACCGAGTGGCACACGCATGGCGATGACCACTACAATGGGGCTCCGGTGCACCGGTTTCCGTTTCAGTCGGCGCTCGCCAGCCAGCAGGTGGAGCGATTGTGGCAGCTCCGCACGCAAGTGGCGCAGCTCAAGCGGCGTTTCGCGCCGGATCTGGTCCATATCAACGCCCTTGGTTCGAGCGCGATTTTCCAGCATTGGACGGCCGAAGCGTGGCGCGTGCCGTGCCTGCTCACGGTGCACAGCACGTGCGGCGATGACAACTTGCAGCACGACACGCTCCTCGGGCACACGGTGCGTTCGGCCAATTGGGTCACCGCTGTCTCCTCCGCCGTACTGGCCGAGCTCCATCGCCTGGTTCCTGAGGTCCGGGAGCGGTCCTCGGTGATCCACAACGCCGTCGCTATGCCGGCGCAATCCCCCGCGTCCTTGCCCATCGACACACCGCGGCTGTTGTGCCTTGGGCGACTGGTATCCGAAAAGGGATTCGACCTGGCCCTGACGGCGCTGGCCGCGCTGCGACCGCGCTTTCCGCATCTGCGCATGACGATCGCCGGCGATGGCGTTGACCGCGGTGACCTGGAAGAGCGAGCTGCCAGGTTGAAACTTCTCGACATCGTTGAGTTCGTCGGCTGGGTCGCCCCGGAGAACGTGCCGGCATTGATCAACTCCGCCACCATCGTGGTGATTCCGTCCCGGCGGGAGGGATTGCCGCTGGCCGGGCTGCAAGCGGCACTGATGGCGCGGCCGGTGGTGGGCACGCGTGTGGGCGGACTGGCGGAACTCGTTGCCTCCGAGCAGACCGGCCTGTTGGTCGACACGGAGGACAGCGCCGGCCTCGCCGAGGCGATCACCCGCTTGCTACAATGCGGCAAACTTGCTGTACAGATGGGAGAGGCGGCTCGTGCCCGGGCAGAAGGATGTTTTGGCTGGCAGCGCTGCGTCGATGCATATGACGCACTGTACCAACAATTGGTGAAGGGAGGTTGACATGCTGGGACTGCACAGCCGCCTGCGGCGCAATGAGGAGGAGGTGGCCGCCAAGGTGATGGACGGCGAGGCCATTATCATCAATCTGTCCAACGGCTGTTATTACAGTATGGAAAGGACCGGCGGTGCCATCTGGGGGATGGTCGAGGCGGGTTACAGCCTGGACGAGATGGTAGAGGATCTGCTTCGGCGCTATGACGTCGCCCGCGCGCAAGCGCAAGCCGACGTGCAACGCTTGGCGGCGGAATTGCTGCAGGAAGGTCTGGTCACGGTGGCGGATGGCAAGTTGCCCCCGCCGCCGCAGCAAGCGGTCACAGCGCCGCCGTTGCCCTATGAACCCCCGATCCTCAACGCCTATCGCGACATGGCGGATCTGCTCGCGCTCGACCCTCCTGTCCCAGGGTTCAAGGACATTGGGTGGAAGGACCCGACGGAAGGTGGGTGAGCTCCTGATGCGTGTGGTCATCACCGGCGCAGCCGGGCGCATCGGCACGCAGGCGATTGAGGAACTGGCGGGCGCGCACGACCTGGTGCTCCTGGACAGTCGAGGGATTCCCGGCCGGCGATCGCTGGTTGCCAACCTCGCCTGGCCGGCCGCACGCCGGCGCTGGTTGCGCTGTCTCCAGGCGCGCGCGGCGCGCTGGCCCCGTGCGTTTGCGGGCGCCGATGTGGTACTTCATCTTGCTGCAAACCGGTTGCCCGTGGCGCCGTGGCGGCATGTGTTGCCGGACAACATCGTCGGGACTTGGAACGTCATCGATGCGGCCGCTCGCCACCGCGTGGCGCGAGTCGTGTTCGCCAGTTCCAACTGGGCCGTCAAAGCGCTCGAACGAGAGCTGGCGCCGGCGTGTTATGCCCCGGACGGAGCGAAGATCGGTTCAGATGCATACCCGCGGCCGCTCAACGCGTATGGTATCTCGAAAGCGTTCGGCGAAATCACGGGACGTGCGGCGGTGGAGGAGGGACGACTGAGATCGTTTGTTGCCGTCCGTATCGGCTCCTACATACCAGGCCCTCCGAAGACCGAGAGAGAATGCCGCTTGCGGATCGGCACCCGGGATTTGCGAAGCCTGCTGCGCCGCTGTGTCGAGGCCGAGTTCGACGGTTTCCACGTCGTGTACGCCGTGTCCGCCCAACCCACCGCACCCTATGATCTCGCCCACACGCGCCGGTTGCTGGCCTGGGAGCCGCAGGAGTTGTCGTGATGCCGCAGGCGTTGCCGCCCGTGCGGCTCGGAGATCAGGAACCGCATGCGGTCGACCTGCTCGCGGTGCTCGACGCGGCCTTTGCGCGGGCAGCTGAAAGGTGTCGGTCAGGTGTCCGTGAATCGGATTACGTTCTCGCCGGTCGCCGCGTGCGCCTGCGCCTCGCTGGCAAGACACTGGCGCAGCGCATCGCGGAGCCGTTCGCTCACGTGCGCATGACACCCGTCCAGGCAATGGCGGCATCGCCATGTCTCACCATTGACCTCTGGGACGAACGAGAGACCGGCATACGCGCGGCCGTCGAGACGGCCGCGAACGATTTCAAGGTCACGCTGCCGACAGCGGGTGGGGCGTTCGCTGTCTCCCCGGATGGCCGCCTGATTGGCTACCGCATCCGGCAGACCGTCGCATGGCTGGATCGCAAGGCCGAGCGCATCGTCGGATCGGTGGAATGCGCAGACGAATTGTCGTTGCATGAGCGCGGCAAGCCGCTGCAAGTGCTGCTGTCGGTATGGCACGCGGACCAAGGGACGCATGTTGTTCACGCTGGCTTGGTCGCCGACAATGGCAACGGGGTGCTGCTGGCGGGCAAGGGCGGAACCGGGAAATCCACCTCGACGTTGGCTTGCGTGTCCGCCGGTTTTACCTATGTCGGAGAAGACTGCATCGGCTTGGCGGACAGGCGCGGCCACGCGTTCGTTGGCCATAGCCTCTACAGTTCGACGTGGCTCGAGCCTGCGGATGTCGCACGCTTTCCCTTGCTGGCGCCCCACGCCGTCCCCGCCACGCACCCGGAGGAACGCAAGTCGCTCATCCTTCTT
>JAGDMS010000181.1 GCA_017860575.1 Deltaproteobacteria bacterium | reverse complement strand
TTCTACCAGTCGGACGCCATTGGGGTGCTGAGCTTGCGCGAGACGGCGGGCTACAAGACGCATGAGGGCTACTTTCGGAACGCGCTCCCCGCGAACGCGCCATCGCAACCGGCGGTGGGCGGTGGGGCGGACTACAACGACCTGAACCGCGTCTACAATTTCACTGCCGTGCGTTGGCAGCCGCGCAAGGACATCACGGTGGACTATGGCTTCGAATACCACCGCTACCGTGATCATCAGGCGGCGCGCCAGCTCACGTATATTTACCCGGGGTCCATCGCTGACAGCAAGTACAAGCTTCCCAGTGGCGCGGTCATCCCGAACCCGGTGTTTGCCGGTGGGCTAGTCGGGTACGTCCAAAAGAACCGCTCCGATGTCGTCCCCAACAATGCGCTGATGATGAGCAGCATGCAGGGCCTACACCAGAACCGTGATGACGGAAACCATCGCATGCATACGCTGACCGGCGCGTGGGATCTCGGCGAGATCGGCCCCGTGGGCAAAGTCACCTTGAAGTCGATCTCAAATTATCGGAGCTTCGTGGCCCAGACCGATGCGGATGCAGACGGCACCCCGCAGCACGTCGCGGACGTTGGCATCAGGCTCGACACGCAGACCTGGAGTGAGGAACTGCAATGGAGCGGGACGGCTCCCCGCTTCCACTACGTGTTAGGGGCGTACTACTTCGGCGAGTACAACACGTACAGCCAGCAGTTGGTGCTCCTCAAGGGCGCCAGCAACCTTCCGTACCGGAATTTCCGGAAGGACAAGGCCTACGCCGCCTATGGGCAGGCGACCTGGACGCCTCCAATCCTTCGGGACAAACTCAGCGTGACGGCAGGCCTGCGCTTCACGCAAGAACAGATTCATCTAGATCATTTCTTTGGCAAGGCGGTCTTCTCAGCAGCGACGGCTCCCGGCTTCACCAACGTCGGGGGCAAGGCCTTTGGTGGCATACACGGCAGCGGTGCCCCTGGGATCAACCCCATGGGCGACATCTCCTACCAGTGGACGGATGACGTGATGACGTATTTCCGCGTCAGTCGTGGGTACACCAGCGGCGGGTTTAATCCCACCGGCTCGATCCCGGAGTTGTTCCGAGAATTCAAGCCGGAGAGGCTGTGGGCGTTCGAAAGCGGCTTCAAATCGCAGTGGTTCGATAACCGGCTGCGGATCAACGCCGACGGCTTCTTCAGCTACTACGAAGACCTGCAGGTCTCCGTTTTCCATTTCAGCCCGACCCTGGGTTACGTCAGTATCCCCTCGAACGCCGACCGAGCAGAAATCTGGGGGACGGAATTCGAAGCGGCAGCGATCCCGTTCCGCGGTCTGGAAGCAACAGTGAGCTACAGTTTCTTGGCCCCCAAGTATACCAAGTGGATGGACCAGAAATTCGACGCCGCCGGCAACCCAATTTTTGATTCCGCGGGGAACCCGGCGCTCGAAAGCGTGGCGGACAAGCGTGCGTTCCCATACAGCCCGCAACATCAAATCATGGGCGGCCTTACCTATACGGCACCGCCGACAACGACCGGAGTATTTTCCGCGCATATCGACGCAACCTGGCAGGACAAGGTGGTCTTTATTGTGAATAATCAGACCCCCGGTTACCAAGCCAACGAGGGCTGGGCGTACGCACTGGTCAACGGCCGGCTGGCCTATACCGGCATTCCGCTGCAGAAGGGCAGCCTCGACCTCTCGGTGTTCGGCCGCAATTTGTTCGACCGTAAATACCGGACGTTCGGTATTGATTACGGCTCTGGGCTGGGTTTGGCGACGAATAGCTACGGTGACCCCCGGACCTTTGGCGTCGGGGTGACGTACAACTTTACGGCGGGAGCGGAAGCGCCGCCGCCTCCGCCCGCTCCGGTGGCACAGGTGCCGCCACCCCCACCGGCCAAAAAGAAAATCGTGCTGCGCAGCGTGCACTTCGACTTCGACAAGGCGACGCTGAAAACCGATGCGAAGCCCATTTTGGATGAAGCGGTGCAGGTGCTGAAGCAGGAGGGTAGCGTCGACATCGTGGTCGAGGGTCACACGGACAGCGTCGGCACCGACCAGTACAATCTCGGGCTGTCGCGCCGGCGTGCGGACAGCGTGCGGCGCTATCTGGTTGACCACGGGATAGCGGCGTCACGGATCACGGCTGAGGGCCTGGGCGAGTCGAAACCGGTGGCGTCGAACGACGCCGCGGATGGGCGTGCGCAGAATCGCCGGGTGGAACTGCATGTGAAGTGACCGCCCCGCCGTTCACGATCGGTGGAACAGGTCGCGGGTGGCCGCAATCCCTAGTCCGTCAAATTCGCGGGCGGCGTGAACGGGCGCCACAATTGAGTGACCCGCACGCCAGAATCCGGTGGCGTTCTTGTGCGATCATTCCCGCGGACGCGCGGGCGCTTCGGCGGGAATGATCGCACACATGAGCTTTTCGGTGTGCCGTATGATCGTCAGCTCTGCCGCCACGCCAACCTGCTCGTCGGTGAGGAGGCGATGCAGGTCATCGATGCCTTCGACTGTCTGACCGCCGTAAGCGACGATGATGTCGCCCTCTTGGAGGCCGGCGCGCGCCGCTGGGCCTCCCTGCTCCACCGACATGACGCGGACGCCGCTCTCAGCAAGTAAGTTGTGGAAACGCACGAAGCGTCGTGGCAGGGAAAGGGTTTGCCCCGCGACACCAATGTAGCTGCGCCGTACCTTCCCGTCGCGCATCAGTCGAGTGGCTACGAACGCGGCGGTATTGACCGCGATCGCGAAACAAATCCCTTGCGCCGGGAGAATGACGGCGGAGTTCACGCCGATCACTTTGGCATCCGAGGTCACCAATGGGCCCCCTGAGTTGCCCGGGTTCAGTGCGGCATCGGTTTGAATCACGTTGTCGATCAAGCGCCCGGATTTCGCCCGTAGGGAACGCCCAAGCGCGCTGACCACGCCGGCAGTCACGGTACACTGGAAGCCATACGGGTTGCCGATCGCGATCGCCACTTGGCCCACGCGCACGGTGCGCGAGTCACCCAAGCGCACGGTGGAGAGACTCGGGGCGTGGATCCGGATGACCGCGAGGTCGGTATCCGGATCGTCACCGACCGGGTCGGCCTGCAACCGGCGGCCGTCGGCAAGTCCGACCAAGAGTGCGCGGGCCTGATGGACAACATGACTGTTGGTCAAAATGAATCCGTCGGGTGTGAACACGAATCCGGAACCACTGCCACGGTCACGGCGGCGTTGCACCTCGATGTTCACCACCGCCGGACTGACCGCCTCGGCGGCGGTGACGACGGCGCGCGAATACGCGTCCAGCAACTCGGCATCAGGGGCCGCTGGTGCGCGGGCGGCCTGTTCATAGTCGTTGCTGCCGCTCACTAATCTCAAATTGCGTCGCATGACGGCACCTCCGTGTTCCCATCACCTTGATGCGTGCATAGAGAGGTAAGTCGCCTTGTCACTATTGCAAGGGCTTTACAGCCACCGTTCAATGGACTCGCTGTGCTGGCGTTACACACTCGAAGGACCGCAGCGACCATCTTCCCGTAGCGATCCGACGTTTGAAGGGTAGCCCAACCGGAGTTCCTCCAACCCCGTGGGTTGCGCACCGCGCCTGCATCGAGGCGGATCTCCTCGCTTGCAAAAAGAGGCGCGAAACGTGATGGTTGCAAAAGCGCCTTTTTGGCGCTGGCCCAGCACTCTCACAGCGAGCGGGAGTGCTGGGATTTCTGGCGCTGAGGTAGCCACGGAGGAGGATGGGGCCCGGTGGCCTCCCCGGTCTTCAAAACCGCGTGGGCGGCCGTAAGGTCGCCGGAGGGTTCGACTCCCTTCCTCCTCCGCCAATCTCCATGAATTCAATAGGCCGGCCAAGCGGCGGAAGAGTTCACAGGCTACCGCTGACGTGGCCCACGAGGCTCAGTGGGGTCGGGAGCGCCTCCAAGGCCAGGGTAATGGCCATACCCGTGACGGTGTGGAAGAATTGCGCGGGGTCCGCGCGGATGAGTGACATTAATCGCGAGTTCGAGCGCCATCTCGCGGGCTGGCAGACACGTTATCAAGGCCGTCCACAGCGTGAGCTGGTTTGCCTCTATTTGTTGGCGCTGGAGCGAGAGGAGAACGTTGCCGTCGCGTACAGCGAACGCGTCCTCGGGCCGCGCCTGTCAGCCCTGCCGCTCGCCGGTGGCGTACGTGAGTTGATGCGTTCGGCGCTGCGCCAGGTCTGGGAGGACGAGGAGGAGCACGTGGTCTACGTACGGGCGGCGTTGGAGAAGCTCCGCACCCCGCTTCTGCACGCGCGCGTTCTCCTGCAGCAGACGGCGGGGATGATCGGAGGTTGGACGGTGGCCGTGCGACAACACCAACGCTGGGCGGAAGCACCGCTGTCGCGCGCTGCAGCTACGTTCGTGCTTTGGGCCGGCAACGTGAGCGGCCGCGTACCGCGCGCGGTGCGCCGGCACATCGACTACTGCTCCTTCCACGACTTCTGCAGCTACAACGTCCATACCGAGGGTACGGCGTGGCGCTGTTGGCAGCGCCTCACCGAGCTTGCTGAGCAGGTGCCGGCGCTCTGCGGGGAACATGCGAAGGACTTCCGCCGCATCGCCGCCGACGAAGATCGTCACCGGCGCGTGTTCAAGACCATCGCCGACGCTCTAGACGACGGCGACCGCCTGCGTGCAGACGTGACATCGCAAGGTCTTGCTGCGCGTCTCGAGGTCGCACAGCAGAAAGGCGATGCGGCGCGGGTTTTGGACGATGTTCCCCTCAGCTGAAGTGCTCGTGCGCCGGCGGCCCGAATTGCCGCAACTCGAACAGATTGGCCACAGGGCGGACGTCGACGATACCCCAAAGCACAGATCTGTCTCGCGTGGCCTGATTGTCGGTAGATTCGTCTTCTGGCTCGGCAAAGCTGCGCAGCACGACGACGGCGTCGCGTTTGCCGGCCCGCTGCACCGCGGCGACCAGCCGCCGACGATACCCCTCGGGCGCGCCGTCGAGGATGTTGGAGAGTGTGAATCCGTCGAAAGTGCCAGGCGCGCACGACTCGAGAAACGCGGCCGCGTCGGCGCAGACGAAGCGGATCTCCTTGCTACGCGTCGGGCGTGCGCCCTCGGACAGGTCACCGAGGAGAAGTGCACGGGCGTAAGGATTGGTCCGGTTGGGATGCGTTCTCCAACAGCGTTCCAGACGCCGGCGCATCACGCGACCGAATTGCGGCGGCAGAATCTGCAGAAACGGGGCGGCGTACACCGAGCGCAGCCATCTCAGCGAGAGCAGTGTATCGATCGCCAGGCGGAACCCCGTCGTGTCGAGATTCCGACTCCAGAAGGCGATCTGCTCGTCGGGACGTTCGAGGTCAAGGAACGTCTCGAGCGTACGGCGGCGCCAGCCGAACAGCGCCATGAGGCGGCGGCCGATGCCAACCAGGCGCTCGGCCGAACCGATCTGCGCGGCGCCACCCGCCGCACGCCGCGCAGCGTATGTGAGTTGCAGCGGATTGATGTCGACCGCGGTGACCGTGTGGTGCGGGGCGAGCTTGATCGCCGTGCAGCCCGCCGAGGCGATACAGAAGACATGGCTACCGGTGGGGAATACCGACTCCTCGATCGCCGCATCCTCGTACATGCGGCCGAACAAGATCTTCTTGCGGCCGCTCCCGGCGTCAAAACGTCCGGCCTCCCACGGCGTCTCGTCCGCCATCGGGGCTCAGCTCAATCTCGCCTGCGCCGCGACGATCCAAGCGAGGACAAGAAAGGCAAAGTTTTTGACGATCATGCCCGCCGGGTCCGGAATGGTTTGCCGCGCCCACAGCAGGCCGCCAGAGTTCATCGTAACTAGCAGCGCCGTCTGCGCGCCGGCGGCGAGGAGCGGCTGCCATCCGCTCAGCACCCACAACGCGAGCGCGCATTCGACGACGCCGATCGCGCGCAGTATCCAGAGGGCCGATTGACGGCTGAAGAAAGGCACCGCCTCGACCACGTCGACTTGATGCGGGATGCCGCCCAGCAGCTTGCACCACAGCCCCTCGTAGAGCCAAACGGCAGCGACGGCAATCTGACTCACCAAGCACAACGGCATCGGCGGAAGCGATATCACATCCGGCGAGAGTGTGATAGTTCACGGTTGATGCCTCTGGTATTATCGCAGCGGTAGAGGTGAAGCATGCAGTCCGAACCACACGTTGATCCGCGGCGGCAGCCACTGCGGCCGACGAATGAAGAGATCGAAGCTTGGTCAGCGCGCGAGCACGCGCGCAGAGCGGCGTGGCTCGCCGGTCCGTCTGCAGAGGAAAAACAGGACTGGGCGCGGCGCTACCGATGGCGGGCTGCGCTCGGTCTCGAGGAGACCCGTCTCGCGCCGGCGGTGGAGGATATCGACCGCTGGGCAGAGCGTGAGCGCAAGCGCCGCGTCGCCTGGCTCGAGGGTCCCAGCGAGGCGGAGAAGCATGACTGGGCAGCACGCCAGCGTTACGGCGCCGATGCCGCTGATGCGACACCGCCGGCGCAAGCGGAAGTCGAGGCGTGGGCGGCGCGCGAGAAGCAACGGCGCCAGGACTGGCTCGCCGGTCCCTCGGAAGAAGAAAAGCAGCGCTGGGCGGAGCGGCAAACAACGAGTCTGTTCGATGATCTGATGCGCTTCCCGGCGACGCTGGAGTCAGAGCTGCCCGCGACGGCGCAACAAATCCTGCGCGACGCCGAACTGGCCGGCAAGGGTGCGATGTACAGCCTGATGCGCGCGCCGTTGGCAGCCTGGTCTTACCTGGTGCACGCCGGCAGAACCTTCGAAGAAGAGTTCTATCACGAACCTCGGCGCCGCCGCGTCCGATACTGACACTGGCGCTCAGCGTATTCGCTGTGGGTAGCGGCGGATGCTCCGGTAAGCACTCGGCAGCCGCCGAAGCTGCATCAGTGCCAGAACGAGCGAGACGACGCTGGCGCCACCGACAACCAAGCCGATAGCCCGGAACGACTCACCGAAGCCGGGCAAGCCGAGTTGTGCCGGCAGGTCGAAGATGGCCGCCAGCACCGTCACCCAGCCGGCCATCGTGAGAAGAGAGAGGATCTGGACGCGCCGGCGGACAGTTTGCGCTACGCTGGCGAGTTGCAAGCGGGTGTCCCGCACGCTCTCGATCGATTCCAACAACCGATTCAGTTGGAAGCGTGCATCGAGGAACCACTGCGCCGCCCGACCGAGGCTGAACGTCTCCCCGATCTCGATCTGCATGAGCCGCCCGAAGAATCGATTTTCGTGCGCCCGCAGGTCGAACTGCGGATCGAGCTCCCTGACCATCGCCTCGGCCGTGAGCACAGCTTTCAGGTAGCGCACCGCGTCCGGCTCGAGTCTCATCGCGTGTTTGCGGACGATGGCCAACATCTCGATCTCGAAAATGGTCTCGTTTGTGGTGAACCCGCCGGGACCGACGCGCTCGCTCTCGAGATAGCCCTTCATCGCTTCGATCAAGTTGCTGCGTGCGGCACCGAGGTCAGTCATGCGTGAAGGTGTCAGGAGACGCATGAACTGATCCACTGCTTTGCCGATGTGTCCGGCGAACAGGCTCTGTGCGAAGTAGCGCAGCGCGCCGGTCATCTCTTCGTCGAGCTTACCGACAATGCCGAAGTCGACGTAGCCGATCGCGTCGTTGGCCAGAACGATGAGGTTGGCTGGATGCGGATCGGCGTGAAAGTAGCCGAAGCGGTAGATCTGGTTGAGCGCGTTCCACACGATGTGGCTGGCAATGCGCCGGGTGTCGTGGCCGCGGGCGGCGAGGTCCTCGAGAAACGCCCTATCCTGATGCCGGATCGCGGAGATGATGTCGATTACCGGGATGCCGGGCAGGTACTCGAGTGTCAGCACTCGTGACGTCGTGTAGGCGGAATACACGCATGGATTGTGCTCCAGCGGATCGCCCTCCGCGTTCTGCCGTAGAACCGAAGCGTGACGCGCTTCCATGCGATAATCGAGTTCTTCTTCGGTCCAGCGGGCGAACTCGCGTACGAACTCGCGGGCGTGCGCACGCGACAACGGGATGGCGTCGAGAAGAATCGCCATCCATCGCATGAGTCGGATGTCGGCGCGGACTTCTTTCCGGATTCCGGGACGCTGGATCTTCACGGCGACCGGCGTGCCGTCGGGGAGCTCGGCACGATGCACTTGGCCGATGGAGGCCGCCGCCACCGGCTGCCATTCGAACGATCGAAAGAGCTGTTCCATCGGCCGGCGAAGCTCGCTCTCGATGACCTGCCGCACCGAGCTGGCGGGAATGGGCCGCACGCGGTTGAGCAGGCGAAACAGCTGCAGGCAGTAGTCGGCCGGCAAGATGTCGAATCGCAGTGCGAGCGCTTGACCGAGCTTGATCCATGTACCGCCAAGATCCTGCAGAAATGCCTGCAGGCGCTCGGCGCGGTTGGGCGTGCGGCGGCGCGCGAGCCGGGGAAGGAGAAGGTGCACCCACGCGGCACGCAGGATGCGCCACGGACGCCACGAGACGCCGGCTGCCGCCTCGAATGCTGACGGTTCCTCGGCCGCACCCCTGTGCCTCGCCAAGATCACATCTGCCTCACGCAGCGTCCCGCGGCTCGTAGCGGTGGTGCAGGGCAACGACGCCTTCGAACGGGAACGCTTCGCGCAGTTGCTGTATCACCGTCAAGGGCCGGGCCGTCGACGGGTTGATCACCTCGTCCTGCGTCGGGGTGTGTACGGCGCGCCCGTCGATCAATATGGCATAGGAGTGCATGCTACGGTCCTTTCGCTCGGCCGTTATATTCAGCCGGATATAACGGCGCCCGGCGCAACACAACTGCCCGCGGCGGGCGATAGCTGTCGCCGAAGAGGCAACATACACCGTGGCCGCGGGGACGAGGTTCCACTTGTCAGAGGAGCGTGCGGGACGTTGGTTCCGCTAGTTCCGTTCGGTAGGATCGGCACTAAGGGCACCAACGTCCCGCTCGCAGGCACTCCAAAAGAACTCCTGGGCCCGTCGGACGAACGCTATCGCCGCCTGATTGACGCGCAGGTCATCTACCGAAAAGAGCGGCGAGCACGGCACACATCGCTTGCGTCGTGACGGGCGACGGGACGAAGATTACGCCGGCCCCGACGCCGGGCTGTGTACGAGCCGCGATTGCAAATGGCTTGGTCGCTCCGACAAAGAGGTGAAGCACGCATGGCACTTCCCCCTCGAAGGTTCGCCGGGCGCATGGTAGGAACGTGTCCCTGAGGCCCCTACTGCGCGGAGATTCGTGAAGGCATGCACGCGAGCGCTTTGATCAGAGGTCCCGTCACCGGGGGCAGCCACGGGTGGGCCTTCGGTGCAGCAGCCTTCAAGCTCGAACAATGCGGATATGTCGAAGAGGAGTACTTCGTCACCGGATCGGCCACACGCTACGACCACGCTTCTGGGACCGGGCGCTCGTTCGACGGGCGGTGGTCCGCGACACGCACGACATCGGCACCGTATGCGGTGCGCATCTTGGTGAGGAGACCGAAGGAGCCGACGGCCTTCAATGGCACGGTGGTCCTCATGTGGAACAACGTGTCGATTGGCTACGAGATCTTCACCGGTGAAACGGACGCGCTCTACAGGCATGGTTTTGCCTTTGTGGGAGCCGGGGTGCAGCACATTGGCATTCACAGCTACCCCGAGGGTGAGCCGCGTGGCCTCATCGCATGGGACCCTGTGCGCTACGGTGATCTCAGCGTGCCCGACGACGGCTTGTCGTTCGACATCTACACCCAGATCGCGCGTTTGGCCGGTCCAGCGCGGTCGGGCGCGGTCGATCCGCTGGGTGGCCTTCCCGTCGAACGGGTGCTCGGGTTTGGCGTGTCGCAGTCTGCGACCTATCTCGCGACGTACCTGAACGCGATCCAGCCAATCGAACGCGCCCTTGATGGCTTCCTGCTCGATGTGTACTTCGGCAACGGCGCGGTGCTGAATCCTGGGGATCGGCCCCGGGCGTTGGCCCGTCCGGAGTTGATCGCCGCGGCCGTGCCGCTGATGCCGCCGGGTTCGCACCTCTTGCGCGACGACCTCGGGGTGCCGGTGTTCGTGCTCAACTCGGAGACCGAAGCCACCTTACACTATCCGGTGCGCCAGCCTGATTCCCCCTCCTACCGATTTTGGGAGGTGGCTGGTGTCGCGCACGGTTCCGATCGCGTCAGCAATGTGATCCCGACGACTTGGCCGCGCGATCTGGGAATCTCGGGACACCCGTTGGCGCCCGAGGGGCCCAACAACATGTTGACGCTGGATGGGGTCCGCGCCGCCGCACTGGTTGCGATGCAAAGGTGGTTGGGGGATGGCGTGCCCCCGCGCTCGATGCCGCGCATCGAGTTCGCCGGCGACCCGCCGGTCATTGTGCGCGACGAGTACGGCATCGCGCGTGGGGGCATCCGTCTCCCGGATGTCGCGGTGCCGCGCGCGACGCACACGGGAGTCGCGGTCGACGGATCGCTGGCCCTATTCGGATCGAGTGTGCCATTCAGTGAGGCACAGTTGCACGCGCTGTATCCGGATGAGGAGACCTATAGACGGCGTTGGGCCGCAGCCAAACGA
>JAGDMS010000180.1 GCA_017860575.1 Deltaproteobacteria bacterium | reverse complement strand
TGACGTGGTGATCACCAACGGCGTAGTGAATCTGATCCCCGAAAAGGAGACCGCGGTGCGCGAGATGTATCGCGTGCTCAAACCTGGGGGGCAACTATTGTTGGCGGACATCGCGTTAGATAGCGCGGTCTCCGACGAGGCGCGCCGCGACATTGATTTGTGGACTGCCTGAATTGCTGGTGCTCTGCCGGAGGCAGAGCTGGTATGCCTGCTCGAATCGGTTGGCTTTACGGAGGTGAGAATCACCGAACGGTTCGACTGTTTTCGCAGAACGTCGAAGGAGGCTGTCGCGCGCAAGTTTGGTGTGCATGGCATCAACGTGTTCGCGCGGCGGATCGGGTGACGTGGATTGAGACGAACATCACGGCGTTCCGACCTGGCCGTCGTTTTCAGGTCTGACACGACCGGGCCGTCTTCCATTTTCTGACAGACGCAAGGGATCGGCGGCGCTACGTCACGGCGCTGCGGACGGCATTGGCGCCGGGCGGTGATGTGGTGATCGCCACGTTCGGCCTCGACGGCCCCGAGCGCTGCAGCGGGTTGCCCGTGCAGCGCTACAGGGCGACGACGCTGATGGCGGAGATCGGCGCGGGGTTTACCTTGATGGCGGAGGATCGCGAACCGCATGTCACGCCGACGGGAACGGTGCAGCAGTTCCAGTATTGCTGGTTCCGGGACGGCAACTGACGACGCGCAGGCAGAATACAAACCACGCCGGCTCTCGGGCTCCCCAATTCCCCCCCAATCGCGGTCCTGTTCAGCGTCTTCCCGATACGACCTTCGCTCAGCAGCTGAGGAAACTCAGGATCGAGCGCGGGCATTCATGATCGGCCTGTGCCGCACAAACTCCCTCCGTCACTTTGCAGCTTTGGCCATGTCGGCGTAGTCCTTTGCAGCTTCGCTAGGTCTTCTTGCTGTGCGCTGTACGTCTGGAGCAGAGACTCGCAGTGCCGGTTCATAGTTTTGCTAGCATAGGCTTGGGACGGGCACCCGGAATGTCTGAACCGATATTCCCCCGATGAACTGCAGATCAGTCTGCCTTGGGATGCAATTGAAACCCTCATCCTGCCCCGAAGGGAGAGGCAACCGCTGGACGTGCTACTGGATCACTCCGTTGGCCGCAGCCAGCTTGTCGATAAGTGACTGCATGTCTTGCAAAATGAGACCCGACCGGTTTTGCGCCGACAGCATAAAGGATGTCATTGCGTTGGCGAGCCCGGCGGTACCCGCATTTGACTGCATCATCGTGCCGCCCATCATGCCGCCCATTCCCCCCATGCCGATCCGGGTCCCTCCCATCATGCCGTTCATGATCCCATCGGATGCATCGTCCATCATGGCCGTGACCATCCCGGAGGTGATGGGCATTCCAATCATATTGGCGTATTTCGACATGGCCGCCATGGTCATTCCATAGTTCTTCTGGTCCTGGTTCGCGAGTCCTCCGGCACCGCTCGCGGTCGGGTCCATCGGGTGCACGCTCAGAATGTCGCTGACATCGAAATACATGCCTACGGCAGAGTTGGTCTGCATGATGTTCGCTTGTGTCATCCCGCCGGACATGTGTTGCGCCATGGACTGCGCCATTGAGGTCAGGGGGGTGATCTCGATACCGTTCAACGCTGTGTCTGCTGTCATATTCGGGATGGCGGCGGTCATCATGTCCGTCGCCCCCATTTCCATGCGCACGCCGGTGGCCTCGTCACTGAAGCTCCCGCCCGTCATTTCCAGCATCAGTGGGCCGGAGTATTTGCCGACCTGTATGGTGAAATTCCCGCCCTCGTCAGTCAGGGCCGAGCCGATCTGGGCGCCCGGCACACCATTCGCACCAATCGCCATGGCACGAACGGTCGCGTTGGACACCGGCCCCTTCACGGCGGTGCCACTGATTGTGCCCGGTACCGCGACGGGGCAGCCATTGAGGGCCTCGCTCACGGCCGTGAGAATCACGTATACGGTCACTGGGCCGTTAGCCTCGTAGTTCTCACAGGTAAGCACGTCAACATTGCCGAGCGCGATGTTCACGCCGGTGACGATCTCATCGACGGTGACATGACCATCACCGTTGCAGTCGCCGACGCACCCACCGCCGACGAGGGGCGCTGCCGGTGGCGTATCAGCGGCGGTGCCAACCGAGTTGATGAACACCGTAAGGATAAACGCCAGTAGCGTCTGTGCGCCGTGACAGGCCTGTCTTTTCTTCATGTCTGACCTTCCATTGTTAATGCTCGGCACGTGAAACAACATCTCGGACACACACCACATCGGAGCTGCGCTTGCGTCGAGGGAACGGAACCGGGTGAGGTTCGATTGTCCGCTCCGGGCTCAAGACTGTCAACCACGGGCGAGTCCCGGTTTCCGATCTTAACGGCGCGTGCGGCGGGTGGAGGTCGGTGCCGCCTTGAGAAACATGGAACTCTTGGCGGGCCTATGAAAGAAGGAACAGCCTAGACCATCGGCGTTGGAAGGACGCGATCCCGTCTCTCCTGTTGTCAGCGCAAGGGCTCGCTGCTCGCCTCTGCTTGCTTCATCAACTCCTCCAAGGTCCGAACCCGCCCGCCATGCTGCGCCCGAAAGGTGTCCGCGGCAGCGGTCGAGGGAAATGCCAGGATGCTCGGCAGACAGCGGTCCCAGCGGACCGGGAACGCTTCCCGCTGGGGTCCGACCCGCATGGCCTCGTGCACATGGGTGCATGGTGTCACGTCGCTACCCACCACGAAGGTCGCCGTCTTGGGGTCGATCGGCTGGCCACTCTCGTGGTCGGTGACGCTCACGATGGTGACGGCCTTGTGCATCTGCCTTCCGTAGTTGAGCGCGCAACTGAGGCAACAGGCGTCGGTGACGCGTCCGCCATCCGCTCTGAACTTGACCACGGACTCCTTGTGCTCGTGGCGCAGACAGAAGGGGCAATAGCCGGCAGGCGGAGCGGTCCACCAGCGCCACGCACGCGGTGCCACGACGCCTGCGGCTACACCGACAATCAGCAGCAGACCAATCAGCTGCACCCTACGGTTTTTCATTCAGTTCTCCTACCCGCTCAGTGCCCGCGGAGTTCGGGACTCGGGAGTTGGCTCACATCCACCGTCCCGCGCCGCATTTCGAAGTTCCACTTCCAGAATTCATAGATCGGCGGATACACGAGCAACTCCATAATAAAGCTGGTGACCAGGCCGCCAATCATGGGAGCGGCGACACGCTTCATCATATCCGCTCCAGCCCCCAGCGACCACATGATTGGCATCAGACCCATCATGGCGGCAGTGACCGTCATCATCTTCGGACGGATGCGCTTGACCGCGCCGTGCATGATGGCCTCGTACAGATCCTCCTTGGTCCGCATCTTCCCCCGTCGGACCGCATCGTAGTAGGCGAGGTCGAGGAAGAGCAGCATGAATACGCCAGTCTCGGCATCGAGGCCCATGAGCGCGATCATCCCGACCCAAACGGCGACGGAGGTGTTGTACCCCAGCAAGTAGAGCAGCCACACCGCGCCGATAACGGAGAATGGCACCGCCAGCATGACGATCGTCGCCTTGACCGCGGACTTGGTGTTCATGAACAGGAGAGTGAAAATGAGGAAGATGGTGATGGGCACGACAACCTTCAGCCGCTCACGCACCCGAAGCATGTTCTCGTACTGGCCGCTCCACTGCAGCGCATAGCCGGTGGGCAGCGACACCCTCTGCGCGACCAGCTTCTTTGCCTCCTCGACGTAACCACCGACGTCGCGCCCGGTGAGATCCACGTAAACATATCCGGCGAGCATGCCGTTCTCGTCGCGGATCATCGCGGGACCAGAGACCATGCGGATGTCGGCAATCTGGGCCAAGGGGACCTGGGCGCCGTTCATCGTGGGAACGAGCACGCGCTGCAGCCGCTCGAGACTGTCGCGCTCCTCGCGCGCATAGCGCACGTTGACGGTGTACCGCTCGCGCCCCTCGATCGTCCGGGTAACCGGCTCCCCACCGATGGCGGTCTCGATGACCATCTCGGCCTCCTGGACCGTCAATCCGTAGCGTGCGAGCTGGTCTCGGCGCAGATCGAAGTCGAGGAAGAACCCGCCGGCGGTGCGCTCGGCGTAGATGCTGCGGGTTCCCGGCACGTCCCGGAGCACCGATTCGATCTGGGTGCCGATCCCCTCGATCACCCCCAAGTCCGCGCCGTAGATCTTGATCCCGATCGGGGTCCGCACCCCGGTGGTGAGCATGTCGATGCGCGCCTTGATCGGCATGGTCCAGGCGTTCGTCACACCGGGAAATCGGAGCTTTTCGTCAAGCTCCGCAACCACATCCTCTTTGGAGATCCGGTCGTACCAGATGTGGCGCAAGGGCGCCTGCAGCCATCCCGGCCAGTTCGAGTAGAAGCGCGGCACGGGCCGCCACTCGGACGTGGGCTTCAGGAGGATCGTGGTCTCCATCATCGAGAACGGCGCCGGATCGGTCGACGTTTCAGCGCGTCCCGCCTTGCCAAAGACCCGTTCCACCTCGGGGACCTCGGTAATGAGCGCATCCATTTTCTGCAGGAGGCTTTGCGCTTCGGTCACGGAGAGGCCGGGTAGGGTCGTCGGCATGTAGAGCAGCGTGCCCTCGTAAAGCGGAGGCATGAACTCCGACCCCAGGCGCATGTAGACCGGTATGGTGCTTGCCATCAGCAGAATCGCAGCGGCGATCGTGCTCTTGGGAAACCGCAGGACCAAGCGACACGCCGGCTCATAGATGCGAAACAGGGTCACGCTGATGGGATGCTTTTCCTCAGGGTAGTAGGTGCCCACCGCAACGTGGTTCGCGATCCATGAGAGCCAACGGGGGCGCAATCGAATGGGGTCCATACGGGCGAACATCATCCGCATCGCCGGATCCAGTGTAATGGCCAGGATCGCAGCGATGGCCATGGCAAGATTCTTGGTGTAGGCGAGCGGCTTGAACAGCCGTCCCTCCTGGTCCACGAGGGTGAAGACCGGCATAAAGGCCACCGCGATCACGAGGAGTGAGAAGAAGACGGACGGCCCCACCTCTTTGAGGGCGTTTAAGCGCACCGCGTGAAAATCTCCCTGCCGGCCTCCCTCCTGCCACAGCTGCAGCTTCTTGTAGGCGTTTTCCACTTCGACGATGGCGCCGTCGACGAGCACGCCGATGGAGATGGCAATGCCCGCCAGCGACATGATGTTGGACGTGACCCCCATGGCATACATGGGGATAAAGGCGAGGAAGACCGACACCGGAATGGTGACGATCGGAATGATGGCAGACGGGATGTGCCAGAGAAAGATCAAGATGACGATGCTCACGATGATCATCTCCATCAACAGTTCGTCCTTCAGATTGTCGATGGAGCGCTCGATCAGATCCGCGCGATCGTACGTCGTCACCAGTTCGACGCCAGCGGGCAGCGACGGCCTGACCTCGTCCAGCTTGGCCTTGACGCGTTCGATGACATTGAGGGCATTCTCGCCTTGACGCATCACCACAATGCCGCCCACCGTGTCGCCCATGCCATCGAGGTCCGCGACGCCGCGCCGAATCTCCGGCCCGAGGACCACCCGCCCGAGATCCTGGACGCGGATTGGCGTGCCGTTCATGTCCTGACCGACAACGATGTTTTCAATCTCGCCGATCGAACGGGCGTAGCCCCTGCCCCGCACCATGTACTCCGCACCGGCGAATTCCACGAGGCGGCCACCGACGTCGTTGTTCCCTTGGCGGATCGCCTCGACGACCTTCTGAATTGGCATTTTGTAGGCGAGAAGTGCCTCGGGCTGCAGGTTCACCTGGTATTGCTTCTGAAAGCCGCCGATGGAAGCCACCTCCGCCACGCCCGGCACGCTCTGCAGCCAGTAGCGCAGGTACCAGTCTTGGAAACTACGTAGCTGCGCGAGATCGTTCGTTCCCGTCTTGTCGACCAGCGCGTACTGAAAGACCCATCCCACGCCGGTGGCGTCGGGGCCCAGCTCCGTACGCACACCCTCGGGCAGCGCCGGTAGAATCTTGCTCAGGTACTCGAGGGTGCGGCTGCGTGCCCAATAGATGTCGGTGCCGTCCTGGAAGATGACGTAGACGTAGGAGAAGCCAAAGTCGGAGAACCCGCGGATGGCCTTGACCCTTGGGGCGCCCAGCAGCGCCGTGATGATCGGGTAGGTCACCTGATCTTCGATGATGTCCGGGCTGCGGTCCCAGCGCGAGTACACGATGACTTGGGTGTCGGAGAGATCGGGGATCGCATCGAGCGGCACATTGCGTACGGCGTAGAGGGCTCCCGCAAGCGCCACGGCCGTGAGAATGAGGACGAGGAACTTGTTATGCGCGGAGAAGTCAATGATTTTCTCTACCATCGTACCACCCCGCACTCAGTGTGCGTGATCGAAAGCACCGGCGGCCTTGTCGTTGCCCGAGGCGGCAAGCGCTGCTTTCAGCTTCGACTCGGAGTCGACGAGGAAATTGGCTGAAATCAGGACCGGCTCGCCCTCGGACAGACCCGCGATCACCTCGAACCGGTCGGAAAGTCTGATGCCGAGCGTGAGCTCACGCGGTTCGAAGTAGCCATCTCCCCGATCCACAAAGGCGATATCGCGCGTGCCGGTGGAGATGACGGCGCTCTCCGGCACGCTCAGGCGCGTACCCTGGTCGGCATGGAGCTCCACCTGCGCGAACATCTCCGGCCTGAGGGTAAAGTCGGGGTTCGGGAACTCCAGGCGGACCTTGACGGTCCGGGTGGCTTCGGAAAGGGTCGGATAGATGAAGGCAATACGCCCCTCGAAGGTGCGCGCGGGTAGGTAGGACAGTGTCATCGTGGCCGCCTGCCCCACATGAACGAACGGCAGCTCGTATTCGTAGATGTCGGCAAGGACCCACACGCGGCTCAGCTCCGCGATATCGAGGAGCTTCGTGCCAGGCTCGATACGGTCCCCTTGCGTGACGTTGCGGGTGATAATGTTGCCACTGATCGGCGCGTGCAGCGTCATTGCGGTGGGCGCTTCGCCGCTCTTTGCCAGCGCCGCAACCTGCTGCGGCGTCAGGTCGAACAGCAACAGCCGCCGGCGTGCGCTGGTTAGCAAGCGCTCACCGCTGTCGCCGGCCAGCTCGGAACCGGCGAGCCGGTCTCGCCCTCGCAGCGCGAGCAGGTACTCCTGCGCTGAAGAGACGAGTTCGGGGCTGTAGATGCTGAGGAGCGGCTCCCCGTCCTTGACCAGTTGCCCGGTCGTGTTGGCGTACAGCCGCTCAACCCAGCCGGAAGTCTTCGAGAAGACGCTGCGCAGGCGGGTCTCGTCATACGTCACACGGCCTACGGTACGGATGGTGCGCACGAACGGTCCCTTCTCAACCGGCGCCGTCCGCACCCCGATCAGCTGGCGCTTCTGGCCGGAGATCTTGACGGGCGCGCGGCCGTCGACCACCGCGCCACCACCGGCAGGAGCCTCCTCCACCTCCTCGGGGACCATTTCCATCCCCATCGAGTCCTGGCCGGGCCGGTCCGACACCTCGCTCGGATTCATCGTGGAGCGATAGATCAGTTTCTTCTTGTCAGGCGGTGCGGCCACCGGCGGGCTGGCGATGGCCGCGGATCCCCGCGTGCATGCGGGTCCTTGGCCTTCGCAATCGCTCTCCTCGACCGGCACCATCCGCATGCCGCAGATCGGACAATCCCCCGGCTGGTCCGACACCATCGTCGGGTGCATGGGACAGTGATACCGCGGCGCCTTCGCGGTGGCCGGAGGCACCGCCTTCGCACCCGGCCTCGACGAAACATACAGACTCGCTCCGGCCACGAGCGCGGCGACGACCAAGACCCAGCCGACACCCTGTTTCCATTTGCTTGTAGTCATTTGCCCCTCTTAGATCCCGACGGCGGTGACTCGTCTCCCAGACTCTCATCCGGCAGCAGGCCGGCAGCCTCCTCGAGGCGGGCGAGCGCCTTGTCGAAATTCGCCAGTTCCCCGTAATAGCGAAGCCGATAGTCGTTCAGGATGGTGAAGTTGGTCAGCACCGAAAGGAAATCAACCTTGCCAACCTGGTAGGCCGCGGACGCCGACTCCAAGGCAATCTCCGCCTGCGGTCCCACCACCGCGTCGTACAACTCCATCAAACGCGCGGCGCTGGACGCCTGCGCGTAGAAGTCCTTGAGTGTGGCGAGCACCTCCTGGCTCGTGCCTTGGCGGCTCGCCCGAGCCGCGCTGACGCTAGCCGTAGCCTCAACTACGCCAGAGGACTGCTTCCGCCAGAAGTAGAGCGGCACGCGGATGCCTGCGCCAACTTCCCATTCCGGGACGAGTGATGCCTTGTTGAAATAGTCCGCACGGACAACGAAGTCCGGGTAATACTGTCGTTTCGCGAGGTCGAGATTGGCTTCAGCCCGATCCACACCGAACTTGGCGGCCTCGAGACTCGGCGACTGTTGCTGTGCGAGTTTCTCGAGTTGATCGAGACTGTACGGAAGCGGGCGCTTTTCCACTGGTGCCGGGATGCCGAGCGGCTCGGCAGGTGGCCTGTTGAGGAGCGCATTCACCATCGCCGCCACGCTCTGTCGCGCCTGCTCCAGACTGGTGAGCCGGCCGGTGAGAATCGACAACTCGAGTTGCGCCCGGACGACATCTTGCTGGAGACCTTCACCCACCTGATATCTGGCCTCGGCGGCGCGGGCGAGTTGATCGAGCAGTTCCTTGTTCCGGCTCAGGATCTCGATCGACTTGTGCGCGAGATAGTAGTCATCGTAAGCGATGCGCAGGCGGGTCACTACGTTGAGGACCGTCGCGCGATACAATGCCCCTTCGCGATCCGCCTCCCGGAATGCCACCTTTTCCTTCAGGGCAAGCTTGCCCGGGAACGGCACCTCTTGTTCCGCGCCGAAGCGCAGAAACGTGAAGTCACCGCTCCCCTGCCGAAGGCGGTCGAAGCCCTCGTTGTGGTACGCGGTGTTGATCATCGGGTCCGCCAGGGAGCCCTCTTGCGACGGCCGCGCTTGTGCGGCATGCCACTTGGCCTCCGCAGCGGCGATCTCGGGGTTGTGCCGGCGCGCGTAGGCGATCGCTGCGCCAAGCTTCAGGCGATCATCCAGCTCACCGCTCTCCTGAGCCCGGCACAAGACGGGCACGATGAGTACCGTGACCGCCAGAACGGTTCGTACACGACGCATACCTCCTCCTTCTTCAGACTCCTCCGCGCGTCGCCGGGCGAGGGAGCGCGTTCCCAATCGAAAACGAGACGTCTTCGATTAGACGATCAAATCAGGAGGGACGTGTGTTGTGTGATTGGTGTGTGCGGTGGTGCGGGACCGGCTCTCAGGAACCGGTAGTGGCGTGCGCGATTCTGCCAATCACCGCGAGGCGCGACCGCCGCCACGGAGAAGGATCCTATCAGACGGGCCGACGTGCCACGCTCCGGGGTCGCGTCCGACGCGCTGATGGCCGAGGACGCGGCGTGGGCGGCGGCCCCGGCGCAGCAGTTCCCCGCCTGCAGGGATTCGGAATGCGCGCAGCAACGGTGCTGTGCCTGTTTTCGCGTTGGGCAGGACAGACCACCGCGCGGACAGACGGTTACCCCGCTGAGTACGAACGAGGCCACCAACACCGCAACTGCCGCCTTCGCCAACATTATGGTGAATGGTACCGGGGGGCGACTACACAGTCAAACTACCTGCGAACCAAGCTGGCCGACGACACGCGCTCCCATGCGACCCGCGCGGCGTGACCCTGCGCGCCGACGCCCGAATGCCGGCTTCACGGGCGCGTCCGCTTTGCGCAACCGTCGCAAGGCAGTGCGGACCGCGTCGGGCTCCAACGCGAGTGTTTCGCAAACCACCGCGAACGAGAACGGTGACCGATCCGTCCGCGTGCCGATCCAGTACTCCGCCTCGGCACGCAGCCGCGGCGTCGTACTGAGATAACAGGCGATACCGTTCTCGAGCACTGCCACCATCAAGGCCTTGATACCCGTCAACGGTTCGCAAGAGGCTTCCCCACCGCCCAACGATCCTACCCCACGGAGGCCATGAGTACGATGCATAATGCCTTCCCCGCTCCGAACTTATCCGACCAGTAGCAACCCGCGCGCTGAACATACGCAGAATCCATCATTAAAATCAAGAGTTACGCGCGAGATTTGCCGTGCGACGTGAGTGCGCTGGCCGTTCGCTCAGAACGACACTCCAAAGGTGAGAACCTCGAGGGCCACTCCGATCAAGGCCAAGCGAGAATCGCCCGACGCGGCTCGAACAGCGGTATGACCGCCACAGGTGAGCGCTCCGGTGGAGAGCGGTGCGGCTCTTTCACACTACGGCGTCCGAAGCGTCTGCGGTGGGTGTTGCCGTTCAGCGCGGACGGAGCAACACCAAGGGAATGTCGCGCGTCGTCTTCGCCTGGTACTCGTCGTACCCGGGCCACTGCGCCGCCATCATCGGCCACACACGCTTCTTATCGGCCGCCGTCCCGGTGCGAGCCGTGACCGGAATCACTTTGTCCCACACTTGGATCACCACATCCGGGTGTGCGACCAGGTTCAGGTACCAGCCCGGATGCTCGGGCGCGCCCCCTTTTGACGCCACCAACACGTAGTCCT
>JAGDMS010000179.1 GCA_017860575.1 Deltaproteobacteria bacterium | reverse complement strand
GCCGCCGAGTCATGTCCGCCGCCATCAAACTGCGCGAAATCGCCTATCCCGGCTTCTATGCTCAAGCCGCTTGACTGCAAGCTTCGCAAAACGCAAAGAAGTTACGGACAAAGAATCTATCCACGGCATGTCTCTTCACGTGAAGTCGCGCCGTGTTGACCCGTTACGGGTAGCGGGTCAACAGCTTAACTGTACGCCGGCCATCGGAGCCGGTCCGCGGGACTGTACGCAACGGGACCGCCTCTGGCCTTGCTGAACGGCGATGAAACCACGACACGCCGAGAGAGCGTGTGCAGCTTCATGCAGATGAAACGGGATGGCTATTGCGCCTCTTTTCCGATGCGGACGACTGGGCGGCAGTATTACTCGTAAGGCGCAGCTCAGCCGTCCGGGCGCATGCGTTGACACCCGTGAGCCCTTGACTGATCGGGACACGCGCCGTTGTTATACAGCCTCAACGGCGTGCCGCTGAGCGGCCGCGGGCACGACGCGACGCCTCGACCCAAACGAACCGGCTCTTGACCGCGGTCCGATCCAGCGGCGGGTTAGCGATACCACTGCGGTCACACCCTATCCTTCCAGTAGTCGGGGCGCCGATTTTGGTGGGCCACAGCCACAACCTGAACGTGGTCCTCGCGGAGCCGGTAGACAAGGGTGAATGGAAAGCGTGGAAACACAATTCGCCGCGTTCCGTGCAGGTGAATGGGCCAGCGCTCTGGCGCCGCAAGCGCTCGCTCGACCACAAGCGTGACCTCCTGGACAAACGCCCGCGCGGCGATGAGGCTGCGCTCAGCATACCATTCCTCCGCATCGAGAAGCTCTTGCTCTGCAGCTGGGTGAAACTCGACTTCAGGATTCACGAAGACGACCGAGCAAGTTTGCCTTGACCGTTTTCCACGGCACGGTCTTCACCGTGCCAGCGTCAAGCTCAGCCACGCGTCGTTCGATCTCCTTCGCCCACGCCTCCTCGACTGCCGGGTCGCGCTCAGCTTCGAGGCTTTCGAGCAGAAGGCCAGCGAGGTCAGCGCGATCCTTCTCGGGCAGCCGAGACGCCCGCTTGAACAGTTCCGCAACGTCAGTCTCCATGGAACATGAAACTACCACATGCAATGGGAGAACCGAAGGCCCGTCCCGCCAAACTCCCTGTTGCGCGCCTCCGCTGATCGTTAACGATACTGCCGTTCAGCGGCGGCGCGAAGCGCCGTCCGCTGCAACGGCGGGTTAGCCGGTACCACGATCGGCGTCACGAGGCCGGAGCGAACCTCTTGATGAGGCTCGAGCAGTGCGGTTTGGCGATCGCCAAAGCCCACTCTTGGGCGTCGCGGATCCGCGGTTCGAGTTCTCGTAGTGACTCGGCTGACCAGCGGTCTCGGACTCGACCTACCGGCAGAGCGTCGGTCTCGGAGTCGATCAGGACGAACGCGCGATGATCCTCGTCATCATCGCCAAGAGACAGTTGTCCGAGGAGATCCGAGAGAGGCCGCGAGCCCTCCAACACCTCGGTCTCACCATCGAGAATCCCTCGGGCCGTCGAAACTATCGGTCCCACTCACCGCCAAGGCATTGACCGAACCGTTTATCCCCGTGCCGAGTGCGGACCACGTGCTGCCGTTCCACTCCGCAATGGAGTGCGCTCATCTGTCGATTGCCATCCTCAGCGCCAGTGAGCTTGCGCCGCACGCGCTTCAGCGCCGCGGGCAGCCCCCAGTCCTTAAAGGGCGCCCCGTTGCGCAAGGCTCCGGGCTTACGGGCGAGCACCGGCACATGGCACATAATGCCAGGGATTGTAGATCGTCTCGCCGCGGCCAAACGAGCGGGGATGCTCCGCCACGATCCGTCCGTCTTGGCGAATGATGATGCGATCCGCATACGCCGGCACCTCCACCGGCCGGCCCACCGCGCTGGCGACCACCGAGTACTTATTCTGGTCGAAGCGCACTAAACAGGTCTTCGACACCGAGGCCGGCACCGCGTGGAAGCCGTCGAACCGCCCGCTATAGGGGACGAGCTGCGGTCGTTCCGCCTCGAACACTTCCCAGATCGTCTGGTCGGTGCGCTCCGGGTGGCGATGCGCCTGGGCGTGAGCCATGCAGTGGTCGAGCACAGCCAGGCGTTGATCTCGTCGTAGCTCTTGCCCCGCAGTCGCGGGGTAAAGAACCGCTCCCGCGCCAGGCTCACCTGGTTCTCGACTTGTCCCTTTTCCCACCCGGCGGCCGGCGTGCACGCCACCGGGTCGACGAGGTAGTGGCTGCACATCTGCAAGAAGCGCCGATTGTAGAGCCGTTGCTTGCCGACCAGGATCGTGTCCACCGCTGTCTTCATGGTGTCGTAGATGCCGCGCTGGCAGGCGCCCTTGAAAACCCGAACGCTCGGTCGTGCGCGTCGAACACCATCTCCTGCGTCTCGCGCGGATAGATCCGCACGAACGGCATCCGGCTGTGACAGAGCCGGACATGGGCGGCCTTCACCGCCACCGTCACGCCGCTCAGCACGACGACCTCGTGGCTCCAGTCGAACTGATAGGCTTCTCCCGGCGCGAAGCTCAGCGGCACAGAGGCCGTGGCCACCGCGTGCCCCCGCTCCTTGCTCCATCGCCTGGCATAGCGTCGCACGGCATCATAGCCGCCGGCATAGCCGCGCCCCCGCAGGGCCTCGAAGATCCGGATCAGCGTCAGCTGCTCACGGGCCGGCTTGCTCTCATTGCCGGCCAGTAATTCCTCGAGCGCCGCCGTCCACCGCCCCAGCTTCGGCCGTGGCTGCACCTCCCGATCGTAGGCGACGGCGGTGTTCCCCGACCGCAATACCTTACGTACCGTATTCCGGGAGATCCGCAGATCCCGGGCGATCTCCTTGATCGTCTTGCCCTTGAGATAATGCTCGCGTCGAATCCGACCAATCGTCTCCACTATCAACATCTCCCACCACCCGCGTGTGATCTCACGCGGGCAGCGCATCATGCTTTCGCCAGGGGGGTCAATTTTGGACGCCGATCCCCCCCATTCAGGGGGTCAAAATTGCACGCCGAAACACATGGCACTACTGTTGCTCGGAAACTGTCGGGGGGTGACAGATGCAACACACGTCCCGGCCACCATTGCTCATAAATCGGCGCGACAATCTGGCCGTAAGTCAAAGGCCAATGTTCGACCAGGAGGGAAAGCTCGATGAGAGAGAGAATTAGCGAGGCCGTAACCTGGGTCGTATTTGCAGCAACAGGGGTCCTTGCTCTGGCCGTGATTTTCTAGCTTTCAAGTAGGCAAGGATTAGCCCTTCAGTGCGGTAGGCTGGTAAGCTGGTGCACCAGGACATCAACAGAAGGGCATACCTATGTTCAAAGACCTCTTCGGCCTCGACATTTTCAAATACCTCCAGGACGTAGACAAGAAGCTCGACAAGCTCGACAGGCTTGACGATATCGTCGGAAAGCTCAACGAGATCGCAACCAAGCTCAGCGAGATCAGCGACAAGCTCGACAAAGCGTCACCGCCACCCGTTGCCAGCGGTGGCGAAAGTGCGCTCTGAAAAGCAGAAAGCGCAGGGGAAAATCGACTCCAGCACCCTGCGCTCTCACCGGAAGCTCCCACCGATTCTGCACCCGGCCAATTCCTCGTCGTTTACTTTCCGACGGGAAGCCACCAACCGGCACCGGTGGTCCACTCCCGGCACCGATAAATTAATCATGGGGGCTGGCAGGACAAGGCGGCAGACCAAATTTGCCGTATTCCAATATCACCGCTCGACCGCGATCATCGGCGCAAGAGAAAGCTTTGCGGTTCGCCCCATTGTTCCTCCTTACTCCCGAACAGCAACTTGTAAAGACCGTAACCGACTGAAGCCAGAATCATTCCTCCAAGAACATAGGGGATCATGAGCATTCTCCTTCCCACCGGAGGCTCATTCCGCCCGGTCAGGTTCCGGTCGGTTACTTTCCGACCCACGGACTGGTACCGGCGATTCACTTCCGGCGACCGCAATCTAATCATGGGGGCTGGCAGAACAAACCCCAGAGTGGCAGACAAATTTGCGGTAATTCACCAATCGACGCTGCTGACGCAAGGGCGACGGCGGAGGTCGATTATACTCGAATTATCACCGCCTTATGCTGCCATCGCCTGACGCAACAGGTCCAGTTCCCGCAGCCACCCGACGATCTGGTTCCAAACGAATCCCGTTGGGTTTGGTTCCAACTCGGAACTGTTGGGGACGCCTTACTCCATCGGCCACTTTTGGCGGCCTGGAGATCGTGGGGACGCAGCGACTTTCCGGACACTACGACAGGTGTCGTCTCTCCGGCGTTGATGAATGGAGCATGACCAGTGGCCGCCGGAAAGCAACATCCGCAAAGTCGCTACGTCCCGATGCGGCGGCCGAGCCCGTCTCGGTTCATCCGACGCCAATCCTGGGCGAGGTACGTTTCCCGCGCGAACGTGGTGCCTGCCACCTGCGCGCGCCTCAGGGGTGGTATCGGGCGGACCGACAGAACCGAAGAATTGCCCCCCGAACGGCTCAAGCGTGGTGGGCGTAACGTCGAGAGGGTGGTGGAGCGCTTGAGGCGTCGTATTGCTTATGATACGGGGCAACAATTCTTATGCGAAACCTTTGACCACAGCACCACCAGACACGGGCGCGTGGATGGCGAGCCCAGGACGGAGGGGACGATGGTGGGAGTCGGTCGGTGTGGGCAGTTTGGTGCAGGGCTGGCCCTGGTCTTGGGGTTGACCGTACCGCCCGCCAGTTGGGCGCAAGCGGCCAAGGCGAAGAAACCTCCAACCGTCCCGGTGGAGATCGAAGAGATCACCGTCACCGCGCAGAAACGGGAGGAGAACATCCAGGAGGTTCCGATCTCGGTGACCGCACTCACCGGCGCCACACTCGAACAAAAAGGGGTCAAGAGTGTGTCCGACCTCGGCGAGAGCGTGCCTAACATGTATATCGTGGCGGCGGGTTACGCCACCACGGACACGGTGCTCGCGATGCGCGGGACCTCGAACAACGACACGGCCTTGTCCAAGAACCCGACCGTGGGGATGTACGTCGACGGATTTTACATCGCCAAGATCATTGGTAACAACCTGGATCTTGAGGACCTCGAGCGGGTCGAGGTGCTGCGCGGGCCGCAAGGCACGCTGTTCGGCCGCAACACCACCGGGGGCGCGGTCAACATGGTTACGCGCAAGCCGACCGAGGAGCGTTCCCTCACCGCCTCGACCGAGGTGGGCAACTTCGATGCGTTCAAAGGCCATGCGACCCTCAACGTGCCGCTGATCGGCAAGAACGGGTTCTGGCAGTCGGATGCGATTGGCACGCTCATTCTGAGAGAGAATGTCACCTACCAGTCACACGATGGGTATTTCCGCAACCAGTCTCCGACCAACGTCCCGGCCAGCGGCGGCAGTGAATTCAACACCGTGAACCGTATCTCCACCATGACCGCGGTGCGCTGGCAGCCCATCAAGCCCGTTACCGTGGACTACACCCTCGAGTACCACCGGTATCGGCAG
This sequence comes from Deltaproteobacteria bacterium, assembly GCA_017860575.1. Taxonomy (GTDB): domain Bacteria; phylum Desulfobacterota; class Binatia; order HRBIN30; family HRBIN30; genus JAGDMS01. The sequence goes on along the minus strand of JAGDMS010000179.1, from coordinate 5,049 downwards.
ACGCCGCCCTACATGGCGGTCACCGCCCTCTTTCCGCAAGGTGATCCGAACTACAACGCGACCGTCAGCCCCGGGGGGGCCTTCGACCTGACGCCGTACGTCGTGAAGAACCGAGTCGATGCGCTGGGTGCCAGCGCCGTGCTCGGGAACGACATGAGCCTCCACCGGCTCGCCGATGACGGCAACCATCGGATGCACATCCTGACCGGCGCGTGGGACCTCGGAGAGGTGGGACCGCTCGGCAACGTGACGGTGAAGTCGATTTCGGGATATCGCGCCTTCACGAGCAACCGATCGGCGAACATAGGGAACCCGTTGCACGTTTTGGATAACCCCACCAAGGATAGCCTCGACACCTGGAGTGAGGAGCTCCAGTGGGTGGGAACCTCTTCGCGCATCCGTTATGTGCTCGGCGCGTACTACTACGGGGAGCACAGCGCCTTCACCAGTCAGCAAGTGCTCTTTGCCGGCGGCGTCAGCCAATTTGGCCGGACGACCACCAAGAACAGCGCGTATGCGCCGTTCGGGCAGGTCACCTATACGCCGCCGATTCTCAGCGACAAGCTCAGCATCACCGCCGGCCTGCGCTACAGCGAAGACCATGTCCATTCGAACCGCGACTTCCGGTGCTATACGATCGCGGTGCCGCTCGCCCCGCTGGGGTACACCAACGCGTGCAACCTGACTCCGAACACCCCGATCATCGGCACGAACGGACAACCGATCGGCTTGACCGTTGGGCAGTTGCCGGTTGGCGGCGGACAAACGGTCTACGACCTGCTCCTGCCCTATGCCAGCAACGACTTTTCGCGATCGGTGGGCAAAGGCTTTGGGGGGACCGATGGGCTGACTCCCCTGGGGGATATCACGTACCAATGGACCGACAGCCTGATGACCTATTTTCGGGTGAGCCGCGGCTTCCAGAGCGGGGCGGTCAATGATGTGGTCAGTGATCCCCGCTTGATCGGCGTGACCGACCCGGAGAAGCTCTGGTCATATGAGGGGGGCTTCAAGTCGCAGTGGTTCGACAATCGCCTCCGGGTCAATGCCGACGGGTTTTTGAGCCGTTACACGGACCAGGTGGTGCCGGTGGAGCGCTTCAGTGCCAGCACCGGGCTGTCGACGACCAATGAGAATGCCGGCAAATCGGAATACTGGGGGAGTGAGGTGGAACTGGCCGCGATCCCGGTGCGCGGCTTCGAAGCAACGGTGAACTACGCCTTTCTCTCGGCGAAATACCTGGAGTGGAACACGCAAAAGTTCGTCAACGGTCAGCCGCAGTTTGATGCCAACGGCAAGCCCGTCGTGGAAAACGTGGCGAATCAGCGGAAGGTGCCCTATGCCCCGTCGCACACAGTGACGGTGGGGCTCACGTACACGGCACCGCCGACCACGACCGGCGTGTTCTCGGCCCACCTCGATACCTTCTGGACGCATGACTTCGTGGGGCATCCGGAGCCGCCGTATGACGATGCGCAGTGGGCCTATGCCGTGGTCAACGGGCGCCTACAATTCATCGAGATCCCGCTGCAAAAGGGCAGCCTGGATGTGGCCGTGTTCGGCCGTAATCTCTTTGACCGGAAGTATCGCACCAACGGCTTTAGCCTCGGCGCCCTCGGGTTTGCGGTCGATGGGTACGGCGATCCTCGCACCTTCGGCCTTGGGCTGACGTATCACTTCACCGCGTCGTGAGGGCAGCCGTGGTGGGGGCAGGCTGCGTCTCTAAGGTGAGTCCGTCCGGAATCCGTCACGGTCTGGGAAACAGGGGGCATCAGAACGCGTGGCTTGCTTGGCAGGACACGATCTTGCCTGGAGTGCATCGCTCTGAAGCCAAAGTAAAGCGCAAGGGAGACAGAAGATGGCCCAGCAAACGACCATGAGAGCCTGGCGAACCCACGAGTATGGCGAGCCGCTTACGGCATTGCAGCTCGATCGGGTCGAGATTCCCGAACCTGGCGAAGGCGAGGTCCGAGTCCGAGCGCAGGCGATCCCGCTCAATCTGAACGATTTGGAACGCATCACCGGCGGCAACATGATGGTACGGCCCGACTTACCGTACAGCCCGGGTATGGAAGTGATGGGGGTGGTCGACGCCGGTGGCCCTGGGGCCGAAACGTGGCAAGGGAAACGGGTGGTGGCCACCACCCGCGGTGCGTTCGGCGGCTTCGCCGAGTATTCGATCTGCCCGGTGGTGTCCGCTTTCGAAATGCCCGAGCAGATTCCGCTGCCGGATGCTGCCGCGCTCTACTTTCCCTTTCACCTGGCGTGGCTGGGGCTCTTCGATCGTGCGGCTCTGCAGGCGGGAGAAACGGTCCTCATACACGCCGCTGCGGGTGGGTCGGGTTCGGCCGCAATTCAGTTAGCCGTCAATGCCGGCGCCCAGGTGATCGCCACCGTCGGCTCGGATGCAAAGGTTCAACTGTGTTGCGAGCTGGGGGCCGGCACGGTCATCAATTACACCACGGAAGATTTCGCAAAAAGAGTGCTGGAGCAAACCGCGGGTAAGGGCGTCGAGGTGGTATTTGATAACGTCGGCGAAGCGGTGATGGGCCGGTCGATGGACTGTCTCGCCTACAACGGGCGCTACCTGATGATGGGATTTGCCTCTGACAAGCGCGTGGCCGATGAGAAGCTGATTGTGCCGCGCCGGCTGGCGGTCGGCAATTTCAAACTGTGCGGGGTAATGCTGGCATACGTGCAGGCTGAGAGGTCGATGATGTTGAAGGCGGGAATGGGTTGGAATTTTCCATCGGAGGCGCTGGGCCGGCAGATCCACGAGCGGATCGTCGCGATGGTCCTCAACCACCGAGTGAGACCCGTGATCGGCAAGGTCGTCGAGTTCGAGGACGTGCCGGCGGCGTTTGACGCCATGTCCAAGAGGGAGACCGTCGGCCGTACCATCGTGAAGCTGTACGAAGGGTGAACACCGACGAACGCCTCACCGAGGCGCCGACACAGGCTGGCCTCGGCGACTTTGGCAGCGACCCAGGGGATGCGCTTTCATCTCATCAGCTCGCGCTGGCATGTCGTACGCGCCGCAAAGCCGATGGCATTCAGCCGCGTGCCCCCTTGGGGTGTTCCCGTAGTGCGCTCCTCGCTGTTCGTGCCATGCGCCGCTGACGCCTCTGGTTACCCGCATGGGCGCTCGAACCCGAAGCGCTCGCAATAACTGCGGCAGGATCTTGGGGCGTAGCGACTTTCCGGACACTACGACAGGCGTCATCTCGCCGGCGTTGATGAATGGAGCATGACCAGTGGCGGCGGGAAAGCACGGTCCGCAAAGTCGCCACGTCCCGATTGGGCCACGCCATCGCAGACGAGGCCGCAGTGCCGATGGCCAGCGCCACCGTGGCCAGTCCGATGCCGAGTCGTGTCCGGTGTGCTGTCGTCCTCATCGCGCCCTCCGTGTCCCTGCCCATACGACCGGATGCCGGGGGAACAGGCCAGATGTAAATGCAAACCCTCCGGTGCGGAACTGCTTACGGAAGCGCTGCCTCGCGGCGGGAACGCGACCGGCCATGAAGCGCCCGCAGCCCACTTCGACCGCGAGTTCGGTCGTCCTGATCATCGCTCGCCCCGTACTCCTTGCTGGAGGCTCTCTCGCCGGAATCACCAGAGTGTCGCCCGCGGCGACGCGCGCGCCTGTTTCAGGTCGGTGGCGAGCACGGCCTTGACGAGTATGGGGCTGATACACAGGTCGTGGAGTTCGCCTAAGAAGTCCTTGCCTGCAGCCTTGACCCGGTCGAAGTGACCTACCAGTTGGGAAGTACAGTTAGCGATGGGGAAAATACGAGAACCCCAGCATGTAGAAATCCGCGTTCAAGCCGGTATTGTGGCTGCTCATGCCTGCATTGGACAGGTGACGAAACCGATATGTCGCTGTGAGCGCGGTGGTGCGAGTGAAAAACCATTCCAATCCGACCCCAACTGGCAGACTGAACAGGAAATGCTTGCCGAGGCCGCGCTCCCGCAAGCCGGTGTACAAGGCGCCCGCACCGCCCTCAATGAATGGAACGAGCGGTTGGCCCCAATCGTACCGCAGCGACAAGACGACCAGGTTCACGCCTGCTTCTTCGGTATCACTATCGCTCGCGTCCGTAACGTAGGACACGAAGGGTTCCACCACCCACTGCCCGTGGACGTTGTACTGCGCCAGCGGCTCGTCAATGACCCTCGGCAAGAACAGGCCGATGCGGGGCAGCAACGAGTAGAACTGGATGCTGTGCCGATAGGTCGAACCGTATGCCACATTGAGGCCCCATGATTTTGCACGTAGCCACCCGCCGTCGTCTTGTGCGTACCCGGCTGCGGCGTTCAGAAACAGGAGTGCCCCGACGACCATGAAGCCGAGCGCCTGCCGTCGGGCGAGAAGAGTTCCTGGCATACCGAATTCCGAGTCTACCTAGTGTCCATTCAGAGGTGGAGGTCTTGGGGACGTAGCGACTTTCCGGACACGACGACCGGTGTCATCTCGCCCGCGTTGATGAATGGCGCATGACCAGTGGCGGCTAGAAAGCACCGTCCGCAAAGTCGCTCCGTCCCGATGGGGCGCCCTTAGACTACATCAGCCAGATAGATATCCACGTTCTCCTGCGTAATCACGTCGATGCCTGTATCAATGGCCTGAGGCAGCTGAACGCCCAGCGATGCCTGCCACAACATGAGGACTGACATCGAGCCTTGCATTCTCGGCTTGGTTGCTGAGGAGGACTCGATCACGCCTTCTTTAATGGCATCGAGTATGGGCTTGATCCCATCCATGCTGACGACTTTCACTTTGCCGGTCTTCCCCGCCGCTTTGATAGCAGCTGCAATGCCTATCGGACCGGAAGCATCGCAGCACAAGTACCCACTCAGGTCGGGATGCAATTCAAGGACAGCCGAAGCTTGTTGGCGAGCAGTCTCAATATCGTCGTTGTCAACGCCACCGTCTACAACAGTTATGCCCGGATACTTCCCCAGTACGGCTATCTGGGCTTCGTATCGTTCTTTGTGGTTTGGTGCTGTGGGATATCCCTGCATCACGGCCACTTTGCCGGCACCCCCAAT
>JAGDMS010000030.1 GCA_017860575.1 Deltaproteobacteria bacterium | reverse complement strand
TTGCTCGGACGGATGCCGTCGGCCGTGGGTTACCAGCCGACCTTGTCCACCGACCTCGGCGAATTGGAGGAGCGCATCACGACCACCAAGAAGGGGTCGATCACCTCGGTGCAGGCGATTTACGTCCCCGCCGACGACCTCACCGACCCCGCACCGGCGACGACGTTCGCACACCTGGACGCCACCACGGTGTTGTCGCGTGCATTGACGGAGATCGGCATCTATCCGGCCGTCGATCCGCTCGACTCGACCTCGCGGATTCTGGACCCCGGGGTGGTCGGCGAGGAACACTACCGCGTCGCGCGTCAAGTGCAGGAGGTACTGCAGCGCTACAAGGATCTACAGGACATCATCGCCATCCTGGGGATGGACGAGTTGTCGGAGGAGGACAAGCTCATTGTTTCACGGGCGCGAAAGATTCAGCGCTTCCTCTCGCAGCCGTTCCATGTGGCTGAAGCCTTCACCAATATGAAGGGTGCCTACGTGAAGCTGCCCGACACGATCCGTGGCTTCAAGGAAATCGTCGAGGGCAAGCACGACAGCATTCCCGAGCAGGCATTTTATATGGTCGGGACGATTGAGGACGTGCACGAAAAGGCTCGCAAACTCGCCGCCTGATCGCGCGTACCGATCCATCTCCGCGACGAGAACGGCCATGCCCGACACCTTTCAACTCCGCATTGTGACCCCGACTCGACTGCTGCTCGATGAACGGGTGCGTGAGGTCTCCGCGCCGGGAACGCTGGGTGAATTCGGGGTTCTCCCCGACCACATCACATTCCTGACCTCCCTGGAAATCGGCAGTTTGCGCTTCCGAACCGAGGGCGACGCCCAGCGCATCGCCATCCGCGGCGGCTTCGCGGAGGTGGCGGACAATGTCATGACGATCCTCGCCGATGATGCCGCCTTTCCGCATGATATCAATGCGGAGACAGCCCGCGCGGAGTTAGCGGCCGCAGACAGCCGGCTGCGCGACCTATCGCCCCTTGACCCGGCCTACGCGCAACTCGATGCCGACCGCCGCTGGGCCCAAGCTTGCCTCGAGGTGAGCAGCGGTCGCTAGAAGCTTGCGCCGCACCGTCCGCTACTTTGGCGCCGGTCCAGTGCACGCGGGCGGGGGCCAGCGCTCCTATCTGCAGCTTTTTGTGTCGTTCCAACCTCCGGCATCGGTGATTGAGTCGCCACGGCAGGAACTGTGCGTTCGCTCTGGGAGGGCGGCACCCGCTGTGGCTGCCTATTACCATTCGTGACCATGGCGCAGCGAGCGCACCAGCCTTGAGGAACTCCGCATTCGTCCGTAACACCGGCCAGCCCGGCTGATGGCTCGGTCGCCGAAAACACTCCGGACTTCGGCCTCAGATGTACCCTCCGCTGCGATCGCGAGACGCGTCGGGGCATGCACCGGCACATGATCGGGTGCCGGTGCCGCGGGACACCGGACGTTGTGGGAGCAACCTCTGACATCTCCGCTCCATCTTGCGACCCCTGAGTTGGAATCGGCACCTCTGGCCGCTATAGTGTTTCGATACGTTATGGCGGGCGTTGCAGATGCCGTGGCGGTGGCTCGTGTCGGCGAGTTAGCCCCCGGACAAACGAAAAAGTTCCTCTTGCACCGCGGTGATCGTGAGGAGGAGTGTTTCCTGGTCAACCACAACGGCGCCCTCTATGCCTACGTCAACCGCTGCTGCCATATCCCCATGACCATGGACTGGATCGACAATCAGTTCTTGACCGAAGATCAGCGCTACATTCTCTGCGCGACACACGGCGCCTGCTACCTGCCCCAGACGGGGGAATGCATTGTCGGACCCCCCCTCGGTAAGTTTTTGACACCGGTACCATTGCACGTGCGCGACGGCGAGATCCTCGCCAGCTGGCCCTAAGCGTCACAGCCAGCTACGCAGCCCCAACGCCGCAACGCGGTGTCTGCTTTTAACCTGACAGCGGCAATAACTGGTCGCCGGCCCTCCCGACGCGTGCGTCTTCATTCCGCCGTCGCGCAACGGTCCGGTACTTTTCCAACCCTTCACCAGTTTTCAGCACCGCTTATCTTGCACCATAATAATAAGATTTGTTCACTCCCATAATCGCAACGCGATACAATTCGTCTTGGTGAATCGCGACATAAGCTTGGCTTCCCACCAGCGTACGATTGCCTTATGACCTGTGGACAATTGCTATCTGACATTGTGGATACCTTTCTAGAACGATCTGCTAACCTGTCGAGTAGCGATCTCTTAACGCCATTTTAGGGTCCGAATTTCCCTGGAAATCGTGGCTGAATCCACTTTAAAAAATTTTTTCCAAAATGGCATTATTCTCTTGACAGCTGCCGCAAATGGCCAATATAATTGTTGCGGAACTGGTGGTGGGTGGCAGGTGGATGAGGTGGAGGTGGAGGCAGTCTGGGGGATGGGGAGCATAAGCAACTGAAAGCTCCCAACGAGTCTACAAGGAGGTCTTATGGCAACAAAGAAAGCTGCGACGAAGAAGAAAGCCCCGGCGAAGAAGAAAGCAGCTGGCGGCAAGAAGAAGAAGTAAGTAAGCATTCTTTCGAGGCCATTCACTAGGCCAGAGTTTTTTCCCCATACCCCAGACCTGAGCTTACCGGCTCAATGCAAGAGGCCTTCCTACTCCGGAAGGCCTCTTCATTTGTGCGATGGCGAGCCGCCATGCAGCGCACTTTCGGCGCCCCCCTGATCGCAACAGCGGAGGCCGAGTTTGCCAAATACACGGCACCGATCCTGCTGTTGCACGGCCTGTGGTGTACGGCTGCGGTGTGGCGACCGTTCATGGGGTATTTTTCCCACCTCGGCTGGACCTCTCACGCCCTAACGCTCTGCGGGCATGGTGCCCCCGTGGATCCCGGCCACATCGCACAGGCGGGCTTCGGCGACCACCTCGCCGCTGTCCGTCACGCGATTGACGCCTGTGAGGCGACGCCGGTACTCATGGGTCACGACCTGGGCGCCCTCCTGGCCATGCATTGTGGGCGGCACGCGCGGGCCGTCGTCGCGCTTGCACCGCTTATCCCGCCCCCCGTCGGGTCCGGACGGGGCGCAGTTCTTGCGCGCTGGCGGGCGGGGCTTGCCCGCTGGTGGTCGCCGCTGCTGCCCGAACCGAAGGGGCCGCTCGCCGTCGAGTACGCAGCGCGCCGGCCACCGGGCGGCACGACACCAGAATCGGCCAGGCTCATGGACGAATTGGCCTACCGCCCGTATCGCCTCGAGGGCGAACCGGCCGTCCCGACACTGCTCGTCGCTGGCCAGGCCGACGCCGTATCACCACCGGAGCAGATCGAGCGGCTAGCAGCCGAGACCGGGGCGGCCGTCTTCCGCGCGGAAGGCGCGGGTCATGGGCTGCCCTGGGAACCCGGCTGGGAGAAGCGCGTGACCACCGTTCACCGCTGGCTCGTGCAACAACTCGGGGAGTCCTTGCTCAGGCCGGTTGATGAGGAAGAGGAACGCTAGGAGAACTTCCTGGCGCTAGATGAATAACCCCTTGCCCGCGCCTTGCCGGGAGGGAACGTTTCAGGTACTAGACAAGCTTCGGCAAGGCCGCCGGACGAAACTCGAAATGGGGCTGTAGCTCAGTTGGGAGAGCGCCTGAATGGCATTCAGGAGGTCGACGGTTCGACTCCGTTCAGCTCCACTTCCCCTTCGTCCTAGCTAGCGTGCCGTTCCGCCGCCCACGCTGTGGTGTTGTCAACCAGACCAGTGTCCGCTGCAGGACGGGGAGCCAGGCGTGCATATGATCCAGCGGAGCGGAGGCGCGGGGCGACACCGCATGGCTCGATGCGTTCTCTTCATCATCCACGGTCTCGCGGTCCTGCCATTCCTGGCGCGGTCCATCCCCGCTTCTCTGGCGCAGACGCCCACGCCGACTGCGGTTCCCCGGACGGTACGCGTGGCGCCCGCGTCCACGACGCTGGCACCCGGCACGACAGCACAGGTGAGCCTAACGATCGATGATGCGCCGGGCCTCTCCGCTTACCAGATCTTCGTGACTTATGATTCAGCGACGGGACTTGCCACAAATGTCAGCAGGGGAACACTGAGCGGTACCTGTGTTTTCTTCATTCCGAACACCCCGGCTCCCGGCCAAGTGCGGGTGGTCGCTGCGGGCTGCAGTCCCCCCCTTAACGGCAGTGGCCCCCTGTTCCAGGTGACATTCCAAGGCCAGAACACTGGCACCAGCAATGTATTGATCTCCGAATGTATCCTCTCTCAAAGCTCGACGGAACTTGTCCCCTGCAACGCGGTCGGCGGCACCATCCTCGTGGCGAACCCGACCGCGACCAGCACGCCGTCACCAACGGGAACGCCCACCCCAAGCCCAACGCCGAGCCCGACCCCTACCAGGACAGCAACAGCGACGCCCACCCCAACCAGTACGGCCACTCAAACGCCGACTCAGACGTGGACGCCAACCTTCACGGCGACCTCCACGCCCACCGCGACTCCCACCGATACACCAACCCCCACCGCCACCCGGACGTCAACACCTAGTGCAACACCCACCCCTCCTCCCACGAGGACAGAGACGGCGACACCGACGTTCACCGCAACCCCGTCTTTCACGCCGACGTCAACCGCCACCGCAACCGCCTCATCCACGTCGACTCAGACACCCACCGCCACCAGCACCCCTGCGCCCACGTCCAGTCCCACACCCACGCTGACCCCTACCGGCAGTCCTACGAGCACGGCGACCGCGACCGTTACACCCACGCCGACACCATCCTTCACGCCGCCGTCAACCGCCTCACCCACGTCGACCCAGACTCCCACCGCCACCAGCACCAGTACGCCCACGTCCAGTCCGACACCGACGCTGACGGCGACACCGACCCCCACTTCGACTCCTCCGCTCACCCCGACCTTCACTGCGACACCGACCCCAACGCCCACCGCGTCAGCCACTCCGACACCGAGCGCCACCAGCACCCCGTCCGCGACGGTCACTCACACCGTCACGCCCACCCCCAGTCCTGCCCCGAGCGCCACTCCGACAATCCCCGTGTGTATCGGGGACTGCAGTGGCGACGTGTCCGTAACCATCGACGAGACTCTGGAAACGGTGACCATCGCCCTCGGCAACGCCTCGCCGTCGGACTGCGCAGCCGCGGACGCGGATCACGACGGCCGGGTGACGGTGGACGAGATCCTCACGGCGGTGTACAACGCCTTGCATGGATGTGCGCCCCTGTAGAGCGGCGCGAAGCGCTTCGCTCCACGCCCACCCGCGCACACGTGGCCGCATCACTCCTCTGCGCGTAACCTGATGCCGCTCCTCGCCCCCTGATGGCAGACAGCCTGGAACGCTCACCACTGGTGCTGGCTCGGGCGTGGCGGTTCAGCCAAGCCCTGGCCGCGCGCTTCTTCGCCGACCGCTGTCTGCTGCACGCCGCGGCGCTGACGTATTCGACACTGCTGTCACTCGTACCGCTGTTGGCGCTGATGTTCGCCGTGCTCAAGGGATTGGGAGTGCAGGCGCGGTTGGAACCGATACTCCTGTCACGGCTCTCCCTCAGTCGCGACGTCACTGATCAGATCCTGACCTACATCGACCGCACCAACGTCGGCGGGTTAGGCGTGATCGGCGCACTCGCCTTGCTCTGGGCACTGTGGAGCTTGCTCTCCGGTATCGAGGACAGCTTCAATTACATCTGGCGCGTTACGCACGGCCGAACGCTGCTGCGGCAACTGAGTGATTACGCCAGCACGGTACTCCTGACGCCCTTCCTGTTGCTGGCCGCCACCGTCCTGACTTCATCCTTGCAGGTCCATGCACTTCTCGACTGGTTCGTCCACACCGGCTACGGCGGCTCCGCTGTGTTGCTCCTCCTGCGCCTGACGCCATTCGTCATCAATACGATCGCCCTCGCCATTCTCTACGCGATCATGCCGAACCGTCGGCCGCATGTGCGTTCACTCCTGGTTGGTGCATGCGTCGCCGGTTGTGTGTGGCAGCTTGTGCAATGGACTTACGTTGAGTTCCAGATCGGAGTCGCGCAGTACAACGCCATCTACGGAGCCTTGGCTCAACTGCCCCTCACCCTGGTGTGGTTGTCCGTGAGCTGGACGGTTGTCCTGGCTGGTGCCGAACTGGCCGCGCTGTACGAGTTCGGCGCTGACGCATCGGGGACGTCGTCGACAGCCCGTTGGCTCCTGGCCGTCGCCTTTCTGCTGCGAGCCGCCCGGCAATTCCGTACGCCCGTGCTGCCCTTCGTCACCCTGTCACAGCTGGCGAGAACCTGGCAGATCGATCGTGCCCGCGTCATCGAGATCGCGGAACACCTGTGCGCCGTCGGCGTGCTGGCGCAGGTGGGCGATGACGGCAACCGCTACGTACTCAGTCGCGCGCCGGAAAGTATCGCTCTGGCACCGCTCATTGACGGCATGGATGACCGGCCCGTGGTTCCCGGTGACGACGCACAGTTGCACGCGCTTGTGCTGCGGCTGGGTGGCGCGCGGCGCGAGGTGCTGTCGGGCCTGACGCTGGCGGACCTGCTCGACACCACGTGTGCCGAGCCGGCCGCGCGCGTCACGCGGCGCGGTAACGAATCGCCAACGCCGTGATGTCGTCGCTTTGCGGCGCGCCGTCCGCGTAGCGGATGACATCCGCAATCACGCTCTGAACGAGGGTCTCCGAAGACCCGGCGTTGCGCGCCTGCAACACTGCCCGTAAGCGCGCGTCGGAGAACAGCTGACCGTTCGTATCCATCGCCTCCGTCACCCCGTCGCTGTAGAGAAAGACCCCATCCCCAGGCTGCAGCGTCACCCTCCTCGCCGCGCAACGGATGTTGTCCAGCACGCCGAGGACGGTCCCACCGGTGCCTTCTAAAACTTCGACCACACCCGTCCGCCGGAGCAGGTACGGGGGGTTGTGCCCGCCATTGCTGTAGGCCATCTCGCCGCTACGGGTGTCGAGGATCCCGTAGAAGACGCTGACGAACATCTCCGCGCTGTTATCCAGGCAGAGCAGGGCATTGACGCGCCGCAGGCACTCGTCCGGCGGCGCACCGGCCAGAGCGATCGATTTCAGTAGCGTCCGGCTCACGGCCATGAAGAGTGCCGCAGGAACCCCCTTTCCGGAGACGTCGCCGACCACGAACCCGAGCTGCGCCGGATCGAGCAGGAAGAAGTCGTAGAAGTCACCACCCACTTCGCGAGCGGGTGACATCTGGGCGAACACGTCAAGGTCCGTGCGCTCCGGAAAGGGCGGGAATGTCTGCGGTAGGATCGACTGCTGGATACTGCGGGCGATGTCCAGCTCCCGCCGAATGGCGAGCAGTTGCTCGTGCTCGTGCATCGCCTGTTGGAGCGCAAGGAATTGCTCCTTGAGCTGCGCGTACATGCGGGCGTTCTCGATGGCCACCGCCACACTGCCAGCAAGCGCGTCGAGGAAAGAGAGCTGGTCGTCGCTGAAGCAGCCGCCGGAGCGTGGATTGAGCACCTGGACCACCCCGATCGTCCCTTGATGGGTTCGCAGGGGCGCGCACAGCAGGGCGCGTGTCGTGACGCCGCTCTCGCGGTCTACACCCCTATAAAACCGCGGGTCGTTCGCCGCGTCGTCAATGCGCAGCGGCTGGCCGTCGCGCAGGACGACGCCGGCGATCCCGCGATCGGCCGGAAATCGCAGATTCCGCACGCGCGCCCCGGCGGTAGCGTCGACATCGGCGACGTAGGGGAAGTACAGTTCGTTGCGCTCGCGGTCGCACAGGAGAATGGCGGCCCCTTCCGCGTCGAGCACCTCGCGGCATTTCTGTACGACGAAGGCGCTCAACTCATCGAGATCAATGCGCGCGGCAAATGCACAGCCGAGCTCGTAGAGCAGGCGCAGCCGCGCCGCATCTGCGGTCATTTCCGGGGCACACGCAGCGCCGAGACGGGCCTATCCATGATGATCTGCCACGTGTCCCCGCGCTTCATCCAGATATCCAGGTAGCGCCCCTTGAGCGGTGGCAGGGGTTTGCCTTCGGCATCCTGGACACCGGTCACTGCGTACGCGGCATCGACCGCAGCGATGTCGGGCTTGATAAACCGCACCGCCTCGACCGTCTGTACGGAGCGGGTCCCGCGCAGGTCCGTAGCAAAGCGGGTAGTGAGGTCCTTTTCCAGTGCCGCTCGCCCGCTGATCATGCGTCCATCCGGCTCGACATGATCCGCGTCGTCCGCCCACGCCGCGCTCAGCGCCTTGACATCGCCCGTGTTCCACGCCGCGTCGTAACCGGCGTACAGCTTCCGGATGGCCACCTCGTCCGGGCCACCAGCGGTCTGCTCCGCGCCCGCCGGCAGCGCCACGACCATTACCACCGCCACTACGAGATACCTGATCATCGCGCCTCTCCTTCGGCAGCCCCCTGGCTGGATTTTGAACGCTGTACTCTGCGCCTTGCCGCGTGACAAGCCATCTGCGGCCGCTAGCGCTGCTTCAGCAGGTCGCGCGCGATGACGACGCGCTGGATCTGCGAGGTCCCTTCATAGATCTGCAGCAGCTTCGCATCCCGCATCAATTTTTCGACCGGGTAATCCCGCATGTAGCCGTACCCGCCGAACACCTGCACCGCATCGGTCGTGATACGCACTGCCGCATCACCGCCAAACGCTTTGGCGTAACTGGAAACAATCGACGACGACGCTCCTCGATCGATCATCCATGCCGCTTTGTAGGTGAGCAGGCGCATGGCCTCGATATCGATGGCCATGTCCGCCAGCATGAATTGAATGGCCTGGAAGTTGCCGATGGGCTGGCCGAACTGCTGTCGCACCATTGCATACTTGGCGGCCTCATCGAGGGCGCGCTGCGAAATGCCGATGGCGATCGCGCCGATTTCCGGGCGGCTCCGATCGAATGTCTGCATGGCGATGCGAAACCCCTGCCCCTCCTCGCCCAGCAGCGCACTGCGCGGGACGGTGACGTCCTCGAATACAATCTCCGCCGTGTCCGCGGCGCGCTGTCCGAGCTTGTCCTTCATCCGCGTCGTCCGAATGCCCGGCAGGTCGGCGGGCAACACGAAGGCGGAGATCCCTTTGTGCCGTAAATTCTTGTCGCGGGTGGCGAACACCACGTACCAACTCGCGACGGTCCCATTCGAGATGAAGTGCTTGACGCCGTTCAATACGAACTCGTCGCCAACCTGTCGGTAGGTGCTCGACAGACCGGCGACGTCGGAGCCCGCACCCGGCTCGGTCGCGCAGAACGCGGCAAAGGTGAATTCGTTCGCGAGCTGCCCGAGATACCGCCGTTGCTGCGCATCGGTTCCCGCCAGCAACAGGGGCGTGGCGGCCAAGCCGTTCGCCGCCAGTGCGTTGGTGATCCCGGCGCACCCGTAGTTCAGTTCCTCGAGGATCAAGATGGTGTCCAGGACCCCCAGACCGGGGCCGCCAAATTCCTTCGGTACCTCCAGATTCATCAAACCGAGATCCCAGGCCTTGCGACACACCACGTCGGGGAACAGTTCCTGCCGATCATGTTGCGCCGCCACCGGGATGATCTCCTCGGCCGCGAACTTTTTGGCGAGGTCTTTCAACTGTTGCTGTTCCGGGCTGATCTCAAACGAGAACATCGCGTCCCTCCGGACGACTATTCCGGCACGGCCGTGGCGAGCTCTGCGCCGCGCGCACCGGTACCGAGCAAACTATGACATGCCATTCGCCATTCGGCTACCTCGCCTGACGGCACCGCAGCCGACTCGAGGCGAAAGACATAGCCATCCGTCTCGCCGCGCTGCCGCAGCCAGGCGGCGAGAATGTGCGTGCCATCCACCTCATTGCGCCGGATCGCGGTACCCTGGAAGCTCGAGAATCTTTCGCGAATCGCCTCCGCCAACGCCTCCATTTGCGCGCCGTCGTAGATGCGCTCGCGCATGGCCAACCGGCCGGCAAGCACCACACACGCTAAGGCGGAGCGCCGCTCCACACCCGGCTGCAAGACCAGGAAATTCTGTTGCCCCACGACCCAGCCCAGCGTCCGCTGCCGGCGGACCAACAGCTCGAGCAGATCCAGGTCGCGCTGGATGCGGGCCGCAGCCTCGAAGCGCAAGGCGGCGGCGTGCTCTTCGCGCCGGCGCTGTAACTCGGCAATGGCGGGCTGCGCGTCGCCATTCAACACCGCCAGGCAGCGGTCGACCTGCTCCCGGTAGGCCTCGGCCGCGACACGTGCCGCGCAGGGCGCGGAGCAGGCGCCGATCTGCCCCTGAAAGCAGGGTGTGGCCGACGCGTCCGGGTGTAATCTACCGGCGCATGTGCGCAGACGGAACTGGCGGGTGAGCAAGCCCACAACCTCCTCCGCCTGCTCGCGTTTCCGAAACGGGCCGACGTAGCGCGCCTTGCTCGCCGAGAGCCTGTCAGTGATGGAGAGCCGCGGGTACGCGTCTCCCATCGACAGTTTGATGAATGCAATGCGCGGCAAGTGCTTGCCGAGGCGATTGTACGGCGGTTTGTGCGCGCGGATCGCGTCGGCCTCGCACAGTGCGGCCTCCAATTCGGAGCCGGTAACTTGAACGCGGACGTCCGCGATGTGGCGAATCAGATCCAGCGTCTTGTTGGAATGGCCGGCGGCATTGCTCAAGTAGCTGCCCACTCGCTCACGCAAACTCTTGGCTTTGCCGATGTACAGCAAGCGCCCGTCAGCACCGAAGAAGTGATAGATGCCGGGCACGGAGGGAAGCCGTTCCACCTTGTCTCGCGGCAGCGGACACACGAAGCGGCGGCCGTCACGTGCGTGGTGCTGAAAGTCGAGGGCCTCGTGCAAATAGCCGATGCCACGCGCCGCGAGCAACTCGAGCAGGTGATAGAACACCTCGACCGTAATGCGGACGTCGCCGAGCGCGCGGTGCCGGTCACTGATGGTGACACCGAAGTGCCCCGCGACCACATCCAGCGCGCGCCGCCGCAACTCCGGCACCAAGCGACGCGCGAGGCGCAGTGTGCACAGGTGCGGGTGCGGCAGGGCCCGGCCACTCTGCGCCAGTGCCGCCGCGTTGAGGAAGCCGAGATCGAACGCCGCATTGTGCGCCACGATCACGCCGTCCCCCAGGAAGTCCAAAAACCGTGGCCAGACCTCGCCGATCGACGGCTGGCCGGCGAGCATGGCGTCGTCAATCCCCGTGAGCTGCGTAATGAAGTGCGGCAGCCGGACGCCAGGATCGACGAGCTGCTGAAACTCCTCGATGACCCGTCCGCCATGAATCCGCGCCGCGCCGATCTCGATGATGTTGGCCGCCGCAGCGGAACCACCGGTGGTCTCCAGGTCGACGACAACGAAGGCGGTGTCGTTCAGCGGGCGGGCGAGGGCCTCATGCAACCGCGCATTCCAGGTACCAGCCTCCTCCCGCCAGACGAATCGCGTATCCGTGCCGAGGAGCGCACGCAAAAACCGCGGGCCGAACTCCGGATCCGCGCCAGGCTGCGTGAAGACGAGGTCGAGCAACTCCCGCGGCGACGCCCCCGCGGGCCGTTCGACGAGATACTCGTGGAGCTTGTCGCGCATTTTCGATTAACGCAGATCGCTTATCCCCAGAAGAAATTCCCTTGCGATACGCGGTACGCCATGTGCGTTATGCGAGCCTTACGCCGCTTGCACCTGCAGATACGCTTCGATGAACTGATCCAAGTCGCCGTCGAGCACCGCGTCGGCGTTGCCGACCTCCACGCCGGTGCGGTGGTCCTTGACCATGCGGTAAGGGTGCAACACATACGATCGGATCTGACTGCCCCAGGCGATGTCTTTCTTGGTCTTGTTTAGCTCGGCCATTTTTTCACGCTGCTTTTCTTGTTCGAGCTCGTACAAGCGCGCCCGCAAGATCTTCATGGCCATGGACTTGTTCTTGTGCTGCGAGCGTTCGTTCTGGCAGGCCACCACGATGCCGGTCGGCAAGTGGGTCAGTCGCACGGCCGAGTCGGTCTTGTTGACGTGCTGGCCGCCGGCACCACTGGAGCGGTAGGTGTCGACGCGCAGATCGGCCTCGTTGATCTCCACTTCCACATCCTCCTCGATCTCGGGGTAGACGAAGATGGACGCGAATGACGTGTGGCGGCGCGCATTGGAATCGAACGGAGAGATCCGCACCAACCGATGGATGCCCGCTTCCGCGTGCAGGTAGCCGAAGGCGTAGGGGCCTTCGACGGTGATGGTCGCGCTCTTGATACCCGCGCCCTCGCCAGGCTGGATGTCGATCAGGGCGGCTTTGAAGCCGTGCCGTTCCGCCCAGCGCAGGTACATGCGCAGCAACATCTCGGCCCAGTCCTGCGCCTCCGTGCCGCCGGCGCCGGGATGCAGCGTCACGATGGCGTTGCCGGCGTCGTGCTCGCCGCCGAGCTTGCGCTGCAGCTCCATTTGCGCGAGGGCGGCCTCCACCTCGTCTAGTTTGGCGCTGGCCTCCGCCGCCGCGTCGGCGTCACCCTCGGCGGCCATTTCCGCGAACACTTCGGCGTCCGCAAGACCGTCGAGCTGTTTGCGCCAAGCTGCGATGGGCGCGAACAGTTCCGCACGCTCCTTCAGCACCGCCTGCGCCTTTTCGCCGGCGTTCCAAAAATCCGGCGCCGCGGCGCGCTCGTCGAGTTCGGCTATACGGGCTTCGCGTTGAGCAACGTCAAAGATGCCTCCCGAAGGTGTGGAGGCGCTCGCTGAGGGAGGCAATACGATCTTTTGGCGAGAGGTCTTCCATGCGATCTCCGCGCCTATACTTAACGGAGAGGGTGAGAAAGGCAAGCTGTGGCCAGCGTCACTTCTCCCGGCGTTCAAGCAGGGCCCGCAGCCGCCGTTCCATCGCTTTCATCCGGCGCGCCTCCGCCGGCGACCGCTCATGATCGTAGCCGAGCAGGTGCAGGATGCCGTGGATCAGCAAGGCCCGCACCTCATCCGCATCCGACACGCGGCGACGGTGCGCGTGGCGGGCCGCGGTTTCGAGCGAGATCACCACGTCGCCCAGCACCGTCTCATCACCGGCAATGCGTTCGCCTTCGCGCATGGCGAACGCCAGCACGTCGGTCGGCCGGTCCTTGCCGCGGTAGTCGTGGTTGAGCCGATGGATCTCCGCATCATCCACCAGACTTACGGCAAGTTCGGCGCGGTCCTCCTGCAGTGCGCGCAACAGGGTGCGGGCGTCGGCGCGGACGTGGGCGACGCGAACGCCCGACCGGCGGCAGCGCCGGATAACGCTAACAGGCATTGCGGGTGGCCAGCGCCCTCACCCCGCCCCTCTCCCAGAGGGAGAGGGAGTAGAAGGACTGCCCGGCCACGGAGCCTCGTCGCGTTTCGCCCCGAAGCGGTCGTAGGCCGTGATGATGTCCTGAACGAGGCGGTGACGCACCACGTCGCGTTCGGTAAAGCCGCAGAAACGAATCCCGTCGATGCCCGTCAGGATCGCCTGCGCCTCTTTCAACCCCGAGACCCGGCCCGCCGGCAAATCGATCTGCGTCACGTCGCCGGTGATCACCGCCTTCGAACCGTAACCAAGGCGGGTGAGAAACATCTTCATCTGTTCGCTGGTGGTGTTCTGGGCTTCATCGAGGATGACGAAGGAATCATTGAGGGTTCGGCCCCGCATGAACGCGAGGGGAGCCACTTCGATGTTGCCGCGATCCAGCATCTTCTGGGCGCGGTCGAAATCCACCATGTCGTGCAGGGCATCGTACAGCGGCCGCAGATAGGGATTGACCTTCTCCGCCAGGTCGCCGGGGAGGAAGCCGAGTTTCTCGCCCGCTTCCACCGCCGGGCGCGTCAGGATCATGCGGGCGAAGTTGTTCTTCATCAACTCGGCAACCGCCATGGCCATGGCCAGATAGGTCTTGCCGGTTCCGGCGGGACCGATGCCGAAGACGATATCGTAATTACGGATGGCCTCGATATATTCTTTTTGTGCGATGCTCTTCGGCGTGATGGTGCGTTTGTGCGCTGAGATGTAGATCGTGTCGAGGAAGATCTCACGCAGGTTCGCCGTCCGGTCACCACTGAGAATGCGGACGGCATAATCCACGTCACTGGTGTATACGGGGTACCCCTTTTCCACCACGCCATAGAGTTGGGTGAGGACGCGACCCGCCAGTTCGCGTTCCACCGGGTCGCCGGCGATCACCAGCGTGGTGCCGCTGACGGCGATGCGCACCCCGAGGCTACGCTCGATGGCCTTGAGGTGCTCGTCGTGCTGGCCAAGCAGCTGTTCGAACAGGCGGTGATTCTCGAACGAGAGCTCGCGGCTCGGCTCGCTCGCCGCCGTTGTGGGCTGCGGTTCAGGACACAAGTTGGTAGACGGCCTCCAACGCTTCGCCAAGTTTCGCCGGGTCTTTGCCTCCCGCCTGCGCCAGGTCGGGTTTGCCCCCACCGCCGCCACCAATCAGCGGAGCGATACGTTTGATGATTTCGCCGGCGTGGTAGCGCTTGGTGAGGTCCCGCGTCACCGCCGCCAGCAGCAAGGCCCGGTCGCCGCGCGCCGTTCCCAGGACCACGACACCGGAGCGAATCTGATCACGCAAGCGATCGGCCAGGTCGCGCAAGGCGCGGTCATCCGCGCCCTCGACTTCCGCCGCCAGCACGGTAATCCCATCGACCTGGCGCGCACGGCGCAGCAAGTCGTCGCTTTGTGAACCCGCCAGCTTGCTTTGAATCTGCTTCAGCTGCTTTTCGAGCTCGCGTTGCTGGGCGACGAGGCGCGCCACCCGCGCCGCCACTTCCTCTTCCGAGCCGTGCACCAGCTCGCCGATTTCTCGCAGGAGTTGCTCGCGGCCGTGGAGCCACGCGAGTGCGCCTTCGCCTGTGAGCGCTTCGACCCGTCGCACCCCTGCGGCCACACCACTCTCCGCCCGTAGTTTGAACACGCCGATGTCACCGGTCCGCTCGACGTGCGTGCCGCCACAGAGTTCGATCGAATAGTTGCCGGTGCGCACCACGCGCACGCGATCCCCGTACTTGTCACCGAAGAACGCCAGCGCCCCCATCTTGATGGCGTCCGGATACGCCATTTCCTCCGTCGCCACCCCGGCGTTCTCGCGGATACGCGCGTTGACATCCTCTTCAATGCGCCACAGTTCGGCGTCGGGAATGGGACCATGATAGTTGAAGTCGAAGCGCAAGCGGTCCGGCGCCACAAGCGAGCCCGCCTGCCGTACCTGTGTGCCCAGGTGCTCGCGCAGGACGGCGTGCAAAATGTGCGTGGCCGAGTGATTCAGCCGCGACGCATCCCGGCGGCCGCGATCGACGCGCAGGCGGACGCGCTGCCCGGCGCGCACGGCACCGCGCTGTACGGCGCCGATGTGCACCGTGAGATCTCCACGGGGCTTCTGGGCGTCCACGATCTCGACGCGATCCCCTGCCGCGGTTTCAATGACCCCCCGATCGCCCACCTGCCCACCCGACTCACCATAAAAGGGTGTCTCGGGTACGATGATCTGCACGCGGTCGCCCGTGCGCGCTTCGTCCCGTTCCGCCCCCTCTACGATCACGGCTGCGACCGTGGACTCCCATTCATAGATCCGGTCGCCCACGAAGCGGGAGGTGTGCGCGCCGGTGGGAGTGATGATCTCCGCCACCGCTTTGCGAGCCTCGCGCGCGCGCTGTCGCTGTTCCTCCATGCAGGCGTCGAACCCGGCCACATCCACGCCGAGGTTATCGCCGCGCAGGATATCCTGCGTCATATCGAGGGGAAACCCGTACGTGTCGTACAGCTTGAAGGCGGCCGCACCGGGGAGCACGGTGGTGCCACGGGAACGCAGGGCCGCTTTTTCCTCCTCGAGCAGGGCCAGGCCCTTGTCCAGCGTTTCCGCGAACCGCTCCTCCTCGCTCCGAATGACCTCCTCGACGTACGCCTGCCGCTCGACAATCTCCGGGTAGGCGGCCCCCATCGTGCTGATCACGGCGCCGGTCACCCGCCAGAGGAAGGGCTGATCAAAGCCGAGGTGCTTGGCGTGCCGGGCGGCGCGGCGCAGGACACGGCGCAGGACGTAACCGCGGCCCTCGTTGCTCGGCAGCACGCCGTCAGCAACCATGAAGGTCAAGGCGCGGCTATGGTCCGCGATGACGCGGAAAGCGAGATCGTCCGCCTCGCCAGCCCCGTACCGCTTGCCGGCGTGGCCCTCCGTGAAACGGATAAGATCGCGGAGGAGATCGGTGTCGTAGTTCGACCTGACCCCCTGCAACACGGCAGCGAGACGTTCCAGCCCCGCCCCGGTGTCGACGTGCCGTTCCGCCAATGGCTCAAGGGCCCCGTCGGTCGTGCGATTGTACTGGATGAACACCAGATTCCACAGTTCCATGAAGCGGGCGCAGCCGGCGTTCACACCGCAGATGTGGCCGGCAACGTGTTGCTGATCGCACGATCCTTCACCGCGATCGATGTGGATTTCCGAGCACGGACCGCACGGCCCGACCTCGCCCATCTCCCAGAAATTGTCCTTTTCGCCGAAGCGCAGGATCCGCTCGGGGGCGATATCGGTCTCGGAGCGCCAGCAGTCCGCCGCCTCGTCATCCGTACGGTACACCGTGGCGTAGAGCAGTTCCTTGGGGAGTTTCCACTCGCGTGTGAACAGCTCCCATGCCCAGGCGATGGCCTCCTGTTTGTAGTAATCCCCGAAGGACCAGTTGCCGAGCATCTCGAAGAAGGTGTGGTGATAGGTGTCCCGGCCGACCTCTTCGAGATCGTTATGTTTTCCACTCAGCCGCAGGCATTTCTGCGCGTTCACGACCCGCCGGATGGCCCGTTTTTCGGTGCCGAGGAAGACGTTCTTGAACGGCACCATGCCGGCGTTGGTGAACAGCAACGTCGGATCCTTGTCCGGCACCAAGGACGCGCTGGGCACGACCTCATGGCCGCGCCGGCGGAAGAACTCCAAAAAAGCGGAGCGAATCTCCGCACCCGTGATCATAGGGAGATCCTTAGCAGGCCTCGCCCAGAATGGCGAATACGACGGCCTCGGGGAAGCCCCGACGCGCCAGGAAACGAGCCGCCCGGCCCCGCTCCGCCGGTGTGCACGGCTCTGCGCCGAACCGCCGCTCCAGCGTTTGCCGCGCCACGGCGGCTTCGTCGTCATAGGCGGCGCGGAGCGCGGCGGCGATCACGCCATCAGCGACGCCCTGCTGCTCCAGGCTGGCCCGCAGATACTCACTACCGTAGCCGCGGCGGGCAGCCCGCTCCGCCGCGCTCCGCGCGAGCCGCTGATCATCGAGGTAGCCCCGTTGGCGCAGGCGGCGCACGATCGCCGTGATGGTCGCGGGCGATGCGCCCCCCGCGGCCAAGCGAGAGCGCATCTCATGCTCGCTCCGGTCGCGGACGGCCAGGACGCGCACGGCGTGCTCCCAGGCCCGGTCGGCTGCCTCAGAAGCGCTCGATCTCGACCTTGCTTTTGGTGTCCCCGGCCGGACCACGGCGTTCGAAATCGTCCCAGCGGCTGTCGCTGGTGGAAGCGATGCCACGCAATTTCAACTCGAAGTCAGAGGGGTTGGTCGCATTCCCCAGGGCCTCATCGCGGGAGATCAATCCTTCCGAAAGCAGCGCCATGAGCGATTGATCGAAGGTTTGCATGCCGTAGGTGACATGCCCCTGGGCAATGACCTCGCGCAGATCGCGTAGCTTGTCCTTGTCCGCAATGTGCTCCCGGACGCGCGCCGTTGACGTCAACACCTCGACGGCCGGAACCATGCCGCTGCCGTCCGCGCGTGGGACCAAGCGCTGGCTGATGACGCCGCGCACCACGCTCGCCAGAATGAGTCGGGCCTGATCGCGCTGGTGCTCGGGAAAGGCGCTGATCACGCGGGTGATGGTTTCCGGTGCATCCAACGTATGCAGCGTGCTCATCACCAGGTGTCCCGTTTCCGCCGCCAGGATGGCGGTTTCGATGGTTTCCAGATCGCGCATCTCGCCGACGAGGATCACATCGGGGTTTTGCCGCAGGGCGCCTCGCAGCGCGCTGGCAAAGGATGCCGCATCGTAGCCGACCTCTCGCTGGTTCACAAAGCTCCGCTGATCGGTATGCAGGTATTCGATCGGGTCCTCGATGGTAATGATGTGGCAGCGGCGGCTACGATTGATCTGATCGATCATGGCCGCCAGCGTCGTGCTCTTGCCGCTGCCGGTCGTGCCGGTCACCAACACCAAGCCGCGACGCTCGTTCGCAATGGTCTCGACGACTTGGGGGAGGTTGAGTTCGCCAACCGAGCGGATGTGCGCGGGGATCACGCGGATGACGGCGCTGAGGTCGCCCCGTTGGCGAAAGATATTGACACGAAACCGTCCCAGTTCGGGGGTCTCGTACGCCAGGTCGGCCTGCAAGTCGATCGTCAGGCGCTTGTTGTGGAACTCGTCGAGCATTTCGTCGACGGCGCGTTCCATCGCCGCATGGGACACGGGCTCCGCACCGGGCAACGGGACGAGCTCCCCGTGCAGCCGCACGCCCGGGGGGGCGCCGGTCTTGAGAAGTACGTCGGAGGCTCCGGATCGTACCGCCGTGCGCAGGATCTCGTGCAAGTCCATGTTCTGCTACGCCAGTACCTTCCTCGCGTGCTGCCTATCGCGCCTTTTCCGCGTCAACGACTGCGTCGGACTCACCGTGCCTCAGGCGCCTTTGCTTGTCTTCCTGACGTCGCCCCTGGGCGTCTCGGGGCGGCCGGCTTGCGGCTCTGCGGGCGCTTCCTCCGCTCCATCCCCGCCGCTCAGTCCCATGCGGGCCCGAATCTTCTGTTCGATCGACTGAGCCATCTCCGGGTGCTCACGCAGGAAATCTTTGGTGTTCTCGCGCCCCTGCCCGATGCGTTCGTTGTCGAACGCGTACCAGGCGCCACTCTTTTCGATGATCCCGGCATCCACGCCGAGGTCCACCAACTCCCCCTCGGGCGAGATGCCGGTGCCGTACAGAATGTCGAACTCGGCATCCTTGAACGGTGGCGCCACCTTGTTCTTCACCACGCGCACTCTGGTGCGGCTGCCGATGACGTTGTCGCCTTGCTTGATGGCCCCGATCCGGCGGATGTCGAGCCGCACCGACGAGTAGAATTTCAGGGCGTTGCCACCGGTGGTGGTCTCCGGATTACCAAACATGACCCCGATCTTCATGCGGATCTGGTTGATGAAGATCAGGATGGTGTGCGACCGCGAGATGGTCGCCGTCAGCTTCCGCAGGGCCTGCGACATCAGCCGTGCCTGCAGTCCCATCTGCGGTTCTCCCATCTCCCCTTCGAGTTCCGCCCGCGGCACCAGGGCAGCCACCGAGTCGACCACAAGGACATCTACCGCGCCGCTGCGCACCAACGTCTCTGCAATCTCCAGCGCTTGCTCCCCATTGTCGGGCTGCGAGATCAGGAGGTCCTCGATGCGCACGCCCAGGCGCCGCGCATAACTGACGTCAAGGGCATGCTCGGCGTCGACAAACGCGCCGACGCCGCCCGCCTTTTGTGCCTGCGCAACCACTTGCAAGGCCAGTGTGGTTTTGCCCGACGACTCCGGGCCGAAGATCTCGATCACGCGACCACGGGGCAGTCCCCCCACGCCGAGCGCAAGGTCGAGTCCCAAGGAACCGGTAGAGATCACCTGGATGTCGCGAATGTGCGCCTGCTCGCCGAGCTTCATGATGGCGCCCTTGCCGAACTGCTTTTCGATCTGACTGACAGCCAAGTCTAACGCGCGCGCGCGATTTGGATCCATGCTCATTGTGGTCCCTCCATATTCCGGCCGAGCGGAATTGTCCATAGCGGCGTATACACGGCACCGTCGGGGCGAAGTACGCTACGGTATATTGTCACGCCCTCGACTATACTCACTCCAAAGTCATCTGACAAATGCGTCTTCAGGCGCTCCTCCGCCAGCGACCAGCCGCGCATCCCGTTGACCCGCCCCAGCGTGATGTGGGGGGTGAACGCCCGGCCCTCGGGCTCGAAGCCGAGCCGGCACATCGCGGTCTCGACGCACGCGGCCATTTCCGGCAACCCTTCTCCCTCGAGCCCGACCCACAGGACCCGGGGTCGCCGCCATGACGGGAACGCCCCAAGACCGCGGGCGCGGACGCGCAGCGCCGGCCGGCCGGATAGGGCCGCGGCCAACGTCGCGCGCACCTGCTCCAAGCGCGCGGGCTCGACCCCCCCGAGAAACTTCAGCGTCACGTGGAGCCCTTCCCCCCGGACCCACCGGACATCGCACTTCACCTGCGCCACGTCCGCGAGGAACTGGCGCAGCGCCGCGCGCACCGGCACGGCGAGATCGACGGCGATGAAGCTACGGATGCGTTCCCCTGCCTCGGTGCCCATGTGCGCGTCAGACTAGTATGCGCGGCGACCGGATTCCACCATCCCTGGGACATCCCGGATCGCTCCCCGAAGGCGTCCCTCCAGCGACAGGCGGTCCGCGCAGAGCGAGTCCGGCCACGCCCGTCAGCGGCGCAAAATGGCGGGATCGGCAGGATCCATCCCGAGGAGGAAGCGGCGCACCCAATCGAGCGCGATCTGCGAGGACAAGAGCTTGACCCAGTCGCGGCTCCCCCACAATTGATAGCGACGGTGCCGCACAGCGCTGGCGGTTGCCAAGGCGAAGCAGACGGTGCCGACGGGCTTGTCAGGCGTCCCGCCCTCGGGACCAGCAATCCCGGTAACGGCCAGGCCAATGTCGGCACCCAGCACGCGGCGCACCCCGGTGGCCATTTCCACCGCGGCCTCCTCGCTCACGGCGCCGTGGGCCGCGAGTGTCTCGCTGCGCACGTCCAGGCTCTGCTGCTTGACCTCGTTGGAATAGGCGACGATGCCGCCCTTGAGGTACGCCGAACTGCCGGGGACGTTGGTAATGCGGTTGCCCACCAGGCCACCGGTGCAGGACTCTGCCAACGCCAGCGTCAGGCCGCGCTGGGTGAGCAGCTCACCCACGACCGCCTCCATCGTGGTTTCGCCTTCGCCATAGGCATACGCGCCAACCCGGGCGCGTAGTCGTGCTGCGAGCGTTTCCAATCGCTGCGGCACCTGCGCTGCGGGCCCATGGACGGTCAGACGGACGGAGATCTGTGGGAACGCCGCGCGGAAGGCGATGCGCCCCTCGTCCGGGCCCACGCAGCCGGCGACCAGTTCGTCGAGCGCCGACTCGCTGATGCCGAAGGTCTGGAACACGTGACTCCGGTAGACGTCGTCACCACCGCGCGTCTGCTGCAGCCACGGCAGCACGTGATCCTCCAGCATCGGCTTCATTTCCCGTGGGACCCCCGGCAACACAATCAAGTGGCGCGTGCCGTGGGCCGTGGCGAGGTCGAGCCGGAAACCCGGTGCCGTGCCCAGCGCGTTGGGGATGATGACGGCGCCCTCGGGGAACTGCGCTTGCTTGAGGTTGTTCTCCGGCATGACACGGCCCATCGCCTCGAAAAATTCCCGAATGCGAATGGCGATGCCCTGGTCGATGAACAGGCGGCGGCCGGCGACGTGCGCCACCGTTTCCGTCGTCAGGTCGTCGGCCGTCGGCCCCAGCCCGCCGGTGGAGATGACCACTTCCCCGAGCCGCATGGCCTCGTGCCAGGCCCAGCCGATGCGGTCGGGATAGTCCCCGACGACCAGAACGGCGACCACGTCGAAGCCAGCGGCACCCAACTTGTCCGCGATGAAGCTGGCATTGGTGTCGGCGATCCGACCCGTGGTCAATTCGTCGCCCGTACTGAGGATCACCGCCTTCTCGATCATCCGAGTACCCCCACGGCCATCAGCATCTGCACCACGAGGTTGCTGTAGATTCCCGAGACCACATCATCCAACACCACCCCGTAGCCGCCCGGGAGGTTCTTGTCGATGTAACCGGCGGGAAACGGCTTGAACACATCGAGGGCGCGAAAAACCAAGAAAGCCGCCAAGGCGTGCGGCCACGTCGGTGCGAGGAAGAGCGTGGCCGCGAGATAGCCCACCACCTCGTCGATCACGATCTTGTGGCTATCGTGTTCCTGAAAAACGTGCTCCGCCAGTCCGGCGATCCAGCACGCCGCCGCGACCATCCCGACATACGTCAGCAGGTACAGCGGCACCGAGGTGCTGCGCACGGCATCAAAGCCCCAGAATAGCGGCACCGCGACCATCGTTCCAAAGGTGCCTGACGCAACCGGGATGAAACCGACACACCCAGCGGAGGCGAGAATGGTCACTAAGAGGCGCATGCGGCCGAAAGGCGCATGCTAGGGGCGGCGCAGCAAGCAGTCAAGTCACGCCGCTGCCCTCGCGCAAAACACGAAGGGGCGAGAGTTGCCTCTCGCCCCTTCGCTTTGGTTACGATTGCTCGTGGTTCAGATCTTCCCTTGCAGGAAGAACGCGATCACCAGCGCGTAGATCGCCAGGGCTTCCATGAAGGCGATGCCGATGATCATGGGCGTCTGGATGCGATCCGCCGCATTGGGGTTGCGGCCGATCGATTCCATGGCGGCCGCCACCGCGCGCCCTTGGCCCAAACCGGCGCCAACTGCCGCGATGCCAATGGCCAACCCGGCAGCCAAGGCGATCCATCCCTTGGACCCGTCGGCCGCCGCGCCCTCCGCGGCAAATGCCGGGGCTTGCGCCAGTAGCACGGCTACCGCCGTGAGTACCAGCGTCATCAGTCGTGTACGCATGTTTCTGACCCTCCTTTCCTCAAATTTGAGAGACCGCTGCGCCACACCTCTCTGTCCTCCTCGCCACTCCTCGGCCGCGCATCTCCCATTCGTTGCTGAATTGTGACCGTTATGCCGCCGCATGCTGGGCGGCGTGTTCGCCATGTTCGTGCTCGCCGTGGTCGTCGTGCTCGGCGATCGCCAGCGACAAGTAGATGATGCTCAGGATCGTGAAGACGAACGCCTGAATCAACGAGACGAACGCGCCCAGCGCGTAGAAGATCACCGGAATCCCCACCTTTGTCAGTTCGGTGAAGATCCCGAGGACCATATGGTCGCCCGTCATGTTGCCGAAGAGACGCAACGCCAACGAAACGGGCCGGACGAAGTTATCGATGAGCTCCAACGGCAGCATCAGAAACGCCAACCACCAGATGGGACCCAGAAAGTGCTTCAAATAGCCGAGACCCTTGGCGCGCAGCCCATAGTAGTTGTAGACCAGGAACGACATCACCCCGAGCGCGAAGGTGACGTTGAAATCGCTGGTCGGCGGCGAGAAGCCCGGCAGCAGGCCCACCAGGTTGGCCACCAGTATGAACAGAAAAAACGTGCCATAGACGTGCACGTAGCGGCGTCCCTTGTGCCCGAGGATGCCTTCAATGAAGCCGATAAACCACTCGACGAACATTTCGAGTGCGTTGCGCGCCGTCAAGGTGCCGTCCGGCACGACCGGGTCGGCGGAGGCGCGCAGTTGACGCAGTCCGACCAGCGCCCAGACCAGCAGCGCCGCGATGACCAGCGTCGCCGTAGCGGTGTGCGGGGCCAATTCCTTGAG
>JAGDMS010000178.1 GCA_017860575.1 Deltaproteobacteria bacterium | reverse complement strand
ATGCCGCCGCCGGACCTCACCCTGCTGGAGCCGGTGCGCCGACGCGGCAAGTTGTACAGGTCAGGTTGAGAGCATTCCCGGGTGTGTCTACCGTGAGGCTCGCGCTGGCATGCCCAACCGGCCGTGATCGTGTCCAGGGGTTGCCTGCTCTCCGTGACAACGACCGCCACGACAGGGGAACCCGCCTCCTATAGCTGTGTCCGGCGTTCGGGCACCGCGTCGCGCACTTCGAACGTCGTCCGCGAACTGCTGCCCGATTCGATGCCGCGTGCCTGCATCTCGAAGTCCGACTGATTGCGGCAGTGCGCCATCGCCTCAGGGTAGCCGACACGTCCCGCACGGAACAGGGTCAACAAGGATTGGTCGAACGTCTGCATGCCGTAACTTTGCCCCTGTGCGATCAGTTCCGGCAGTTCCCGAACCCGCTGCTTCTCGATGTACTCCCGGATGCGCAAGGTGCCCGTCATGACTTCGACCGCGGGGACCAGGCCCGGGCTGTCGGTGCGCGGAAGCAACCGCTGGCTGACGACCCCGCGTAGAACGCTGGCCAGGATGATGCGGACCTGATCCCGTTGGTGCTCGGGGAAACTGGAGACCAGTCGGGTCACCGTCTCCGGCGCGTCACTGGTATGTAGAGTGCTCATGACCAAGTGCCCGGTTTCCGCTGCCGTCAGTGCCGTTTCCATGGTCTTGAGATCGCGCATTTCACCGACCATGATGACGTCGGGGTTCTGCCGCAGCGCGGCCTGGAGTGCCGAGGGATAATCGTTGACGTCCTCGCCAATTTCTCGCTGGCTGATGATCGAGCGTTGCTCGCGGTGCACGTACTCGATCGGATCTTCGATGGTGATGATGTGACGCGCGCTCGTCTGGTTGATGTGCTCGATCATGGCGGCCAAGGTGGTGCTCTTCCCGCTACCGGTCGGACCGGTGACGAGAACGAGACCGCGGCGCTCCTCGGCGAGATGCGCGACCACCGGTGGCAGATTGAGCTGCGCGATCTGACGGACCTGCGGGGGGATGACGCGGAACACAATGCCCACACTGCCCCGCTGGCGAAACACGTTGACCCGAAAACGACCGAGACCCGGCTCATCGAACGCCAAATCCGCGTGGCGCTCGGTGGCGAAGCGCATCCGCTGCGCATCGTCGTGCATGAGCGCACTCGCCATGTCGTCCAATTCCTCCGCCGACAACGACGGGGACGCTTGCCACTCGGTCAGCTCGCCCTTGAGCCGGAACATCGGCGACCGGCCGTCCTTCAGGACCACGTCCGACGCTTCCTCGGCCACTGCCGCGCGTAGAATCTCCGCTAGGTCAAGTATCGCCTTTTCCATTACAACGCTCCTGCGGTTCGAGGAGCAAATATCACGCCAGCAGCCGCCCAGGCAGGACACATGAAGAAGAATGACGCACCCGCATATCACGTGCCATACCAATCGCTCTGGAGCGTCAAAAGTCCGAGCGCTTTCCGGCGTCCACGCGGAGGCGCACCCGACGCTGGTGGCCGAGCTGACGATGCGAGTGTGGCCATGCGGCCCGCGGCGTTCATCGCCATGGGTGGCGCGCTCGCACTATGCCGCAAGCGACAGTGACTGGCCGCGAAATTGCCGGCGAAGGGATCATGGTCGCACGTGGACTCGAACCACGGACCTCCTGCATGTGAGGCAGGCGCTCTAACCAGCTGAGCTATGCGACCCCAAGTCGGTCGAACCGCTCTGTCGGTACCACAGCAATTCACGAGGCGCAACGTCGGGACGGTGTGGTCTGCCGACACGCAGTCTCCCCGCGCTACGCGCGGACGCCGCGATGACGCAGTGCATTGACACGTATGACGCATTGCGTTATACGAAACTCGAGGGAGGTGATGACGATGACCGGGAAAACTGCCAAAGTGGAGAGCTGGACCGAGGTGCTGCCGAAGCGCATGGCACAATTGCGCCGAACGGCTGAGCGGCGTGTGGAAAAGGGTTGGGAGGAGGCGGTAGACATGCTTCCGCCGGCGGCCCGCAAAGCCATTAAGCGGGCGACCGCCGAGGCGGAGCGTGTCCGGCATGATTGGCGCAAGCGTGGCGACCGGATGGTCGCGAACGTGCGGAAGCGCATCGAAGGAGCCGCCGAGGACATGCAGAAGCAGTTCGAGAAGTCGGTCGCGCCGTTGCAGAAGCGCTTCGAGAAGACGATCGAGCCGCTGCAGAAGCGCATCGAGAAGTCAATCCACCCGTTGATGGAGCGGCTTGATGTGGCTTCGAAGAAGGATATCGACCGACTGCAGCGCCGTGTGCATGCGCTCGAGCGCCGGATGCATGGGCGCGGCCACGCCAGCCCATCCGCGTAAGGGAGTGGGGCGGCGAGTCACCCGCGCCGCCCCCAGCCCCCACCACCGGGGGTGAGGATCCGAAGTCGGGTGCCCGCAGGAACGGTCAGGCTTAGTTTGCCTGCGAGCGTCTTTGTTTCTCGCTTGCTCACGAGCAGGTTTCGACCGCTGCGTCCGGGGCTGCCGCCCCGAAGTCCGTACGGTCGAAGGCGCCGTCGCTCCGTCAAAAGGGTGACACGAGCAGGCGCGAGGAACTCAATTTCCCGCACGATGCCGTCCCCGCCGCGGTGCAATCCGCTGCCACCAGATCCTTTCCACAGGCCGTAGTGTGTGACCCGCAGCGGATATGCGGCCTCCAGCGCTTCGACTGGCGTATTTAGCGTGTTGGTCATGTGGGTGTGCCGGCCCGATGCACCGGCCCCCCGTGGGCCGGCTCCGGCGCCGCCCGCGACGGTTTCATAGTACGCGAATTCGCGGCGGCGGAAGGGATCATAGCCACCGATCGCGACGTTGTTCATCGACCCACAGCTGGCCGCTGGCACAAGCCCTGCCGCCGCCGGTGCCAGGGCTTTGAGTAACACGTCAACGATACGCTGCGACGTTTCGACGTTGCCACCCGCGACGGCTGCTGGAAACCGTGGATTCACGAGCGATCCGAGTGGTGCGACGATTCGTAGCGGCCGCATGAGTCCGGCGTTCGGTGGAATCGGGACATCAGCCAGTGCTTGGAAGACGTACAATACAGCGGCCACGGTGACCGCGTAATTGGCGTTGATGCCGCCGGAGACCTGCTGGCCCGTGCCAGTGAAGTCGACAAGGGCCCTGCCCCGCGTGAGCCGTACCGCCACCCGGATGGGGATGCGTACCGCACCCATGCCATCGTCATCCATCCAGTCCTCACCGCAGTAGGTTCCAGTCGCGAACCGTCGCAGGCTGGTGGACAGGAGGCGCGCGGAGTAGTTCTGCAGGGCCAGCATGCCGCTTGCGGTGTGTTTTTGACCGGCCGCTTCCGCGAGGCGTCGGAGGCGCAACTTACCGCGGCGCAAGGCGGCCAGCTGCGCCAACAGGTCGCCGCGCCGCTCGTCGGCGACACGGGTATTGGCTGTAAAGAGGCGCAGGACGTCGGTGACGAGCCTGCCGCGCGTCATGATGCGCACCGGCGGCACACGCAGGCCTTCCTGGTAGATCTCGGTTGCCAGCGGCATCGAACCCGGGCTCGAACCGCCAATGTCCGCGTGGTGCGCCCGGTTGGCGACGTAGCCAAAGGGGCGACGCTCTCGCGGCAGAAATACCGGGGCGACCACCGTGACGTCCGGGAGGTGAGTCCCGCCGGCATAGGGGTCGTTGAGCATGACCACGTCTCCCGGTCGCATGGCCACCTGCTCGATTGCGGCGCGGACGGACAGCGGCGTCGAGCCCAGGTGGACGGGAATGTGCGCCGCTTGGGCTACCAGCTCACCGCGCGAATCGAATACGGCGCAGGAGAAATCGCGTCGCTCTTTGATGTTCGGCGAAAATGCGCTGCGGCAGAGCGTGACGCCCATCTCCTCGGCGATCGCACTCAGCCGGTGATTGAACACCGCCAGCATGATGGGATCAGCCCGCACGCGTCACCTCGAGATGTCCCGCTGCGTGAACACGGCAGCGCCAACCTGGCGGCACCACAGTGGTCGCGCTGAATTCAGCGATCACCGCGGGACCCGCACATACCGCCCCGGCGGGCACGTGCGTGCGGTCGTACACCGCGCAGTCTAGCCACCGGCCGTTCCAGCGCAGGCGGCCGCGGATCGGCGGATGACCGGCCGCGACGCGAAACGCGTCGAAAGCGGGGCGGGGGCCCGGGGCCCGGGCGAGCAGGCGAACGCTGATCACTTCAATTGCCCGCCCACGATCCGCATAGCCGTACAAGCGTTCGTGTGCGGTGTGAAAGCTGTTGGCGAACGCCGGGCTGAACGGTACGCTGATTTCGTAAGATTGTCCCTGGTAGCGTACGTCAACCGAGGGCGTAAATTGAGTGTCTCGTAAGCGCACGCCTTCGGCCCGCAGTTCGGCGCGGGCCGTGCGTTTTACGGCAGCGAACACCGTGCGCAGGCGGGCGGCCGGCGGGTCCGTGA
This sequence comes from Deltaproteobacteria bacterium, assembly GCA_017860575.1. Classification (GTDB taxonomy): domain Bacteria; phylum Desulfobacterota; class Binatia; order HRBIN30; family HRBIN30; genus JAGDMS01. The sequence goes on along the minus strand of JAGDMS010000178.1, from coordinate 6,133 downwards.
GCCGAACGGTTTGCACATAGTCCCGCTGGATGTCAGCGGAAGCGGCGCCACGCGCCGACAGCAATCCTGGGTGCCGCGGGACGATCACTCGGCGTATGCCCAGAGCCGCGCTCAGCTCGCAGGCATGCTGACCCGCAGCACCGCCGAAGGCGATCAGCGCATAATTGCGCGGCTCGTAGCCCCGTTCCACCGAAATCGTCCGAATCGCCCGTTCCATGCTGGCATTGACGACTTGTACGATGCCTTCCGCGGCTTGTTCGGTTCCGAGCCGCAACCGCCTGGCGAGGCGCTCGATCGCCCGTACGCTGCGTGTCGGCTGAAGGCGTACGCGGCCGCCGAGAGGGTTCTCTGGAATCAGTCGGCCGAGTACGACGTTCGCATCGGTCACCGTTGGCAACTGGCCTCGTCCGTAGCAGGCTGGTCCCGGATCAGCGCCGGCGCTCTCCGGCCCGACGATCAATGCACCGCCCGTGTCCATGCGGGCAATTGATCCGCCTCCCGCGCCGACGGTATGGATGTCGATGGCTGGCACTCGCAGGGGCAGGCCATCGATGGTCGATTCCGAGCGGTACCGTATGCTGCCGTCCAGCAGACTCACGTCGGTCGATGTGCCGCCCATGTCAAATGTGATAATTCGCCGGAGCCCGAGGGCGCGGCCGACGGTCCAGGCGCCGACCACCCCAGCTGCGGGGCCCGAGAGTACCGTGCGGACCGCCTCCCGGGCGGCGAGCGGCGCCGAGATGGCGCCGCCGTTCGACTGCATGACGCGCGGACGAACTCGGCCGAGCCCCCGCTGGAGATGCCGAAGGTGTCGACCCATGACGGGGCCGACGTAGGCATTGATCACTGTCGTGCTGAGTCGTTCGTACTCCCGGTGCTCGGCGCTCAGGGCATGGGACAACGATGAGAACACATCGGGCCAATCGTTGAGTGCCGTGCCCACCAGGAGCTCATGCGACGGATTGACGTAGGAGTGAAGAAAACACACCGCCACGGATTCGGGATGCCGCCGCCGGACCTTGCGCAGTACGTGAAGAAGGGTGCTGCGGCGCAGCGGGGTCAGCACTCGCCCGTCCGCCAGCGTTCGCTCGCGTACGCCAATCCGACACGCACGGGGTACCAATGGTATGACTGGCTGCGGCTCGAGGGCATACAGTTCCGGTCGATTTTGCCGGCCGATCTCGATGATGTCTTCAAACCCTGCGGTGGTCAGCAGCATCACACGGGCGCCCTGGCGCTGCAGCAACGCGTTGGTGGCGACGGTTGAGCTGTAGGTGAGTGTATCGACGGGTTCATCGCGCAGCAGCTCCCGCAGCCCCTCGAGCACGGCGACCGCCGGATCCGAAGGGGTCGACAGGATCTTGAGCGTACGGACCGTCCCGCCGGTGAAGGCGATGACGTCCGTGAACGTGCCACCTGTGTCGATGCCGACGATGGTGCGGTGTCTGTCGCGCGATCTCACCCGGCTGCGCTTGTCACAGGGTGGCCCTGTTGGCAAACGCAGCGCTAGGACTGCAGTGCGCTTGCGTGTAAATGGGGTGTAGTGAACGAGCCGCTCGTGGTTCCCCGCGGGCGGCCCCAATGCGGTGCTAGTGTGGCCTGTTAGGCCGCCGCGGATTCCGTCGGCTTGCTGGTCTTCTCGCTCTTGGTGGTGCTGCTAGGCGTATCGCTCGTCGAGCTCTCGGCTTTGGACTCGCCGCCATCTTTGCTCGCTTTACTCTTGCCGGAACCGCCGTCCTTGCGACCGTAATCCGTGATGTACCAACCACTGCCCTTCAGTTGAAAGGACGTGTTGGAGATTAACTTCGTCACCTTTGCTTGACAGGTCGGGCACCGCTTGAGTGACGGATCGGTGATCCGCTGAAAGACCTCAAATTCGCCGCACTTCGCGCACCGGTACTCGTAAATTGGCATGGCCGCAGGTTAATCACCACCCCGTTTTTTGTCAACGGAGGCAAACAGGGCAGCTGCCAGGCGTTGCTCGCAGGCATTCACGTCTTGGGTCTGTACTTCGACCAGCTTGGTTCGACTGCCTTCCCCCCGTACAATGCGAATCGCCCGCAGCGGCGTGCCCAGTGTCCGGGCAAGCAATTCGATCAGCGCCGCGTTGGCGGCCCCGGCGACCGGTGGCGCGTGAACCTGTGCCTTGATGACGTCGCCTTCGCGGCCCAGAATACGATTGTGACGGGCGCGCGGCTGCAGGCGGATGCACAGCCGCAGAGCGGAAGGGGCAGGCATCACGTTAGCGCATGGAGAAAGCGAGGTCGCGGAGGCTCTGAACGAGAAATGCCTGCAGGAAATAGATGACCAATATGATGAGCAACGGTGAGAAGTCGATGCCTCCGGCAAACAACGGGAGACTGCGACGCACGCGATAGAGGAGGGGTTCGGTTGCGTTGTAGAGGAACCGCACAATCGGGTTGTAGGGGTCGGGATTGACCCAGGAGACGAGCGCGCGCGCGATGATGATCCACATGTAGAGGGTGAGGAGCAACTGTAAGACCGATGCAAGTGCCCCGAGAAAGTTGGCGAAGATGAACATGACGGCTCCTTGGCGGCGACAACCACTGGGCTGTCGTTTAGCGCGGAAGTGCGGTGCCGACAAGCAGGGGTGGGTCGGGCGGGGGGTGCGAGGCGTCTTCCTGTCAGCGGTTGGTTCCCACAGCGTGCTCCTCCCGGGGGCTGAGGCAGGATTCCAGAGGCAGGAGCACCTTGACCGCTCGGGAGCGAGCGACTAAGTCCACTTCCGCTGATGATGCCATCGTTGCCACAAGCCCAGCACGCTTCGGACCCGATCCCGGGTATTCCGAAGCAGTCCCGTGGTCATCTCATCGGCGCCTTGGGCCTGGGGTTTGCGGTGCTCGTTTTGCTGTTCGTGTTTTCCGACGCGCGGATGCTCTGGCAGACCGCCTCGGCAGTGGACCCCTGGTTGCTGCTTGTGCCCCTTGCCTGCGCGCTGTTGAGTTACGTGCTGATGGCGCTCTCCTACCAGGGAATTGCCGATGCTGCGGGGGCCCACGTCCCGTTTTGGGAGATGTTGAAGATCACTTTCGTCGCCAATACCGCCAACTACATCGTGTCAACGGGGGGACTGAGTGGCTTCGCGCTGCGATTGTACTTCTTTCTCCGGCTCTCGATTCCTTCCGGCACCGCGGTCATCATCTCCCTCATCCAGGGATTCCTGACCAATCTGGTGCTGCTGATCTTCGTCGTGGTCGGCTTCGCGTACCTTCTCGCGGCACACAACCTCCACGGCTACGCCCTGGGCGCCATTGCCGCGATGCTTTTCCTGTTTGCGCTGGCGGCGGCAGTGGCGTTGCTCCTGCTGCTCCACCGGAGCCTGCGTCGCCGCACGTTGTTCATCATGGCGGAAGCGGTCCATTGGTGCATGCACCGCTTCTTCCCACGTCATAAGCCTGGCCGGGTGCGCGTGTGGCGCTTTCAGCGCAATCTCAATCGCGGCATCGAGTTTCTGCTGCAGCGCAAAACAAAGATGGTGATTCCCACCCTCTGGATCATCGCGGACTGGGTGCTCACCTTGTTCATCTTGTATGGCGCGTTTGTTGCCGTACACCATCGGATTCCCATGACGTTTGTGATCGTCGGCTTTGCGGTCGGCATCGTGCTTTCGCTGGTGTCGTTCGTGCCTGGCGGACTGGGGGTTATGGAAGGTTCCATGGCGGCGATCTTCACCAGCTTGGCCGTCCCGTTCGAAATAGCGGTGGTGGCAGTGCTGATTTTCCGGTTTGCCTATTACGTGGTCCCGATGTTCGTCAGTGTGTTCTTTTTCCGCCGGATGTTGGTGCAAGGGACGCACGCGTTGCCGCAGATGGGCGAGTAAAGGAGGCACCACTGCGAATACCGAAATTCCGGTCTCGGAAGACGGATCTCAGGTCAAGAATGGAACCCAAAAACTCCGCATCATTCGATATTTTACTTGACAAGGTGAGGGCGATTCCTCAAAGTATAGGGCCGCAGTAGCGGTGAGGCTGGGGAGGGCATGGGACGCACTAAATCGCTTTCGCTATGGGCGGTTCTACTGGCATCCCTGCTGGTGTCGCCTTCGTGGGCGGTATCGGTCCGTCCCATCGTTGCAGCCAAGGCTGCGATTCTGATCGACAATCAAACCGGTGAGGTACTCTGGCAACGCAATCCGGATCTGCCGTTGCCGAACGCGAGTACCACCAAGATCGTCACGGCCATGGTGGCGCTGCAGAGTGGGCGGCTGAACGATACGGTCACCGTCTCGCCGGAGGCGGCCGAAGCCCCGCCATCGAAGATCAATCTGCGTCCCGGCTGGAGAATGCGCGTGCGGGACCTCCTGTATGCCTTGTTGCTCAACTCGGCGAATGACTCCGCGGTGGCGCTCGCTGAAGGGTTGGGCGGATCGGTACCCAATTTCGCGACGCGCATGAACGCGGTGGCGCGGGCCCTGGGCGCGAACAACACGCACTTCGTCAATCCCAACGGCTTACCTGCCGACGATCACTACTCGACTGCGCGTGATCTCGCCACCATGTTTGCGCGCTCACTGCAGAATCCCATCTTTGAAAACATCGTGAGTACGAAAACGACAACCATCGCCCCGGTGGCTGGCTCGGCCCGGCAAATCGCGCTGCGCAGCCACAACCGGCTGCTGGCGGACTACCGGATCCAGGTGCTCGGGAAGACGGGCTGGACCCGTGCGGCCAAGAAGTGTTTCGTGGGTGCTGGTCGGTTCGGGGGGCGTGAGATCGGGGTTGCGGTGCTGGGATCGACGGACCTGTGGGGAGACCTCAAGGACCTGCTCGAGTACGGCTTCGGCGCAGGCAGCATGCCGGACCCCGCGGCACCCGAACTGGATGTGGCCGCGGCGGCAGCGAATGCCGCGGCGGGCGACGATGGTGAAGAACGTGTGCGCACGCCCCGAGGGACCTCCAGGTACTTTGTCAGCGTGCGGTCATTCCGCGACGTCAACAGCGCCCAGCGACTGAAAGCCGATTTGGCAAAGAAAGGGTACCCGTGCAGCGTGCGGAAGGCCCGCCACGGTCGCCAGCCGCTCTACCAAGTTCTGGTCGGGAGCTATCCGAGCCGCAATGCGGCTAAGCAGGCGGCGAGTCGGCTGGAAAGGCAACGCCAGTCTCAGCCACGCCTGATCGTTGCCAGCCGCTAGCGCGGCTGCATAACTCTCGCGTCGTTTCGAGCCCAACGGTTACGACGTGCGGCTGGCCCGGGCGGCGCTACTGCCCGGTCAGTGATGCGACCGCTGTATGCTCTGCTGAATCGCGTGTAGCAGGGCAATGTTGTCGGAATGACCAGTCATCCGGGCGGTGATCATCCCGCGGAGCGGCCGGCCCAACAGGTAGAGGTCGCCCATGATGTCGAGGATTTTGTGGCGCGCGAATTCATCCGGAAAGCGCAAGGCGGTATTGACGATTTTTTCGTCGTCGATTAACACGCAATTGTCCAGCCGGCCGCCGCTTGCGAGCCCCATGGCCGCCATTTGCTTCATGTCGCGGAGAAAGGCGAAGGTGCGCGCCGGCGCGATTTCCGCGCGGAACGACTCGGGCCCCCGGTGCACGTAGGTGTATTGCTGCAGGCCGACGGGGTGCGGGTAGAGCAGGGTGTAGTCGATACCGAAACAGTCGGCCGGATCGATACGAATCGATTCGCCGTCCGGCTTGCCCACCAGGATGGGACGTTCAACGACGATCTCCTCCACCGAACCGTCCTGGTCTACGACCCCGGCGCTATCGATCAGGCGGCAGAACTCGATGGCCGAACCGTCCATGATTGGCACCTCGGCATGCATCTTCACCAGCAGGTTGGTGATGCGGTATGCATGCAACGTCGCCATCAGGTGCTCCACCGTCTTGACCGACAATCCGTTACGGTGCAGCGCCGTGGCATATCCGGTGGAGTCAACCCAATCCACGTGTGCCGGTATCGTTTCGTCGGTGGAGAGGCTGGTGAAGGCGATCCCGCTGCCTGGCGGCAGGGGTTGGAGGATGAGCCCCGTCTTGGCGCCGCTGTGCAGGCCTTGGCCACTGGCGACGACACTCCGCGAAAGGGTGCGCTCGCGCCAGGCGTGGGTGGCCGTGCGGGCCTGCGCGTGCACATCGCTCGGTTCCGGTGGGGCTGTATCGATGGTCGC
>JAGDMS010000397.1 GCA_017860575.1 Deltaproteobacteria bacterium | reverse complement strand
CCTTCTTGTGTGACCGGTCTTCGTGAAGTGCAAGGGCGGCAGTGGGTCGGTCTGAGTCCGTCGGACGGTCCGCTTTAGGTCGCTGACCGCTTTGTGGCTAGGAGCCTAGGCCCGAGTTCGGCCACTTGCCGCCGGTCGCCGGCGTCACAACACCCGCTTCAAAGCGGTCGCCCACACAGATGAAAAACCCCGCCGAAGCGGGGCTGGCGTGCTGTGCCGTCGGTCAATTGCGCGACGGGTAAATACCCTGGAGCGCTATGCAATAGCGCAAACCAAGGTAAGGATCGCGCACGCTGACCGGACTGCCTCCTCCTACGCTCGTGAGCGTGACTGTCCCGGAAGCCATCGCCGAGTCTGCCGTGCCACTGCTGTAGATGTTGGAGCGCGGCAGCTTCGCCGGGACGGCGTTGATCGGGCTGTCGGTGTTTCCGTTACCGCTCGAGGCCTTGAGCATCGCGGTGTGCGAGTGCGCGGGCATCTGACTCGTCGTAAGCGTCACACTTTCCGATCCCGCCTGCTGACCCTCAACGATGCTGGAGAGTCCCGGCCCCTGTCCTACCCCGACCGGAGCCCGCCCTCTCAAATCTGGCAGCGCAAAAGTGGTCCTTCCATCGCCGCCAAACTGTGTGCCAAGAAGGGAAAAAAGTGCGGTGTTTTGCGCAATGGACAACAGCTGACCCGCCGCGTCGGCATAACCATGAGGACAGAAGTTATAGGCGACGATGCATATCGAGCCGAGCATAGGGTCGATAGAGCAAGTGGCTTGAGCCGCTGGAGCAATGAGCGCTCCCGAAACGGCCGTTGCCAGAAGAAGTCCGGTCGTGCGCTTTGCCATGGCTATCTCCTCAGTGTGCGTCAAGAGCCCCAAAGCGAGGCCCAAATGGCCTCGATGTGAGACGGCGAAGCACTGCTACTTACGAACGAATACGGCGCCGGTTAATGCCAAGCGTCGCGAGTGCAATGCCCAGCAAGGCAATCGTGCCCGGCTCCGGGACGCCGTTGCCGCCACCGTTGCGCACTTCAACGGACGCCAGTTGGAGGACGGTATCTAGTGACGCGCTGTAGTCGCCGACGTCAAACGCACCACCTCGTTGTCTCTGCAGCGCGGTAAAGGAAGAAGTCGCGCCAGGTGACAGTGTTACAGAGAACAAATTCGAGACGCTTGCGGTTTGAGAATCTCCATTAACCGTGTCGGCGCGGAAGTCGGTGAAGAAGACTTCGTTGTTTCCTGCATCTCTCACACTCAGATCGGAGTACGCGAACGCGTCGAACCCGTTGGCGGTCACGGAGTTTGCCGCGTTGGCGCGAAACGTAACGACAAAGGTGCTCGTAGCCGACGTGTTACTGAGACTCAGCGTGAAGTCGGCGAACAACCCGTCGGTCTGCGCGGGGGCGGTAGTCGCAGTGCTGCCCAACATGGCAAACAACGCGCCGATTCCGTTCCCTGTCTCCGTCAGCGATCCTGACAGGAATGAACTTGGCGAGATCGAAGATGGCAAGTTGTTGAATGTCGCAGTGGATGTCGGACCGGCGCCGCTGAGCAGGGACAAGGTCCCGGACTGTGTCGCGCCGCCGACCGGGTCAAGGGAGTTCGCCGTATCCAGCGCGATCGTCCCGGTGATTGACAGACCGCTGGGAATCGGAGCGGCCACGACGGTGCCAGCGACGCCGCCAAGCAGGCAGACCATGAGAAAGCGGAACGAGTGAATCTTCATCGCACACTCCGGTGGAGTCCATTGGCACCTTTCGGTGAGCACCTGCCCACACAGGCGCAGAACACTGCAGATGCGCTCGTACGCAAGAAGCGCGCCAAGCGAGCGAGGAGTAAGTCGTTCAACAAGTTAGCTGCTGACGAAACGCCTTGCGCAATGCAACATGTAAAGAAAGTCGACACACGAATCCTGATCGATGTCTGGCTGGCGGGATCGCGGCCGGGTACCACAAGTTCGTTGGCGGTGCGTCGTCGGCTACGCCATCCTCCTTTGCCCGATCAGCGTCACGCATGCAGCGCGCCGAGGGGTTCATCACCTGCCGCTGTCGGTAATGCCTGAACATCGGTGCAAGCCGACTGCGACAGAAGACCGCTCGGTTCACAGCTAAAGGTCTGCTCGGGGTCGTTCAGCGCCGGTCAGGCAGTCCGCTTCCGGTCGCTGACTGCTTTGTGGCCGGCCACCTAGACCCGAGTTCGGCCATCTGCTGCCATTCAGGGCACCAGCGCAAGCGGCTGCATCAGAAATAGTGCGGCCTTTCGCTCGGCTATGACGGAGCCTTCGGATCCGACCAACTACGATCGTCGAACGTCTCTGGACGCGCGCGTCCGGTCCGTGCCCGGGCCGGACGCTCAACTCTTCGGATCAGCAGCCGCGAAACAGTCCGTCGCCGATGAGCGATCTCAGCGCGGCATTCACTATGCTGCAGCTGTCGTGAGAACGGCACTGGCGATTAGCCATGACCAAGTTGCCAATTGAAGTTGCTCGCTGGCGGGACTAGATGGTAGAGCCAGCCCGCGCCCCCATGGCGCGAGTCACGTGCCACTGTGATCCCGACTCAAGGCGACTTGCAGACATCTGCGCCAACGGCGATGTAGCCCTTGCCGTCCCATAGGATCGCTTGGTAGCAGACCCCCCCTCCACTAACGGGCTGCTCAAGCCACTGCATGCCATCTTCAGATGTATATAGGCCGCTTCCGCTCGTAGCTACGTATCGAGATGGAGCTGCAGTAATTGACACCGCGCCGGTCGCAAACGCACTCGTACTTGCTTGCCATGTGACGCCATCGGCTGAGCTCCACGCACGCGCCGCGTTGCCGCCGCCGACCGCAACGAACTGGCCGTTGCCCCAAGTGACGTCCTTCAAAACGCAGCAGGTCCCGGCGCCCGGCAGCACTCCACGGGTCCATGTGACTCCTCCGTCTTGTGAAGTCCACACGGCTGGCTCTTGGTAGGGGCCGGTGCCGACCGCCACGAGCGTCGATCCATAGGCAGCCACCGAATGCATATATCCCGGTACGACCCCTTTCGCGCGCTGGGTCCACGAGATGCCGTCCGGCGACGTGAGGACGAGGGCAAGTTCCCGCCCCTCAAGCAATTCATTCCCCACTGCAACGAACTGCGATCCGGTCCATGTGACCTTCTCGAGCGGACGAGAGTGATCATTAGGTACTGAGTACCGCACGGACCATTCCTGCCCATCCGGTGACGTCAAAATGATCGGGGCGTTGAGACTGTCATTACCAACTGTCACAAGCTGGGAGCCGGACCAAGCGACGCTTGTCAATCTGTGAACCACATTGGACTTACGCCGAGTCCACGCAGCACCGTCGGGCGAGGTGCTGATCATGCCCCCGACTCCAACAGCGACGTATTGGCTGCCCGTCCAGGTGACGGCATACGCCATCGAGGGAGGCGAAAGGGTGACAAATGATGCAGACACATACCAGTGCGTTGCCGTGTCATCGATGAACGCCTGAAAAGTGCCGGAGACCCTGTTCGACGACGCTCCGGCGCGGTCATTGACCCACGCCTCGAAGGAATAGTCGAGAACGTCGTCGATGCTCACTTCAAACATGAACTGCGCCCTGCCGCTTGTAATGCCGCTCGCGGAAGGCGTCGGGACGCTAAAGCTCACGCCGTCGTTTGCCGTGATTATCAGCTCCACGATGTCACCACCGCTATCGAAGAAGTCTGCCGACCCGTTGATCGTTGCCGTTTGGCCCCTCTTGACGGCCACTCGTGTTGGACTGTAGGAGAAGTTCGCCAGTGACGGGCGGTGAGGCGGTGTCGTGTCGGCGGGCAGCACCTCGAACGTCCCGGTGAGCCGATTTGAATCCTTGCCTGAGCTGTCCGTGGCCCACAGCTCGAACGTGTACTTGCCGACCTGATTTACGGAAAGAACGAAAGCCCCAGTGGCCGTGCCGCTCTTGATTCCGCTCAGACCTTGAGTCGGGACGGTCAGATCTACGCCACCGCTACTTACCATTCGAAGCGACACGACGTCTCCGCCGGCATCGGCGAAATCGACCGTGGCGCTAACGGTGGCGGTGCCGTTGGCCGCCTGGAAGGCCGAAGAGGGCAAGTACCTAAGGTTGGAGAGCGAG
>JAGDMS010000396.1 GCA_017860575.1 Deltaproteobacteria bacterium | reverse complement strand
CAACTCGCGGTTGTCTACACGCCGGCAGGGCAGCGCATCTTCGATACGGTGGCCATGCCGCTGCGCGACCTGGCCCTCTCCGTTGCGCGACCTGGCCCTCTCCGTCAGCATGGCCATAATAGTGCTGGTGATCATCGAGGTGTGGAAGGCGATCATGAGGCGAGGCTTGCGCCTGAGATGAACAAGTCGAGTAGTTGCCGGACTGGAGAGTGTGACAGAAAAGAGGATCAAGCCTGTCGCATGCGAAAGGCACTGCGCCGCCTGATGCTCGGGGCGAGCCTGGCTACCGCCGCCGGATGGCTGGTGCCGGCAGCCACCTCCGTGCCTGCGGGCAGGAAGTAACGTTTGCGTCAGTAATCCTGACCAAGTTGCCCAGCCCGAACAATCCCGATTGCCGCGCGACCGAGCCGGCATGCGTTACTGACGCGAACGTATATGGACAATGACGGACTGTTTTCCTGCCTAAGCATTCAGACTGCAGGAGATAGCAGTTCCAATGCTCCCAGGCGATGCAGGTAGTTCTACAGGAGAGTAAAGGCGGTGATTCTGCTCAACGGTGAAGAACAGCAGGCGGGAAACGATGACCAACACCCGGGTCCCGGTCTTCGCCCAAACTAACACCAATACTCAGAGGGAAATGACCCCGCTCCCGTGCCTGACAAAGGATGATGCTGACTTTTCGGTGGCCGTGAGATCCTCAGGAGCGAAATCGGCACTCAGGCGTTTATTCGTAGCGCAGCGCGACCAGCGGGTCGACCTTCGTCGCCCGCCGCGCCGGGATGAGGCACGCCAGCAACGACACACAGATCAGCAACAATGCAATCAAGACGAACGTCAGCGGATCAGTCGCGCTCACACCAAACAGCATGCTCTCCATCACGCGTGTCAGTGCCAATGCGCCCATCAGACCGAGTGCCACGCCCACAATAGCCAACATGATTCCCCGGCCGAGTACCAGCGTCAACACGTCGCTGCGTTGCGCGCCAAAGGCCATCCGCAGGCCGAGCTCGCACGTCCGTTGTGTGACGGCGTATGAGATTACCCCGTAGAGGCCGACTGACGCCAGCAGCAACGCCACTGCCGCGAACAGGCCGAGCAGCGTCAGATTCAGCCGCTCCGGTGCGAGGGAGTCCGCGAGCCGCTCGGTCATCGTCCGGACATCGTAGATCGGCTGTTCCGGGTCGAGCGCGTGGACTTGCTGACGGACCGCGGCGGCCAGCCTCTCCGGCTCCGCCGTGGCCTTAATGACGACCGCACCGCCGTTACCGGGGAGATATGCCTGCACTGACCCGCTTTGCTCGCTTAGTCCTTTGAGCTTGACGCGCGCGACCACCCCGACGACCGTCACCGCCGGCCCCCAGGCCGGATCGGATCTGACCCGTTTGCCGATTGGGTCTTCGTTCGGCCAATAGCGGCGCGCGAACTCTTCGTCCACGATGACGACGTTTTGGCTCGCCTCCCTCCGCCGCTTCTCGTTGAAGAGCCTGAGATCCTCGCCGGTGAAATATCGCCCGCGCAGAAGCCGGATGCCGAGGGCGCGGAAATAGTCCGGGCTGGCTACCATCACTTCCATTGACGGGCGCTCATGTGGCGGCAGTGCGGGTTGGCCTTCGATCGTGAACTTGGGTTGCCAGCCGCCGCCTCCGAGCGGAAACTGCGACCCGAACCCTACCCCCTGCACGCCCGGCAATGCCCGCAGCTTTTCCTCCAAGCTTTGGTAGAAGGCGAGCTGCTGCTCTTCGGTCGCATACTTTCGCCACGGCAGCTCCAGCCGGAAACTGAGCACGCGCGCAGGTGTAAAACCGGCATCGACTTGCTGCAGGCTATGGAAGCTGCGCAGCAACAGGCCGGCTCCAACCAGCAATACCAGTGTTAGCGCGACTTCTGCCACCACCAACCCCTGATGTAGTAACGACCGCCCGCCCGTCGTGCCCCGTCCCGCCCCCTTGAGCACGCCTTGCACGTCCGCTCGACTCACAGCCCAGGCCGGAGCCAGTCCGAAAAGAAGGCCGGTCAGCACAGCGACCCCGATGGTAAACCCTAGGACACTCGTGTCGAGGCCGATCTCTGAGGCACGCGGAATAGCGTCGCGGCTGATCGACAGAATCAACGGCACGCTCCAATGCGCCAAAAGCCAACCGAGCGCACCGCCCACCGCCGCGAGCAAAAGGCTTTCGGTGAGCAACTGCCGGAGTATCCGCCGCCGCGAGGCGCCCAGGGCGGCGCGCACGGCCATCTCCCTTTGTCGCGTTGCGGCGCGAGCGAGCAGCAGGTTGGCGACGTTGGCGCAGGCGATCAACAGTACCAGCCCCACGGCGCCCAGCAGCGTCCACAATGCCGGGCGCGCGTTGCTGACGTAGTAGTCGAGCAGCGGCTCAATGCGGGCTCGGATGTTTTTGTTTGAGTCTGGATACTGTTGCGCGAGCCGCACGGCGATGACATCCATCTCGGCGCGGGCTTGATCGACCGTCACGGCCGGCTTGAGACGTGCGACGCCGAATATGCCCATGTGATTGCTGCGGTTCTGCCAGTTCGGAGCACTCGTCAGCGGTCCCACAGGCAGCCACAGGTCGACCCGGCTGGGAAAAACAAAATCCGGTGGCATGACGCCGATCACGGTGTAATCGCGCCCATCGAGCAAGATCGCCTGGCCCGCGATGCCCGCCTCACCACCGAACCGGTTTTGCCACAGCCCGTGGCTCAACACTACGACCGGAGACGCACCGGCCTTATCTTCATCGTTGTTGAAGACGCGTCCCAAGCGGGGCGATACGCCGAGCGCAGCAAAGGCGTCCGCCGAGATGTGCGAGCAACTCAGTCGCCGTGGCTCGTCTCCGCCCGCCAGGTTGTAGCTACCCCACCAGGTAGTCGAGACGCCGAGGTGTTCAAAGACCGATGCTTGCGCCCGCCAGTCAGTGAAGTTGGGATAGGAGACTGAGATGGGCGCGGGATCAGAGGCCCGCTCGCTGAGCCACACCAGGCGCTCGGATTCCGGGTAAGGTAGCGGACGCAGCAACACCGCATTGACGACGCTGAAGATGGCGGTATTGGCGCCGATGCCGAGCGCCAGCGTAAGCACCGCCACAAGACTGAAGCCGGGGTTCCTGCGCAGCGTCCGCACGCCGTAACGCAGGTCCAGCCAGATGTCTTCAAGCCACCTTACGCCGCGGGCGTCCCGGCACCGTTCCTTCGCCTGCTCCACGCCGCCGAAAGCCTTGAGAGCCGCGGAGCGCGCCTCCTCCGGGCTCATCCCGCCCCGGTGGTTTTGCTCGATCTGGCGCTCTAAGTGGTAGCGCAACTCTTCATCCAGTTCGCGTTCCATCTCGCCCTTGCGCACGAGCGCCCACAATCGCCTCTTTAATCTGCTCAGCACCACACTCTCCCCGGTCAGGCATCCCGCAGTATCGCTTCGACCGCCCCGGAGAAGCGCTCCCACGTCTCGCGCTCCGCCTCGAGCCGCCTCCGCCCCGCCGTCGTGAGGCGGTAGAACTTCGCTCGCCGGTTGTTCTCCGACGCACCCCACTCCGCGGAAATCAGCCCCCGCTCTTCGAGCCGGTGGAGCGCCGGGTAGAGCGCGCCCGGCGTGACCGAGAGGACCTCGCCCGAGACGAGCCGGGTGCGCTGCATGATGTCCCAGCCATTCAACTGACCCGACCGGAGCAAGCGCAGGACCAGCAGTTCGAGCGTGCCCTGCAAAAGATCAGCCTTCTTTTGGCTTTTCATACATCTCCTATCGACACGCGATAGGAGACGAGTGCAAAGCCGCACCTGTCGCCCGTCAATGGGAAGACCGGCAATTTACCGGGACGCTGAAAGGGAGGCCGCTTTGACTAATTCGCACGGGAAGGAGACGGTTCATACCGCGTGCTTGAGCTTCAGTTTCTTTTCGCCGTAGAGCTCACCTTTTCTCCACATTGCCAGTGTAACGGACGCGAGCTTTCGTGCCAGAGTGAGCAGTACCAGAGACGGATTGGTGCCTCCGCTGAGGGAGGGCACGCACGAAAGGGCGACCTCGGCCGGAGCAGAAGCCTGACAGGCGAAGAGGCAGCTCATCCCTGCTATCCTTGCAGGTAATCAACGGTCGGATATTCCACGGATCCATGAAGTATGGCAGGATGCAATGAACCGTTCCTGCGGCTCTACCGTAGTAGAGGGCAATTGGATTGGGTGAACTCATGAAACATCCGTTTGGCTCGGGAGGCCGGTATGTGCTGGTTCTCATCTGGAGCATTGTAACCATCTCCCTGCTATTCGGCATCTCAGTCGTGCTCATGAGCCAGCCCGGTTTCCCTTTCAACCCGGGACTTGTACACACAACCGGCCGACCAGGGCTCTGGATCACCCTGCTCCCGGCGCTGGTAGGCTTTTCGGGGGTCCTGTTGAGGCGGCATTTCCGCCGTCTGGGGGCAGGCCTGCCTGGCATATACTCGATCTTCCGGAGGCGATGCTGACCAGCCATTGCGGAGGGAAGCGAAGGAGGAATCCCCGTAGATGCTGAAGTTTGTGATCAGATTCGTGAGGCCGTACTGGATGTCGGTGGCCTTCGTCGTCGTCGCGATGCTCGTCGAGGCGGCTGCAAGCCTTGCCTCGCCGTGGCCTTTGAAGATCGTGCTCGACTCGGTGCTGGGGTCGCGTCCCTTGCCTGCGTCGCTTGCCTGGCTATCCGGGTCCGCCCGGGACAGACTTGCGATCCTCAACGTGGCCGTGATCGCCACTGTCGCCATTGCGCTGCTCCAGGCTGCCGCCGCCTATGTCAACGCCTACTACTCGGCCAGCATCGGTCAGTGGATCGCACACGACCTGCGCCAGACGGTCTACGGGCATCTGCAGCGGCTGTCGCTCTCGTACTATGACCGCCAGCAGACCGGTCCGCTCGTCAGCACGATCACCGACGACATCAACGCCGTCCAGGAGTTCGTCTCTTCGACGCTGCTTACAATCCTCATCGACCTGATCACCATCACCGGCATGCTGTTCGTGATGTTCTCGCTCAACTGGAACTTCACGCTGGTGGCGCTGTCCGTGACGCCGCTATTGGCACTCTTCGTGTACCGGCTGCGCTGGGTGCTGAAGCGCGCCACGCACGACATGCGGCGCAAGCAGAGCGAGATTGTCTCAATCGTGGAGGAAGGGCTCGGACACATCCGCTTGGTGAAGGCGTTCGCACAGGGCGCGTTCGAGCGCCGCAGGCTCGACACCAAGAGCCTCGAGAGCGTCGAGGCGGCGCTCCACGCGCGCCGGGTGCGCTCGATGCTGGGCCCGGTCGTCACCGTGCTAGTGGCCGTCGGCACCGGGGCCGTGCTCTGGTTCGGCTCGCGACTCGTTATCGAGGGCACCATGACCGCCGGCGCACTCGTCGTATTCCTGACATACCTCGGCAAGCTGTTCAAGCCGATCCAGGACCTCGCGCGAGCGAGCACGAATGTCGCGCAGGCGGCGGTGGGTCTCGAGCGTGTCATGGCGGTACTCGACACCGACGAGCGCCTGGCCCGCTCGCCGCATGCCCGCACACTCGACCACGTGGACGGCAAAGTCGAGTTCCGCAACGTGACCTTTGGCTACGATCGGCACCGCCCGGTGTTGAGAGATGTCTCCTTCACGATCCAGCCGGGTCAGCTGGTCGGCCTGGTCGGGCCGAGTGGCAGCGGCAAATCGACGCTCGTCGGGCTCATTCCCCGCTTCTACGATCCGACGTCGGGCGCCGTCGCCA
>JAGDMS010000029.1 GCA_017860575.1 Deltaproteobacteria bacterium | reverse complement strand
GCTCAGTCGGGCGCCAGCGAAATGGCCCCACTCATGTGCGAGATACCCACAGACGGCGGTCATCACGCCCGCCGCACCCGCAACGCCCAGGGGGACCAACCCCACCCCGTGCGTCCGCGTCCGGGCATCGAGGCGCCACAAGGCGAGGGTCATCAGAACCAGGGCGGCATCTCGCGCCGCCATCTTCCAAGGCATCCGTCACCCTCCGCGGCGTTGTCGGGCGGCCTCGGCTTCGATGGGGTTGTAGAGATCCTCGGCGTAACTCCACTTCCCACCGCCGGCGTAGTGCAGAATCGTGTTGATGTCGAAGCCGTCGGTGCCGTTGCCGGCAGATGCATCGGGGAAGAGGATGGTGGCGACCGCGGACACCCGATTGCCGTCGATCAGCCGGAGCTTGTTGCGAAAGCCGCACGCCGGAAGCGCCAGCAGCAGTTCGTCCGCGGCTGCGCGGATCTGCGCCTTGCCCCGTGCCAGGCCGAGACGATGGTTGCGGTAGGTGGCGTCTTCGGTGAACAGCCTCGTCCATTCGTCCCACCGATGGTTTTCGACGGCGACGGCTCGCCGCGCACAATAGGCATCGAATGCCTGCTCGATCTCTCGGCGCGGGAATGCGGTTGCCGGCGGTGCGGGAGCCCAGCCGTCGACGCCGCGGAGACTGGGATCGGGAGCCGTATCAAGGCTGCCGCCGGCCTCGTTCCACTCGCGGATGAAACGCTCTGCCGCAACGCCGTTGTAGAAGTCGCCTTCCCAGGAAAACTTCCCATCCCCCGCGTATTCGAGCAGCGAGGAACTGGGGACGGTGAAGCGCCGGCCCGTCCCGGTGGGATCGGGGAGGTTGTTCCAAGCGTAGACGCAGACGTGGTTCTCATCGATCATCTGCCATTCCATCCAGACGCTGACCCGTCCCTGCGCCATGAGATCGACGATCCAGGTTCGGATCGCGGCACGGCCACGATAGGTCCCGAGCCAGTGCTCCTCGTAGACGGCGTCGTCGGTGAACAGCTCAGCCCAGCTGGCCCAGTCGCCGCATTCGGCGAGGCGCTTGTACTCCGCGAATGCCTTCTCGGTTTCGGCTCGTACGTCGGTCACGCTCGTACCCCTCCCCACTGGCGTTCGTGCTGTTGGATGACGCGACTATACCCGCGCGCCCACGCTTACGCCAGGCGTCCCGGTGCGGTCGTTGCGGCTGGTCGCGCGGTGGGTCGATGGCGTGAGCCGCCACAGTCGCCGGAGCCGGTTGACGGCGTCCCACAAACTTGCTCTGACGGAGCCGGATCTCAACCACCGGCAGCGTCCCCGGCCGACGGCAGCTGGCCAATCGTCATGCGGGGTGCGACGCTGCCGTGTACCGGAGCGGGTGGGAATGCAACCGAAGCCGTCGCTGCTGATTCTGAACCTGTACATGGTCTACCCGCCCAACAGCGGAGCGAAGGTCGTCATCTACAATCGGATCGTCGAGCTTTCCAAGTATTTTCGCGTCACCTTCTGCTGCCTGCACGAAAACGCGGACGATGCCGCTGCAGCCGAGCATCTGCGGGAGATCGCCGACGTGGTGGTCGCTCAAGGCGCCTGCCGCAAGCGCACCCTGTTCCGGCACGTGTGGGATTATCTGCGCAACCCCTGTGCGACCGGGTTTGCCGATAAGCTGGCGGCCTGGTTTGCGAGCGCGGATGTGCACCGACTCCTGCGAGCGGAACCGTTCGACATCGTGGAGCTGCACTCGTCCTGCTGGTACCACCGCAGCGTGCAAACCGGCTCGGCGGTCCGTGTCCTGGTGCTGCACAACGACGAACGCGAATACTATACCGAGCGGGCGCGTGTCGCGTGGAAACGGGACGGTCTGCGCGCGGGTGTCCGCGCCACCCTCGACGCGACACTGGTTTCGTGGCAGGAACGCCGCGCCGTACGGGCGTCCGACGCCCTGGTCTCCCTGTTCCCTCCGACAGAGCGCTGGTCACGACTCGGGGGGACGAAGCCGATGTTGCACAACTGGGGAGGCATTGACTGCGCGTACTACCGCACGGTTTCGAGCCGCCGCGCAACCGTGCCGGCGCCCCGGCGCGGCGCGACCCTGGTCTTCATTGCGGCGCTCTTCGTTGAAGCTGCCATCGATGCCGCCGCGCGCTTCGCAGACGAGGCGTTCCCCGTCGTCGAGCAGGCCTTCCCCGGCAGCCGCTTCCTCCTCGTCGGCGATCACCGTGGGAACCCGACGATCCAACGCCTCGTGACGCAGCACAAGACCATCGAGGCGACCGGACTCGTGCCCGACGTGCGGCCGTACCTGGAGACGGCGGACGTCGTGGTCGTCCCGATCATGCATGGGTCGGGAATCCGCTACAAGCTCATGGAGGCCATGGCCGCAGGCAAGGCGATCGTCTCGACGGAGAAGGGCGCTGAGGGACTGGGGCTCCACCACGGCGACGCGATACTGCTTGCCACGAGCGTGCGCGAAATGGGGCCGCTGGTCGTCGAACTCTTGCGCAATGCAGCGAAGCGCCGTGAGCTAGAGCAGCGGGCCCGGACCGTTGCGTGGGAGAGGTTCGACCGCGTCCCCGGCCACGAGCAGCTCGCGGCGTGGTACCTGGCGTTGCTGGGGCGCGGGCGCCGCCGCAGCTGAGCGACAAACTCTCAAAATGGTGGTGTCGAGGTCAAATTCTCGCGCTCGTGCGTAGGGAAGCGGTGTGCGTAATTGTCTGCCGTGATCGGCTCCGCCGCTGACGATCACGAGCACGCGCACGAATTGGGCTGCGGGCGCGGCCGTTCCGCGCGGCCGTGGGACGCCGTCAGTACGGGCTCGCTCGCAGCCCTTCGGCAGGTCGTGCCCATGGCGCGGGGTCGATCGGCGAATGCTGCAACAGCAGGCGGAGCGCTTCGCGTTCCCACACCTTTCCACGAAAGTAACCAGCCAGCTCGCGTTCGTTGGTGATCCCCAGGCGTTGATACAGGAGGTCCCGGCCATGAAACGTGAAGCACTCCTTCGGCAGGCGCTCCTTGACGCTGAGCACGGTATCGCCGCTCTCGCCCACACGCCGGTGGTGAACAAACGAGTCGACGACTTCACGTCGCAGCGGGAACAAATGGTAGCCCGCCGCCATCAACTTGTAGGCGTGGTAGATGTCGGACCACCAGAGAACAAAGGAATCATCGAAGTAGGGAAGAGGCCCAAAGCGTTCGAAAATCTGACGCGGGTACAGGGTTGCATACGGCTCGATCCAACCGTACGGCAGCTCGTCGATGTTCTTCCAGTAGGGACCGACCATCGCTACGCGGCGGTCCAGGCGGAGCAGTCCGCGATAGAAGGTAAACCAGTCCGACCGCAGGATGACGCAATCGTCGTTGAGGAGGAACACGTATCGCCCGCGTGCCTGCGCAAGGGCCCGATTGACAGCCTCGGTAAAATAGCGGTTTTCTTTGTCGATGATGGCCCGCAC
This sequence comes from Deltaproteobacteria bacterium, assembly GCA_017860575.1. Lineage (GTDB taxonomy): Bacteria > Desulfobacterota > Binatia > HRBIN30 > HRBIN30 > JAGDMS01. The sequence goes on along the minus strand of JAGDMS010000029.1, from coordinate 20,028 downwards.
ACGGTGAGCCGCGTGTAGATAGGCCGCGGTCTCACTGCTGCAGCAATTGGCGTAGACGATGATTTCGTACCCGACGGACGTGTGCCGGTGAATCGACTCGATGCACGGTCCGAGGCAGTCGAGGCGGTTTAAGGTTGGAATGATGATGCTGACGTCAAGCATGCGTCCTCAGGAGCGGGCTGGGGTACCGGCTATGCGCCTCTGGCCAAGCGTCAGCATGGAATGAGCAGCATTGTTCCGACGGAGGGCAAGAAAGTCAACGGCCAATCGGCTGATGATGCGCGTTTACGCGGGGCGCCGAGTCAGCCCCGGCACGGCGGCACCTTTTCTTGCGTCGCCGGTGGTTGGTCAGCTAGAAGGACCAGAAGCAATCGCAGTGAGCCGCCTGCGCCCGCGGAGACCACAGGACCACCCGTGATAGACCGTATCGTCGTGCTTTGCAGATCGCTGCCCGCGCGGACCAAGTCGTCAGGCGAGTTGCGATTCGCCCAGATTCTGGACCACCTGCGCCGGCGCGCCCGCGAGTTGCTGGTCTTCACGGAGATGGAAATGAACCGGGAATCTTTCCCCCACTTGCCTCTCTACGACATGGCGTCCCTGGAGGAGAAGAGTCGCGGTGCGGACCTTGCCTTCCTCGAATTCTGGTACATGGATCGCTACCTCCCGATCCTGCGGCGGAATGAGGTGCCGGTGATCCTGGACAGCGTCGACATCGAATTTCTGCGACGCGACCGCGAGAGGCGTCTGCTGGGGCTAGGGCCGGAGTGCTACCAGGTCGAGAAGGCACGCGAAAGTGCAGTCTACCGCGAGGCGGATCAGGTGTGGGCGGTTTCCGCGGACGATGTCGCCCAGATTGCCGAGCTGAATTCCCGGATCACCGTGGTACCAAACATCTTCGACCCGGTTGAAGGCGTCGTGCCCTTCGCCGAGCGCCAGGGCGTGTGTTTCGTGGGCAGTTACAGTCACCAGCCAAATGTGGACGGCCTGAGGTGGTATCGGGATGCCGTCTTGCCCCGTGTCCAGCACATCCCGCACACGATCATTGGCCATGACGCTCCGGACGACATCCGGGCGTTGCCCGGTTTCGTTGGGGGGGTGGCGTGCTCCGTCGACTACGTGCGGCGCGCGCGCGTCAGCATTGCGCCATTACGGTACGGCGCCGGCTTGAAGGGCAAGGTCCTGGAGGCCATGGCGTGTGGTACACCGGTTGTGACGACGCCGATCGGGGATGACGGGTATGCGGCCGGTGCCGGCCGCGCCGCCATCGTCACCGACGACCCACTGGCATTTGCTGTCGCGATCGAACGCCTGCACACGGAACAGGAGCTGTGGGAGACGATCTCGCGGAACGGACGCGCGCTCGCGGCCCGCTATGCGCCCGCTGTTGTCGGGCCGGTGATGGACGCCGCACTCGCCGAGGTGCTGACGCGGCGCGCTGCCCAGCGGTCGAGGGCAACCCGATGAAACGCTCGGCACCAGGCCAACTGCCGGTGGCAGGCTCGGCGCCTACCGTCGACGGCAAGGTCTCGATCGTCGTCCTCAATTGGAACGCGCGGCCCTTCCTTGCGCGCTGCCTGGACTCGCTCGTGTGCCACACCCGGGAACCCTACGAGTTGATCGTCGTCGACAACGGGTCGGATGACGGGTCGCCCGAGGTGGTTGAGCGGATGGTACGCGCCCATCCCGAGGTCGACATTACCTTCCTGCGCAACACGGAGAATCGCTACTTCAGTCAAGGCTACAATCAGGGCTTTGCCGCATCGGCTGCTGACGCCGAGTACGTCATGGTGTTCTGCAACGACGTCGAGGCCAAGGAAGACGGGTGGCTCGGCGATTTCCTCGCGGCCATCCGAGTGCCGAACGTAATCGCCGTTGGCAGCGGGTCGGTGTCACGCCTGTCCGACGAGCAGCGGGCAATCTTTCGCCGCAACAATCCCCGCTACCCCGCGCCCGGGCTGACCCGGCGCATGCGCCGATGCATCGACGACCCGACGTTCGTCTACACCCATATCTACGGCTACTGCTTCCTGTTGAAAAAGAGCCTGCTGACACGCACCGGCCTGTATCTGGAGGGAGGCGATTTCCGCCAGTACCACTCGGACTGGGAGTGGTACGTGCGCTTCAAAGTGCTGGGATATGACATCGGCCTCATCGCACCAAGGGTGCATCATTGGCACAGTGTTTCGGAGCTGATCGAGTTTTATCCGCATCTCTATCGGGATCTGGTCGAAAAGCTCGGCCAACCAGAGCTGGTGGGCCACTACCTCAAGCACGGCAGGCCGCTCTACGAAGAGGAATCCGGCTGCCGCGAACTCCAGCGCCAAGCGCGCGAGGCAGAAGGATCCAGGCGTGGCCGCTGAACACACACCGCTGGTGATTTGCTCGTTCTTTCAATCGGATTCGCTCGTCGAGGAGACCGTGCGGGTTTTTGGCGACGCGGCAGACCTCTACTTGGTGCCGATCGAACCGGAGACACCGGTGCCTGCCGCCGCCAGGCCGTTCCTCCCGAGTCGCAAACTCGGTATCGACGAACGCGTGTTCCAGCCCTGCAAGAAATGGCGCACGATCGCCGTATTGCTCGAACACCTGGCGCTCGACCGATACGACTACTGCATCTTTCCCGACGATGATCTCGAGTACAGTGAGGAGTTCGTCCCTCGCTTCCTGACGTTGCTCGATTCTCACGACATCGCCCTGGCCCAGCCCGCGCTCACGCCCGACAGTTATCACACGTATGACATCTCGGTTCGCCGCGAAGACGCGGTGCTGCGCCTGACCAACTTTGTCGAGATCATGATCCCGTGTTTCCGGCGCGACTGCCTCCAGCGACTTCACCGGACGCTGGACGCCACGACCTCACCAATGGGGTACGGGTTCGATCTGCACTGGCCCTATGCGTGCGCCGACGCGGGCTTGCGGATGGCCATCATCGACCAGACGCCGGTGGCGCACCGGTTCCGCCCCACGGGGAAGCACTACGGTGGTGACGACCTGCACGGGCAGGGATATGCCTACGGCCGGCGGTTCCCGCGCATCTTGCCGCACGAGATCTGTGAGATCGAGCGCATCCCGCGGCTGCCGTGAGGTAACTACGTCGACGTGGACACCAATACAGCGACGTATCCCAACCCCGCTCACCCGTCGACGAGCCCAGGGTGAGCGGGGGAGCGGTGCGGACAATTACGTTTACGTTGCATGTGTATGGCGCGGAATACTAAGGCGATGCGGTTGCCCAGGCTCCGGCTTGCGCTGATCGCGTCGAACGTCGGTCCCCTCGCCGCCGGCTACCGGCTGCTGTACCGCCTCACCGCCCTGGCGGCCGTGGCGCTGTTGCGGTTGCGCTTCCCGGCTCGATTCGAATCCGTCTTTCTGCGCGGCAGCCTGGTGTCCTCACCGTTTGTTCCGGCCGTGTCGGACATCGACCTGTTCTTCATTCTTCGCGACACGGTGTCGCCGAAAGACCACGAGCGCGCACAGATGTGCTATCGGCGGCTGGCCGCACGGCTTCCGGTGCTCGACCCGTATCCGTGGATGCTGCGCTGGGCGGATGTGCAGAAGCTCTATCGGGAGAATCCCAGCTTGCGGTTCCGAGTTTTGGAGGGACGCAGCGCGTGGGAGCACGTGTGGGGACGAAACCGTCTCGCGGATCTGCCCCCGGCGTCGGCACAGGATGTTGCGGTGTCCCACCTGTTCGACCTGAAGTCACGGCTCACGTATTTCAGTCAGTTCTTTCTTACCCGCGCCGACACGGACGCCCTGGAACGGCGGCAGGGCGAGTACCAGTTGTTCAAGCTGGTGGTCGATCTGGTCAGGATCACGCTGTTGCTGTCGAGCGGCGTGTCGATCTTTGTGCGCGAGGAACTGATCCGGCACCTCCGCAGCGGTGGAGTGGGACCGGAGCGGTGGCTGCATCTGGGCGACGACCGGCTGCTGTCCGACTTCGTCGCGTATTCTTGTGCGTGGAAGCTGCGCCGGTCGTTCTTCGACACCGGCCGCTGCACGGCGGCCGACATGGAGTCCCGGCTCTTGCGACTGTGCCTCGCCATGCTCGTGGCATTCTATGCACGGTCGGAGCTCGTCAGCGCCGCGGACCTGGCCGCGGAACACGAGCACTTCTACCGCGACGGTCGGTTCCTGCCGAGCGGGCACGTGGTCGAGCGGGTGCGCGAGGACGCGCTCGCTTCCTATGCCCAATTGAAGGCGCGGGTACTGGCCGGCAACGCCGCTGGTGTGGATACGGTGCTTGACTACAACGGCCTGCTGGTCAACCTGAGCAACACCGATCCACGGCTGGGGAACTGCACCGTGGTCCGCCAACCCGGGCCGCGGGATTGATGACCGGTGTGCGGTGGCCGCCCTCACTCGGCGTTTGCGCGGGAGAACGGCGGGAAGTGTTGCGAACGCCAGAATTCGGCGAAGCGGGCGTTGCGCTCCAGAAGTTCGCTGAGGGTACCCTGCTCGACGGCCCGGCCGTCCTCGAGGAAGACGATATGATCGGCATGGCGAATGGTGGACAGGCGATGCGCGATGACGATGGCCGTCCGGTCGGCCATCGCTTCGTCGATGGCTTCCTGGATCAGTCGTTCCGTCTCGCTGTCGAGCGCGCTGGTGGCCTCGTCGAGAATGAGGATCTCGGCGCGCTTGAGCAGCGCCCGGGCGATGGCGACGCGCTGCTTCTCGCCGCCGGATAGTTTCATCCCGCGGTCGCCGACCTGGGTGTCGAGCCCCTCGGGCAGGTTGCCGACGAAATCGGCAAGGCGCGCCTTGCGTAGCACCCCCCACAACTCGGTGTCCGCCGGTGGCCGCTCCGTTCCAATCTGGATGTTGGCGCGCAGGGTGTCACTGAAGAGGAAAACGTCCTGCGCGACCAGCGCGATGTGGCGCCGGAGGGATTCCATCCTGAGGCTCGCCAGGTCACGGCCATCAACGTATATCGACCCCGGCGGTACCGGGTAGAAGCCCATCAATAGATGGATGAGCGTCGACTTCCCGCTGCCGCTGGGACCCACGAGTGCGGTCACCGCACCCTTGGCGAACCGGACGCTGATGCCTTTGAGGACGGCGACCTCGTCGCTGTAGGCGAAGTCGAGATTGCGCGTCTCGATGCCCTCCCGCAGGCCGGTGAATTCGATTGCGCCGTCGGGCACGATGAACTTTTCGCGATCATCGAGGAGCCGGGCGAGTTCGACGAGCTTCGGCTTCTTGGCTGCCAGCGTGGCGCCGATCTCGTACAGCGTTGTGAACTTGGGGACGGCAGAGCGCGCCGCAAAAAAGAACACGAGGAACACCGCCATCTGCGCCGGCTCGCGATCGCTCAAGTAGAACGCGAGCACCGCAATCATCGCCAGCATAGCGACCAGGGTCATGATCTCTTGGAACGGCGAGATCAGGCCTTGGACGGCGTTGATTCGGAGGTTCAGCCGGCGCAGCAATTCGTTGTTCTCGCCATACGTCCGCTTGGCCTCGTTCTCCTGTGCGTATGCTTTGAAGAGCGGAATGCACGACAGGATATTGTACGCGGTCGCATGTCGGGTCAGCGTCGCCTCGTTCAGCTGGCGTGACAGGCGTTCGATGCGACGGGACATCCACCGAATTGAATAGTGAATCAGTGGAAAGAAGCAGAGGACAAAAGCGGTGAGGGGCCAGGAGATCCAGAGCATGACCGCCAGATAGGCCGCAAGGGTCAGCAGGTTCAGGATGCCTTTTTGCGTGAAATTGAGCAGGTCGAGCAACTCGCCGGTGTACCCCAGAACGGCCTGCAGGGTGCCCTGGTTCGCCCGGTCGAAGTACAGCTTCCCGAAGCCCAGGTAGCGATCGAAGACGAAGTCGTTGGCCCGCTGCAGGTACTGCCCGTAGCAGTAGGCGGAATAGACATGCGCAACGTAGGAAAGCAGGTTCTTGACGACCGCTGCCACGAAGATGGCACACGCGACCAGGAGGAACAGGGCGGCGAAGTCGTTGCCGCCGGGGCCGAACCAGCCCGGAAACCAGCGCGCGAGCACGGAGAATCCGGACACGTTCCGGACGAAGCTGAAATCCCGCTTCGTCACCCCCACGGCAATCGGTACCAACAGACCGACGCTGACACCCTCGAGTGCGGCCACGCAGGTGGAGAGGAGCGCGGGGGTCAATAATTGGAAGGGCCTGGCGCCCATGATGTGGAACCACTCCCGCAGACGTAGCTCGTGCAGCCACGCACCGCCCGAGGAGCGACCCGCGGTTGCGGCCGCTGGCCGGTTGGCGTGCAGCGCTCCATCGTCTGTCGGTACGGTCATTTGTGTGGAATCGCGGTTCATGGGGCGCATGGCGCTCCCGCGCTCGTGCCCGGGAGCGTTGTCCCCGGCGCCAGCATCAGCTGCCAATGTGCGACGAACCGCTCAACGGCCGTTCGCAGGTCCGCCCGCAATTGCCGATCGTGAGGCTTGAACGGTACGGTTGCGGCGAGCCGCAGGGCACGCAGGCAGTGGTACGGCATGAGAACGCCCCACAATACCGCGGCTTCGAGGACGCCGTAGTGCTTACGGTGAAACAGGTACAGGCTGGCGATGAACTGGCGCGCCGACTGCCGCCGGCCCACCATGCTTTGACCGCCGATGTGAATCGCCGCGGCATCCCCCACATAGTGGACCTCCCAACCAATTTCCTTCGCCCTCTTACAGAAGTCCGTTTCCTCGAAATACAGGAAGAACCGTTCGTCGAAATAGCCGATGTCGTCAAGCAGCGCGCGCCGAAACATGAAGCAGGCGCCCTGCACCATGGCCACCGGCCGACTGCTCATACGGTCCCAGTCGGTGAGAAAGTAGTCGCGATGCCATTTGGACTCCGGATACACGCGGGACAGCCGCGTGTATTCGAACAGCGCCTGGGGAAAGGACGGAAAGAGACCGGTGGCGGAAATGTCCCGCTGCAAGGCGCCGCCGGTCGACCGGAGGCTCGGACCGACGATCCCCACCGCCGGATGGCGGCGCAGGTAGCTGACCAGGCGCGCGACAGTCGACGGCAGCAGCTGCGCGTCGGGATTGAGCAGCAGAATAAACTCGCCAGCCGTGGCGCGGATCCCCTGGTTGCAAGCGGCCGCAAAGCCGCGGTTTGCCGAGTTGACGATCAATTCGACTGCCGGATGGTGGGTCAATACCAATGCGACGGTATCGTCCGACGAATGGTTGTCGACCACGACCGTGCGGACGGTGCCGTCGAAGGCGGATTCTGGGATCGAGTCGAGGCAGGCGGCGATGTGCGCTCGGCTGTTGTAGGTGACCACGACGATGTCGACCGAACCGCTCATGGCAGGCGAGCTGATACGGCCGGTCGGCCGTGCCGCAGGTGCAGCCATCGAAGTTTGATTTGGGCGAGGGAGGGATAGAGCGCGTACACGACCGACAGAAGAAGGCCCAATAGTCCGTCCTCGGAGGCCTGCTGGTGCCGGTAGTAGTAGCGGAACATGTAATAGAACAGCGGCACGGGCGATTCGCGGGGCGCGGCTGGGTCGGCATACAACACCCGGGCCCGCTGCGACGTCCGCCGATGCAACTTCGAGAAGAGCTGGGCGAGCGAATCGGCCTGGTAGTGCAAGAGCGGTTGCGTCAAACACTCCACCGGACAGCTGACGGTGGGTCGGGCGTCGAGATAACGGCCTTCGTACCGGGCCTGTCCTTTCGGAAACAAACGGAGTTGGAAATCCCGGCCGAGCAGGCGTGCCGGCCGTCCCCAGAACAAGTTGGTGCGCGGAATGAGGTAGGCGACGTCGCGCGCGGCCGTCACCGCGGCGAACATCTCGTCGCGGAGCGCCGGCCCGACCACCTCGTCGGAATCCAAGACGAGAATCCAGCGGTTCCGTGCCGCGGCGAACCCGACATTCCTGGCCACGTCGAAGTTACCCATGTGCTGGTCGATGAGATCGCGGGGCTGCTGATGAATCACCGCCGCGTGCTCGGCAAGGATGGCGAGCGTGGCGTCGGAGCTGCCGCCGTCGATGGCGATGATCTCGTCGGCCCACCGAACACTTTCGAGGGCCGCGCGCAGGTGCGCGGCGGAGTTGTTTGTCAGTACGACGACCGACACGCTCATCAGGCAACTCCCGATGTCTGCTGCGGCGGAGCCGCGGGACGCGTGCCCCGCAGCAAGTGTCGATACAGTTCGCACGTGGTCCGCGCCAGCCGTTCGTAACTGCACTGCCGACGAAATGCCTGCGCCCCGCTGATGAGCGCGGCGCGCAGGTCTGCATCCGAGAGGACGCGCGTGATCTGGCGGGCGAGGTCGCCGGCATCCCCCGTCTTGAACAGTTGGATACAGTGAAACGCATCGGCCAGCTCGATGTTCGGGTCGAGATCCGCCGCGACGATGGGTCGGGCCCAGGCCAGCGCGGCTGCCAGCGATCCCGAGGAGGTCATCGCGTTGAATGGCGCCAGCACGACGTCGCTGATCTCCATCGCCGCGCCGACCTCGGACGGCGGCACATAACCGGTCACACGAATGCGGGACGCCAGCCCCGACTCGCGTGCGCGGCGCTCGACATCCGCGAGCACCTGACCGTCGCGCGCATCCTGCGGCCCGCCAGCGATGAGCAACGTTGTCGTCTGGGGTAACCGCGGCAGCGCCTCCACGGCCAAATCGTAGCCCTTGTGGCGTTTCGTGAAGCCGAAGATGGCCACTACGATCCGGCCATCGAGACCCTGGGCCGACTGGTACGCAGCCGCTGACACGCTGGACGCCACCCGCGGCGTTGCGGGGTGAGGTGCCGCTTCAACGCAGTTCCGCGCGCCGCGTGCGCGCAACGCTTCGACATGCTGCCGGCTGTGCACCATGAAGGTAGTCGATTCGTCCCGCAGATGCCGCTGCCAGCGCGGATCCTCGAGGGGCATGCTGTGGAGGGTGACGACCTTCGGGATGCGCACCTCGCGAATCAAGGCATCAAAATTCGCAGACGGCGCGTCGTTCACACAAAAGAAGCCGTGCTCGTATTGCAGATGCGCCACGTCGGCTCGACTCAGCCGCCGTCCCAACTCGGGATAGCTGTCGCCCGCGTGCGCCAACTCGGTCGGGATTTCCTCCACCTCCACCAGTTCTCGCAGGTGCATCAGCAGGAACCGCGAGTAGTCGGCGATGCCGCACCGCTCAATGGTCGGTGTTAGGAACGCCACTCTCATGCGTGCGCCGCCTTCTTACGCATCTCCGGCTCGTGCCGGACGTTGTCCACTTCCACGAAGCGACCACGCCAGATGTGCCGGACGCGCACCGACGGATTGAGCGCCAGCCACGTGCTGAACAGCCGCTCGCACACGAACGGGTGCAGGCAGACGTACGGCTTGTCAAACAGCGTGTGCAGTTGCGCCGAGGAGAGGCGCGGATCGTGGTATTGCGCATCCCGCTGCAGCAGACGCTGCAAGGGGGCATCGGATGCGTCTGCCATGGCGCGCAACGCGGGACGCAGCAGCTCGATCCCGAACTGCTCGTAGACCGCCGGGCGAGCGAGGAAATGGTTTTGGTAGACGATCGGTGCCTCGAGCCCGGCCACGTCGACGTGCAAACCGATGCGTTGCAGTAGCGCCTCCGCAGCGGCGAGGATGCCCGGATGCTTGCGCTCGGCCAAGCGCCACACCGGACCGTGCCGGACCAGGCCAAAGAAGGTGTAGACGTCGGACGCGAAGTGATCGCGCTGCATCCGCGCCAAGATCTCCGCGGGCCGCAGCGGAATTTTCGCGGCGAATTTCCACGACAGCACGCCAAAATAATCCGCCCCGCAATGAGCGCCGTCGGCGAGCAGCGTCGAAATCACCGAGGTCTCGAAGAAGCGGCTCGGGCGCGCGTTGCGGTACGGGGTGTACAAGGGATCGAGGTGCAGGGCGGACGCGGCGTCATAGAAGATCTGGTAGACCAGGAAGGTGCGCCCGGCGAAGCGGATCCATCGGCGACCCTGCTCGTCCTCGCGCACGCACGGTGGTTCCGGACTGCGGTCAGAGTCGCGATCGGGACGGTTGATTGAGTGCGCTGGCTGCCGCATTGGCGTTGATGAGGGGTTCACGAGTAGAGGTCGATCAGCCGATTGGGATTGCACGCGCGGTAGAAGGCGCCGACGGCGTCTCGGCTGCGGACCGCGAGGTTGCGGCGTGCGCCGGGATCCGCCATCAGCTCAGAAATGCGGCGAGCCGCAGCGGTGGTGTCATTCGAATCAAGGAGGCCCTCGGCTGGGAAACCGCTCTCGAGCAGGGAAGGTGTAGGCGTCGACAGCACGCAGGCGCCTTGCGCCAACGCCTCCAAGACGGGCAGCCCGAAGCCCTCGTACAGCGACAGGTTAAGGAACAGCTGACAGTGTCGAAAGAGTGCACGCAGGGTCGCGTCGTTAGCGTTGCGCACCAGGTAGACATCGTCCCCGATGGGGCTGTGCCGCAACGTTTCGAAGAAGGACTCCATCGACCAACCATGCCACCCCGCGAAGACCAGACGGGAGCGTTCCCTGCTACTCTGCCGGAAGTGCGTGAAGGCTTCCAGCGCTGCACCGTGATTCTTGCGCGGTTCGAGCGACCCCACGCAGAGGATGTACGGGTGCCGGTCGAGGCGATCGAGCAGCGTGCGATCGACGAGCTTTGGGTCCTGCGCGTCCCGCCCCGCATACCCGTCCTCAAACGGGGTCGTCGGATAACAAGCACGAATCTTTTCCCTGGGGACCCCTGCCTCAGCTAGCTCCACGGCGACGCGGTTCGAAGGCGTCATGATCCTGTCCGCTTGCCCCGCCTGGCGCAGCGCTTCGCGGTAAAAGGGCAGGTACTGCGGCTCAATGAAGTGGGGGAACCGCAGGCAGGTCAGGTCGTGCACGGTGAGGATCACCCGGGGGGCGGCGCGGTAGGGAAACAACGAGAAGGGGAAATGGATCATGTCGAGTTGCAGGGGATCCAGCTCCGCGCGCAATCGCGGGCCTTCGGCGGCGTCAAACACGGGGGTTTTCACGGCGACCTCGCGAAGGTGCGAGCCCGGAAGCGCATGCCCGCAGTCCTCAGGATGGCGCAGGAGCAGCACCTCGCGGTCGCGCGTGGCGGCACCTTCCAAGGCCGTCAGCAACCCCTGAGCATACCGATAAAACCCGGTTTTCGCATAGTGGATGATGCGCAGGTCGATCCCCAGCCGCGTCATGAGAGCAACCGGAGCGGTTTGACGTTCACGCCATCCCCGCGAACGGTTGGCCGGTGGTGGCGACCGTCCATTGGATCAGCGGTTGGATGGCTGTCAGTGGTGCGTGATGCGCGACGACGAGTGCGCGCAGTGCGGGGCCGAGGCTCGGGTCGTACTTCCTGATCTCGGCAATGAGCCCGTCGACGGTCGGAAGCTGTCGCCGGACATTGCCGGTGAGATTGGTGGTGCGGAACTCCGCGTAGGTTGCCGGGGTGACGAAGCCGTCGAGGCCGTAGTCGAAATCGGGATCCCAGCCGGAGCAAACGATGGCGTTGCGTTCGCACGCCATGGCTTCGAGCACGCAGCGGGTCTGGCCGAGCACGAGATCGGCATCGTTGAGGGCGCGCTCGACATCCCAGCGCCGGCCTTCGTCATCTTTCGGGCCTCCGCACACCGAAAACGGCGCACCGATTTGCCGGCAGGCTTCCGCTGCTAGCGGGACCCAGCGTTGGTAGTTCCCGAAGTACAGCACGCGCGGTGGCCACGGGCGCGGCGGCTCGAGCCGGCGAAAGCGTTCGGTGTCGATGGGCTGTCGGATGACGCCGGCGCACGGGAACCCCTGGTGTCGAAGAAAGTCGGCGACCTCCTCCGACACGGCGAAGTACGCGTCGAGACCGGGCACCGGAGCCTCCTGGTCTTGATTCTGCGTGGCATGCACGATCTGGCAGCGCGGGGTCCGTGCCGGCACGCGGCCCACCAGCTGGTGGCTGCCCCAGACGACATCCCAGGGTTCGAGATCCGACAGTCTGGTCGAACAGCGTGCGAACGGGGCCGATTTGTCTGCGAGAATCCCCAGCCCATCCGACCACACCAGCGGTACATGCCCTAGCGCCGCCAATGCCTGGGCCGCGGTATACACCCACGTCTGTGCCCCGCCCATCATGCTGTAATGCCAGTTGGTGAACAGCACCCGCATATTAAATCCCCGAGTATTCGTCACGCGGTGTCTAAGCCACTAAGCCGAATCGATCGATCATCGCAACCGGTCCCAAACAGCGCGGGACGAAGCGGAAGCGCTGAGCCTGGTCCGCTGCCGGTCCGGATTCGCGTGACGGGGCTACCGAACCAGCGCCGAAACTGGCCCATTCGCCCGTTGCACGTCGATCTGGCCCAAATCGGCGACCGATTCGGTTCCCTGCAATTGAACGAGGTGGGCGGGCTCGACGATCACATATGTGTGCGTCGGGTGCCCCGGCGTGTTGGGGGCGTAAAACTCCGATGTATCAATGAAGTGGTGGTTCGTCGCTTTCGTGTCTGGGTTCACCACGAGCATCCGTACTTCATGCGGGTGCGTCGCCGCATTTGAAAGTAAGTAGTTGTAGGGCTTGTTGTTGCTCCAGTCCCAGCTCACCAAGAGCAGATCGTATCCACGCTCACCGGCGTCGCGCAGGACCGCAGCGACGGCGCGTCGCTTGACGTCCAGAGGCCCGGCCAGGAAGTAGTCATATTGTGGGCGTGCCAGCCACATCGCGTAACGCCGGTACATTGCCAGATTCGTCACGACAAGGAGCACCAACGTCAATCCCGCCCACCAACGCCGGCCCTTTTGTTGCGTCCACCTGCTCAACAGCCCCGCGACCAGAAGGACCGGGAGCGGAAACCATGGCAACATGTAGTAGTGCGATCTCTGGCCCGCGAAGGTCAGTAACGACAGCGGTGGGAGGATGGCCCATGCCGCGAGAATCACGCACCTCGTAGCACGGTCCCAATGGCTCACGACGAGGTGTTGGAGGCTCATGATGACCAAACCGACGTTCAGCCAATACATCGCGCCCCATCCCGGGAGCAGGATCTCTCTACTCCCATAGGGCCAGAACGCCTGATCCGCGACCACCTGAGCGATATCGGTCCAGAAGGGGACAATCGATCGCGTTTCGCCGGTCAATACGACCCGCCCGAGGCGCAGCATCGTGCGTGTGTTGTGGAACCCCGTGCGCAACTCGTGCATGAGGAGTGGGCCCAAAACCACGAAGAACACAAGGGCAGATGCGGCGATGCTCCACCGCCCCAGCGAACGCCGCGATTGCCACAGGGCGAGCACGACAGGTACCAAGAGCACCCCGGTGGAAAGATGCAGCTGTAGCAACAACCCTTGACTGAGCGCAACGACGGGCAAGAAAGCTACCCGGCCCTTCAGAATTTGGATCAGGCTGTAGAAGAGTAACATCGTGAACAGCGGTACCAAGCTTGGATGCCAACACCAGCGCGCGTAGAACACCATCGTAAACGAAACGGCGTACAAGCCAGCACCGATGAGGCCCGCCAAATTTCCGAAGAGCTCACGGCCAAGGAAGTACATCAAGACGATGGCTACCACATCCAGGAAGAGCACCAGCTCAACTGCGCCTGCCGGATCATAGGCAGAGAGCCATAGCGGGATTGCCACGAGATAGGCGTACGCCGGCCCGAGATGGCCGTGCCCGCGGTAAATCTTCGGACCGAGGCTGGGGAAGATTCCCTGCTCGATGATATTCTTCGCCTGCAGGAGATCGCGTGCCTCGTCGCCCGTGAAACGCATCATGGCGCGCGCGCCCGTCTGTCGCAGGGCGAATCCCACCAACACGATCACGACGAGCGCGAGGAATAGGAACGGCGTGGAGCTGGTGTTGGTCTCTCGATCGGTCGCCGGCGGCAGGCGTATGCCCGAAAGAAAATTCCGAGGTGCGCCGACCAGCCCCGCGGATGTCATCCCAGGCGCTCGATCACCTGTTGCAGATCGCGCTGTCTGACCTCGCGATAGCGGTCCGGGTCGATCAGGTCGAGGGCCGCGCGACCGAGGCGGGTTTCGAGGATGGCGAGCGCGTCTGCTGGAGTAGCGCCGTAGGCGAGTTTCTGCTTGCCGTTGCGCATCTCGAAGAGAAAGAAGCGGTGGCTGCGGCGTGCCGCTTCGGGCGGCAGCGACGTGTGCCCGCGGTCGCACGACCCGCGGGCGATCTCGTCATCGAAGCGACCCGCCAGCAGGTCCCGATAGAAGCCGTAGTCGATCCCCTTCACCTTCTCGTCGCTCGGATAGCGGTGGTAGGTGTCCTTGTTCAGCAGGCTGCTGCCCTCGGCGATGAGCTGGTAGCCGAGGGCGGAGCCGGGATACGGCGCGTAGAATGCCGGCGAGAGCAGGCAGTAGCGCATGGCGCGCACCCTGCGCATGGTGGCGAAGGCGTCCTCGCGGCTTTCTCCCGGTATGGCCAAGATGATGTTCGCCCAGAATTTCGGCGGCGCCTGGCCCCGGCGGACGTAATCGTCACCGATCCGGTTGAGCAGTTCGATGGCGAACTCGTTGTCCGCGGCCGTGCACTCCTTGTTCAGTACCCGCAGCATACGATCGCTGCCGGACTCGAACCCGATCGAGATGGTGTGCCAGTTGGTTTCGCGGACCAGTGCCTCGAACAACGCGGGCCAGCGGCGCACAGTGTCGGCCCGTGCGGCCGCCCAGTACGGCCAGCGGCGCCGCGCCCGACGCGGGTAGGCATCGAGCCACGCCTCCAGCCACGACGCTTGCTGAAAGAACATCGAGTCGTGGATCACCACCGAGCCGATGGGCCCGTAGCGGGCGTCGAGAAAGTTCAACTCGTCAATCACGTCCTCCGGTGGCCGGCGGCCCATGTTGGCGATGTACGAGGCCTCGTTGCAGAAGGCGCACTGCCACGGGCACACCCGGTTGGTCAGAATCGTCGCCACCGGTCCCGGTCCCCACCCGCATTCCGGCTCCAGCGGCCACGGGTAATCAGGCAGATCGGGGCGCGGCCAGAGTTCGCGATCGATCATTGGCCAATCGCTCATCGACCGCGCACCGGCGCCGGCCACCCGGCGCGGGAAGGCGGCGGGATCGCGTGTTAATTCGACGATGATCTGTTCGCCCGGACCGCTACAGATGCGGTCGAACTCGGCGACGGCCTCCATCTCATCCGGAGCGACCGTGGCATGCATGCCGCCGGTGACAACCAGCCCGTTGGGGTTGTCCCGCTTAAAGATCTTGGCGGCCTCGTGCGCCAGCGGGAAGGTGTAACTCCGGACGTTCATCAGCAGGACGTCGTAGCCGGAGACGTGCGCCGGCAACTCGTCCCAGCTGTGCAGGGCGCGGAGGGAGCAAAGATCGGTGCGCACCTCATGTTGGTGCAAAATCGTGCGCAGCAGGCCGAGGCCGTGGTCCTGCCAGCGCTCGAAGGGGCCCGCGGGTCCGACGAACGCCCCCAGGTCTCCCAGGTCCAACCAGATGCGCTTCATCGTCCCAGTCAATCCGTCCGCAGGCCGAGCGCCCGCAGCAGGTACTCCCGTTCCCGTTCGAGGGTGTAGTAGCGGGCAAAAGCCGCGCCGCGGGCCCGCAGCGCGGCGCGGTATGCCGGCGCAGCCCGGACGTGAAGCACGGCCTCAATCAGCCGTGCCACGTCTCCGTTGGGAACGAGATGCGCGGTCTCCATATGACGCAGAAACTCGAAGCCCCCGATGCCGGGAAAGCCAACGACGCAGCAGCCGGCGCTCATCGCCTCGAGCGGGGGCAGCCCAAACGCTTCGCCCGCGGAGATGGCGACGAACAGATCGGCCCGCTTCAGTTGCTCCGCAACCTCATGTTCCGGCAGGCCGTCGATTGTGATCACCTCGGCGGTCGGCGGGAGGGCGGCGCACACGGCGTTCGCGATCTCCGCTCCCTTCCTGGGCATGAACGCAACGCTGCCTGCCACTCTCGGCTCGCCGTTCCAGCGAAACACTTCGGGGATGCCGATCGGTACGTAGGGGGCGATCCGTCCACGCAGCTGCAGTTCGTAGGTCATGTGCAGACCGTGGGAAATCAGTTCGTAGCCCCGCGCGGGATCGAAAAGCGCGTGATCCGCGGCGGTGTTGGCGCCTTGCATGTGGAGGATCTTTCGCCGTGCCGGGAGGGCATCAACGAACGCGGCGTCCGCCGGACACGAGAACAGGATCGTGTCCTCGGGAGCGCAGATGCGCGTGAGCGCGTCCCAGGTGAGGGTGCCGCTCGGTGTTGGGAACCACGTCGCTCTGTCTCCTTGCGGCGTTGCCACCGCGCAGGGACAGCCGCTGGCAGAGAGGGTATCGGCGCAATGGAAACCCTTCTTCACGCCACCGAAGATTCCCGTCCCCGGCAAGACATAATACCACACGATGCACCTCCGGCTCTTTGAGCTTGTTCTATGATTCGCCCGTGACGTCAACAGCCTCGGCGTACGTGGTCGTGAGGTTGGCGGCGGCGACGGCGTAGGCTATGGAGGTCGAGGCGCTATGCCTACAGACTTACGGACACCATCCGAGTTGCAGTTTGCCTTTTACGGCGTACGGGTCGCCGTCGTGTGTGCCGACCGCGAGGTCTGCAAACGCGTCGCCGATGATTTCACGTACTTTCGCGTGGACCCGCCGGACGCGCGCGGCGCCGAGGCCTGTCAACTGCGCATCACGGCATACCGGCAGGCGCCCGCGTACGACGACTTGCCGCCGTTAATGGCGACAATCTACTCGCCGCGCAACGTGAGTTACTCCGATGGCGATGTGACCTACATCGACTACTTTGGGCGCGCCTTGAGCATCTATCAGCGGCGACTGCAGCAGCTGCAAGTCTACGCGGCCGACGTCCACCTCCTGCACGAGATTATCTATGGCACGATCCTGTCGCGGGTCGCGGAGCAACTCGAACGCCGAGGGCTGCACCGGGTGCACGCGCTGGCGGTCGAGGCGAACGCCGAGTCGGCGCTGTTTCTCATGCCGTCGGGCGGCGGCAAGACGACGCTGGCGCTCGAGTTCTTGCGGCGCAAAGACCGCTACAAGCTGGTGTCCGAAGACAGCCCGCTGATCGACGCGGCGGGACGGACGGTCCCTTTCCCCCTGCGGATCGGTGTGGTTGCGCAGTCGGCGGACGCACCTCCACCGTTCCCCACCGAGCACGTCACCTACATCGAGCGGATGGAGTTCGAACCGAAATTCCTGATCTCGCTGGCCGCGTTTGATGGCGCTTTGGCGGCGGGGCCGTCAGCCCCGCGGTGGTTGTTCATCGGCAAACGCTCCCTCGGACAGGGTTGTTCCATTCGGCGGGCGAGCAAGGTGGTTGGGTTCCGGGCATTGGTGGAGGGGATGGTTGTCGGGGTGGGACTCTACCAAGGCGTGGAGTTTCTGCTGCGGACGTCCGTCTTCGATCTGTGGCGGCTGGGTGGCATCATTCTGTCCCGCTTTCGGCGCGCCTGTGCCCTGCTCCGGCGCTGCCAGATTTTCGTGGTAACGCTGGGCCGCACACCGCAGCAGAACGCCAACACCTTGATCGCGTTCCTCGAAGAGCAGCGCTTCGGATGCGGACCGGCGCCGGCACCCCACTGAAGGCCACGAGCGCGGGCCTCCCCCTCCGACGGCGGCAATACTGTCTGGTCGAGGATGGTTGGGCGAACGAGGAGCAGGAGCAGCGCCGTAACATGAAGCGCCACGTTGCCCAGGAAAAAGTCCCGTCGGGGAATGTCTCGAAAGGCCAAACCATTTCGAGGGCCACGGTGGGGGTCGTTCTGGCCCTGGTTGTGGCCATACTCATCGCCCGACCTTCCGCCGGTGCGGCCATCGCCCTGCGCGCAGCGACCCCCGACCAGCGCAGCGTACCGCGGTATGGGAAATTAGAACTGACGCTGGATCTGGAGGCGAATTACACCAACCCGTTCGATCCGGCACAGATCGATGTGTACGCGGTGTTCGTGTCGCCAGAGCAACAGCCGGTGCGTGTGTACGGATTCCTCTTCCAACCGTTCCGACGCCGGATACAGGGCGGGGCGGAGCAATTCGATCCCGCGGGGCCGGCCGTGTGGAAAATTCGGTTCGCACCCGACACGGTCGGCACATGGCATTACCAAGTGTTTGCGCAGGATCGCACCGGCCGCGCGACGCTGCCACCTGCCGCCATCGACGTGACTCCCTCCGCGTTCGCGGGGTTCATTCGTCGCAGCGACCGTAACCCGCGCGCGTTCGCCTACGAAGACGGCCACCCCTTCTTCCCGGTCGGCGAGAACATGGCCTGGGCCGGCAGACGTGGCACGCTGGACTACGATGACTGGCTCGCCGCCCTGAGCGCGGCGGGCGGCAACTGGATTCGCATCTGGATGGCGAGCTGGAACTGCGCGTTGGAATGGTCCCGGCAGGGCGAGAGCGGTTGGCAATCCGGCGACTATTCCGGAGCGGGCTTCTACAGTCTTCGCAACGCTTGGAAGCTCGATACGATCCTTGATCTCGTCGAGCGCTATGACATGAAGGCGATGGTGACATTCGGGACCTACGGGGAGTTCACCGAGGGCGGCTACTTCAATGAGGGGCAGTGGAAGGCGAATCCCTACCGCGCCGCGAACGGCGGACCGTGTGCCCAGCCGGAGGATTTCTGGACGAACGCGCAGGCGCGCAGCCTCTATCGGCAGCGCTTGCGCTACCTCATGGCACGGTATGCCTACCGCACGAGTATCCACGCCTGGGAGTTTTGGAACGAGGCCAAGGCGCCGGCGTCGTGGGTGGTTGAGATGGCAAGCTATCTGAAAGGAACGCGTGGGTTTGCGGGACAACCGGCCGATCCCTACCAGCATCTGTTGACGACCACGTATGGAACGCCGGACATCTGGAGGATCCCCGAAATCGACCTCACCCAAACGCACCGCTACGGCGAGGGGAGTATCCCGGACCATGCGCCCCTCGTCTACGACGACGCCCAACGCCACCGCGTGTATGGTACGCCCCACCTGATGAGCGAATTCGGCATCGACTTCAGGGCGCCCGATGGCCGCTATGATCCCGACGGCAAGGGAGTCAATCTGCACAATGCCCTCTGGGCCTCAGCGCTCTCAGGTAATGCCGGCAGTGCAATGGTTTGGT
Organism: Deltaproteobacteria bacterium; assembly: GCA_017860575.1. Lineage (GTDB taxonomy): Bacteria > Desulfobacterota > Binatia > HRBIN30 > HRBIN30 > JAGDMS01. Next base: position 1,026 of record JAGDMS010000029.1, on the reverse strand, counting down.
GGTGGGACAACTATGTCCATCCAAGCCGCGTGTACGCGCACTTCTCAGCACTCCGGCAGTTCGTTGAGTCCATTCCGTGGACCGCCGGCGCGTGGGAGCCGCTGGAAGTAACGGCGCCGTCCGCCGCGGTGTATGGCTTGATCCTTGACAGCTCCGCCATGCTCTGGGCGCATAATCCGCAGCATCACTGGAGAAACGTACTCTCAAAGAAACCGGTTGCCGCCATGCCCAGCCAGGAGGTGCGAGTGCGTGGGCTGCCTTCCGGGCGCTATACGATCGAGTGGTGGGACACGTGGAAAGGCGGAATCAGCAGACGGGAATCCGTGACGTGTCGTGAGGGGCGATTGACGCTGCGGCTGCCCGAGTTGGAGACCGATGTGGCGGCGAGAATTGTTCCCGCGGATTCCGAGGACGGGACGAAGGGAAAATAGCGGTTCTGCCGCTCCGTCGTGGGCCGAAAGAGCGAGAAATTGGTGTGGCCTGTCATGACGCAGAGCCCCGTGGATTCGGCACGGCGGTACGGAATTTTCCGCGTTGGTCTTCTCTGGTCAGTGTCCCTCGTCGTGATCCTACAGCTGGGGACCACGGTCGGATCTGCCGCATCTTTGCCGCAGCATGCGCGGGAGTTCCGCGTGCAACTGTCCGAGAAGGTCTTGCCGTACTGGTATGACACTGCGCAGGATACGGAACACGGCGGGTATCTGCTCGCTGACGACGGTAAGCGGCGGGGACAGGCCAGCGACAAGCTGCTGGTGACCCAGAGCCGGATGCTGTGGGGCTTTTCGCATGCGCATGCCCGGGGGTTCAGCAACGCGCGGCGCAGCTACCTCGAGGCAGCCAGGCAGGGCTTCCGCTTCCTGCTTGCCCATTTCCTCGACCGGGAGAACGGCGGATATTTCTGGAAGACGGATCTCGCCGGTGTGCCCCTGGCCGATGGCAAGTTTCTCTACGGCCAGTGCTTCGTGGTCTATGCCTTCGTCGAATACTATCGGGCCAGCGGCGATCGGGAGGCGTTGCGGCACGCGA
>JAGDMS010000395.1 GCA_017860575.1 Deltaproteobacteria bacterium | reverse complement strand
ATGGAGAGTGCTCTCGACGTTTCGTTCAGGTACGCCCGAGCGGCGCTGGACGGTCTGCGCAAATCGGGTTCGGTGGTCTGAGATGGCCCGTGCGTTCCGCGCGCTCGAATTGCTGCTCGCCGCGCTGCTGCTGGCGATGGTGGTCATGGTCTTCGGCAACGTGGTGCTGCGCTACGTGTTCAATTCGGGCATCACGGTGTCGGAGGAGCTGTCCCGCTTCTGTTTCGTCTGGCTGACCTTCGTCGGGGCCGTCGTGGCCATGCGTGACAACGCCCACCTCGGCATGACCAACGTGGTGGACCGCCTGCCGCGCACCGGCAAGGTCGCGTGCGCGGCCATCAACCAGGTACTGATCGTCGCCTGCTGTGTGTTGATGCTATGGGGCACCGTGCGCCAGCACGAAATCAACGCGACCACGTATGCACCGGTCACCAACATGTCCATGATCTGGATCTTCGGCATGGGCTATCTGACTGGGGGGGCCATCGCCTTGCTGGCGCTGCACAAGCTGTGGCGCATCCTTACCGGATCGATCACCAATGCGGAGTTGATCGGCGTCGTGGAAGAAGAAGACTTGCCACACCCGCACCGTCACGGGGGCGCACGATGACGATCATCGTCTTCACGCTCGCGCTGCTGGCCCCGATGGCGCTGGGGTTGCCGATCGCGTTTTCGCTGATTTTGTGTGGTGTGGCGCTGATGCTGACCCAGGGGCAGTTCGACGCGACCCTGGTATCGCAGAAGATGATCGAGGGCACCGACAGCTTTCCGCTGCTGGCGATTCCCTTCTTCCTGCTGGCCGGCGAGCTGATGAACGCCGGGGGCATCTCCAAGCGCATCGTCAACTTCGCGTTGGCCTGGGTGGGACACCTGCGGGGCGGCCTGGGCTACGTCGCCATCTTTGCCTCGGTGGTGATGGCGGCCATCTCCGGCAGTGCGGCGGCAGATACGGCGGCCCTTGGAGCGCTGCTGATTCCGATGATGCGCAGGGCCAACTACGACATCCCGCGCGCGTCCGGGCTGATGGCCGCGGGTGGCGTGATCGCGCCGGTGATTCCGCCGTCGATCGGAATGATCATCTTCGGTGTGATCGGCAATGTCTCGATTGGAAAGCTCTTCCTGGCGGGCATCGTACCTGGCATCCTGATGGGCCTGTCCCTGGTGATCGCCTGGGCCTGGGTTGCGAGGCGCGACAAGGTTGAAGTCCTGCCGCGCCAGGGCTTTGCCAAGCGCATGCGGGCCGGCATCGATGGCATCTGGGCTTTGACGATGCCCATCGGCGTGATCGGCGGGCTCAAGTTCGGCCTCTTCACCCCGACAGAGGCTGGTGTCGCCGCCTGCGTCTATGCATTCGTGCTGGGCCTGGTCGTGTATCGCGATCTGCGGCTGCGTGACTGCCTGCCGTTGCTTGTTGCCGCGGCCAAGAGCACGGCCGTGGTCGTGTTCCTCATCGCATCGGCGCTGGTGTCTGCCTACCTGATCGCGATGTCGGAGGTGCCGGACCAGGTTGCGTATCTGCTCGAACCCTTCACCGGCAACAAGACAGTGCTGATGGCGGTGATCATGATCCTCGTGGTGGTGATCGGCACTGCACTGGACATGGGGCCCACCATCATGATCCTGACGCCCGTGTTCATGCCCATCGTCAAGGAGGCGGGCATCGACCCGGTCTATTTCGGCGTGCTGTTCATCATGAACAACGCCATCGGCCTGATCACGCCACCGGTGGGCATCGTGCTCAACGTCATTTGCGGCGTTTCCAAGATAACCATGAAGCAGCTGATGGAGGGGCTTTGGCCCTTCCTGTGGGCCGAGCTCGCCGTGATGTTCCTGCTGGTCGCGTTTCCATCTATCGTGTTGGTCCCCCTGAAGTGGCTGATGTGACTTTCTGCACAACCGAGGCGCTTTACCTGTCGGCGAGGGCGCCTGCCCCGCCGACTTTCATCCCAACGATCCATTGGAGGTAACGATGAAGACCTGTTCAATCCTGGCTCTCGCGATCACTGCGGCCCTCGCGACCGGGGTAGCCAATGCCCAGTTCCAGGACCGCACGTTGCGCCTGGGCAGTGCCACGCCCAAAGGGCACCCGATGCTGAAAGGAGCGGACACACTGGTCCAATGCGCGGCGGCCAAGACCGGCGGCAAGATGAAGATTCAGAGTTTCACCGATGGCGTGCTCGGCAACGATGCGCAGATGGTGTCTGCGGCGCGCACAGGCACTTTGGACATCGTGAATACCTCCACGTCCCCGATCGCCGGCGTGGTGCCGGAACTCGGCGTGTTCGACCTGCCTTTCCTGCTGAACAACACGAAGGAAGCCGACGCGCTGCTCGACGGCAAGGTGGGGGAATGGTTCAGCGCCAAGATGCCGGCGGTGGGCCTCGTCAACCTGACGTGGTGGGAGAACGGGTTCCGCCACACGACCAACTCCAAGCGGCCGATCACCAAGCTGGAAGACTTTAGCGGCATCAAGTTGCGCGTGATGCAGAACAAGGTCTACATCGATTCCTTCAACGCCCTGGGTGCCAATGCGGTGCCGCTGGCCTTCACCGAGGTGTATTCAGCGCTGGAGACCAAGACGGTCGATGGGCAGGAGAACCCGTACACGAACATCCAGAACATGAAGTTCTACGAGGTGCAGAAGTACCTGTCGCTGACCAAGCACAGCTACAGCACAAACATGGTCGTGGTCTCCAAGAAGGTCTGGGACACGCTGACGCCGCAGGAGCAAGGCGTGCTCAAGGAGTGCGCGTTGCAGAGCCGGGACGCCGAGCGCAAGGCCAGTCGCGACGTGGAAGACGCGAGCCTGGCGTTCCTGAAGGCCCAGGGCATGGTGGTCAACGAGGTTTCGGCCGCCGAGATGACGCGCATCCGGGATCGGACCAAGCCGATCTACGAAGCCGCGACCAAGACCGTCGGTACCGAGGCGATGAACCTGGTCTCCGACGAGCTCAAGCGCATCCGCGGCCAGTAAGCCTGCCGCGATGTGACCCGCGGGGCCGTCGACGCCTATGGCCCCATGACGAAACGCCGAGCACGCCACGCCAGCCGCCACGCAAGCGGCCGGCGTGTCGCGCGAACCTCACCCGGACGATGGCTCCGGGCGCTCGGTGGGCGGTGGCCGGTGATCGACCGCTTCCCTGATCCCCTTCAATGCAGGTGCGCGACGCCGCGGGGTCGTCAAGGCTTTGACCATCGCCTGGCCGATGCGGTAACGGTCGGCGCCGCGGTCCCGCTTGCCCGCGGGATGCGGGTACTGCAAACAGCAGGTGAATCATGAACCGAGCGGGCGCTGACATGACTGCGAAGACATTGCCTGGAGCAGAGACGTTTCCAATCGCGGGCCCACGGGAGCTGCCGCCACGACTGGCCGAGTTGGCGCGAAGGATCAAGGGCCGGATCTTCACCGACCGGATGCACCGGGTCATCTACGCGAGCGACTCATCCAGTTACCGGGAATTCCCGCTGGGGATCGTGGTGCCGGAAGGCGTCGAGGATCTGCGGACGATCGTGCGTTACGCGGGCGAGCACCGCCTGCCGCTCGTCCCGCGCGGCGCCGGCACCTCGCTCGCCGGCCAGGTCGTTGGCGACGGGCTGGTCGTCGACCTGCGGAAGTTCGACAAGATCCTCGGCCTTGATACCGAGGCACGGACCGTGACGGTCGAGCCGGGCGTCATCCGCGATTCGCTCAACGACTGGCTGGCACCCCATGGCCTGTTGTTCGGGCCGGAGACCAGCACCTCGAACCGCGCCGTCATCGGCGGCATGGTCGGCAACAACTCCTGCGGCTTGCACTCGCTGATCTGGGGCTCGACGCGCGACCACCTGGTCTCGTGCAAGGCAATCCTCGCCGACGGCAGCGACGTGGTGTTCGAGGCGCTGTCGCCGGAAGCCTTTCACGCCAAGCGGCGGTTGCCGACGCTGGAGGGGCGCGTCTACGACGACCTGTACCGCCGGCTCTCGGATCCGGCAACACGCCGCGAGATCGAGACCGGGTTCCCAAGGCCCGAGATCTCCCGCCGCAACAACGGCTACGCGGTCGACCTCTTGCTGCGCTCGAACGTGTTCACGCCCGGCGGGCCCGACTTCAACCTGTGCAAGCTGGTGTGCGGGT
>JAGDMS010000177.1 GCA_017860575.1 Deltaproteobacteria bacterium | reverse complement strand
CCCAACTGCGCCACAATCCGTTCCAAAACCTCGTCACGCTCACGCAGCATTTCCCGGTACTCGCGATGATCGGACCGGCCAATTTCCACGCGCAGCGACGCCAGGTGCGACGTCAGCACCTCTCGGAGCACGCTGGCTTCTGAAGCACTCAGGTTCAGCTGCATAAATCCTCCTCGGGCACGAGGGCCCCGCTCGCCTGTTCCACCCGCGAGCACGTTACGCGGGCATAGACCCGTTACAACGCGATGCAGCCCATCGCCACTCTAGCACTGAGTGCCGTGGGCTCGCGGGGAGAGGGTGAACGAAATCGTCGGCGCATGCAACACGCGCCGGCGGAGCGTTGCCTCTCGCCGAGCGGCCCGGGCCGTGTCAAACCTTCGGCCATCGCGTCGGTCTGTTGGCCGGAGTGGCGCCGCTCAACCCGTCGGTGCACCCGGCAGCATGTGCTGGTACAGCCCGCAGACCATGCCACCATCGACCACGATCTCGGTGCCGCAGATGTACGACGCTTCGTCGCTGGCCAGGAAGAGGCAGGTGCGGGCGATCTCCTCGGGTTCGCCGATGCGCTGGATCGGTTGCTGCTGGTACGGCTTGTTGAGTTCAACCCCGCTCAGAGCGCCGGGATTACCCATGGCCGTGTTGATGCCACCGGGATGGATGGAATTGACCCGGATGCCGTGCGGACCCAATTCCATGGCCGCAACTTTGCTCAACCCGCGTACACCCCACTTGCTGGCGGCGTACGCCCCCATGGCGTTGGTGCCTTTCAAGCCGTCCACGGAGGAGAAGTTGATGATCGCGCCCTTTCGCTGAGCCATCATGGTCGGGCCGACGCTCTTGATACCCAGGAAGGTGCCGACCAGGTTGACGCTGAGGATCCGCTCGAACTCGGACTTCGGCGTGTCCACCACCGTGCCGAAGAAGACCACGCCGGCGGCATTGATCAGGATATCGATGTGGCCGAACTGCTGCTTCGCCGCGGCGACCACGGTCTGCCAGCTGGCTTCGTCGGTTACGTCGTGGTGGCGATACAACGCGGCGCTACCGATCTCCCGCGCGAGTTGCTGTCCATCCGCATCGAGCATATCCGCAATCACGACCTTGGCGCCTTCAGCCGCCAAGAGACGCGTCGTCGCCCCTCCCAAGCCCCGTGCGCCACCGCTGATGATGGCCACCTTTCCTTGAACCCGGCCTGCCATGTCTCCTCCTCATGTTACCTGTGATTTGTGAATCGCCCGCTGAAGCGTGCTCGGTTGCCCTGTGCGTACCCGCTCAGCGCATCTCCGGCGGGATCCACTGTCCCATGACCTTGCCTGCCGCCAGCGCCACCAGCGAGCGTGGCGCCAGGCGCGTGGCATTGGCGCGCAGCCAGTTGTACCACCCGGCGATGACCGACGGCTGCTCGCCGAGTGCGTCGAGCGCCACGCGTACAACGTGGTCCGGCTGCTCTCCCGCATGCGCGAGTTCGCCGGAGACCGCCTGAAACTCGGTGAGCGTCGGACCCGGTTCCAGAACCAGCACGTCGACACCGGTGCCGTGCAACTCGGCCCACAGTCCTTCGCCGAGGAAGCGGTCAAACGCTTTGGTGGCGGCATAGACACAATTGAGCGGTACCGGCTGCGCACCGGCGGCGGACCCGGTGATGATCACCGCGCCGCGTCCACGCGCCCGCATCCCGGGAAGCAACCGCTTCGTCAACAGCACCGGTGCGACACAGTTGAGTTGTAGCATCGTCTGCAGGCGCTCGGCGTCTTGCCGCTCGAACCGGCCCGCGTACCCGAACCCTGCGTTGTTGACCAGCACGCTAATCTCCAGATCCTCGACCGCGCGCGCCAGTTCCTCGGCCCCGCCGGGCGCCGCGAGGTCGACGGCGACCACGCGTGTGGAAACCGCATAGTCGCGTTCGAGTTCGGCGGCCAGCGTGCGCAAACGATCCTCGCGCCGGGCGGTGAGCACACACGACATGTGCTCACGAGCCAGGGCGCGGGCGAACGCGGCTCCGATGCCGCCGGACGCGCCGGTGATCAGCGCCCATTCGCCGTAGCGGTCGCGGAGTGGAACCCCGCGTTCATCGAACGCCGCCTGCGCTCTCCACAAGGCTCCGCCAAACGCGGCAGTGACAGCCCCACCAATGATGGCGCGCAGCCAATGTCCGGCGTGAAGCTCCCAGATGAACACGGCAAACGCTACCTGCCAGGTGTACAACGACGCCCACGGCCACATCCAGGGCCGCATCCGCCAGAAGCCGTACGCTCCGCACAGGTAGATCAGCCAGTGCAACGGCTCCGTTAACTTGGCTGCCCAGCCACGTAGCGTGACACCAAACCACACCTCGGCGTCGCGTGCGACCGGGGTGCAGAAAAAGTCTGACGGCACATGCACAAACGCCGCGTACGCGCAGATGATCATCAGGACGTTCATCCACCACGGTCGCCGGCCGAGCCGTACGCGCCACCAGTTGCTCATGCTATCCCCCTTGTCAGAAGCATGTCAGGAGCGGGTGGTGCAGGCGAGCCCGCACACGCGCGCCCATGTCCACTCAATTCCGCGGCTCGTTCGGGCCTCGCTGCGCGGTTTGAACACATGCGCGCAGCTGCAGCGACCCGACCTCGGTCCGCAGCGCCGCATCCAAGGCCGCATCTTCGCCATAGACATCGTCGCGGAACTCGACGGTCCCGTCGTCATCCACCCACGCGGTGAAATACGCCAGGTGTACGGGAACCTGTCCGGGCAGGTCGACGCGCTTGCTAGTGCCGGCCGTGAGCGTCGTGCTGATGGCATCTGCTGTCCACGGCGTTCCGCTGAGCAGGTACGTCGCCAACTCATTTGGCCGTTCCACACGAATACAACCGTGGCTGCCAGCCCGTTTCCGGCGCGCAAACAGCTGGTGTTTCGGCGTATCATGCAGATAGACACCGAACGGATTGCTCAGCACGAATTTCAACTGGCCCATGGCGTTCCCGGGGCCCGGTTCCTGGCGCAAGCGGTATTTCTCACGCCACGCCGTGTTTCTCCAGTTGATGCTGTGCGGATCGACTGTCCGCCGGTCCTCTCCTCGGCTCACCAACTTAATCTGCCGTTTGGCCAAATAGCCTGGATCGTTGCGCAGCTCCGGAAACAATTCTTTTTCGGCAATCTTTCCCGGGATGTTCCAGAAGGGATTCAGAATGAGATGCGAGATAGACGCACTCATGGCTGGGGTGGGTTGCTCGACCACGCCTACGACGACCCGCATTTGCATCACCGTCGTCTCCGCGTCGCCATCGGCATGCGGCTGGCGCTCGATGACCCTCAATTCGTAGTCGGGGATATTGACGAGCACGTAGCGCTTGCCGAGATCCGCCGGTAGCCAGCGCCAGCGTTCGAGATTCAACTCGAGCTGCCGGGTGCGGTCCAGCACCGGTACGTTTAAGGCAGCCAGCGTTGCACTACCCAGCTGGCCGTCATCTCCAAGCCCATGACGGCGTTGAAAGTTGCGCAGTGCGGTTTCGAGCCCCTGGTCGAATACCTGAGCGGCGCGCCCACCGAGCGCCGCGGGAGCGGCTGCCGGGAGATCGCCCAAGGCCACGAGGCGGGTCCGCAAGGCAATCACACGCGCGGCCTTTTCGCCCCGCTTCAGGAGCGGTCCCTCCGGCACTGCTGCGGGTTCTCCCTCAGCTACAAGGCGTCGATAGCGCGCCACCGCTGCGAGTAAGCGGTGATAGCCCTGGTGCCCCGGAGCCATCCGGCGAAAGGCCTCGGCGATGTCATGCTCCGCCAATGCGGCCTCGAGGTGAGCGCCGACATCGGGATCGTTGACGGGGTAGAAGTCGGGATGGATGACGCGGCCACGGGCAAGATCCCGGGCGTAATTGATGAAGAGCCGCGTGAGCTCGACATCGCCTACGGCGCGGGCGAGGTCCCCTGCCCCGCCGCCCTCACGCGGACGTGTGGCCACGCGCGTGTTGCCGTACACGGCCGGGTCGAGCGCGTACTGCTCCGCTGCTGCCACGGCGGCGAGCAGGTCCGCCACATCCGGTGACGCCCCCGCTTGCGTACTCCATGCCGGTTTGTACGCCCGCCGGCGGTAGAAATCGCCCAGGATCCGCCACCGTCGCCGCGATTCCGCATTGGGTGCGCGGTGGCCGCACTCAATCAACTGGCGAACCGCGTCAGTAGCGCCGTCCTCAGGAGAAGTGACGGGCGGCATGGTCTCGCCGTCGCCAATCGAGCCGACGGTGTGATCTGGCGCAGGCGGGGGCGTTGCGGCATGTCGCGACAGAGCTACGAGAGCCGCCCCGAACACGCAGGCGGCGACACCCGCAACGGCAACGATCGACAACGGACGCACGGATTTTTGGGGCACGCTTCCTTAGTACGACTGTCAGGTAGACTACCGCGTTGCCTGCGGGTAGCGCAAGCCCGTATCGTTGCCGCCTAGGGCGTCACGCGTCCGAAGGGGCAGCGGGCGTGATGCGCGTGCCCGCCTCGTTTCGCAGTGCGGCGTCCAGTTGCTCGGGCATACAAATCACCACGCGGGTGCCGCCGGCCTTGAGAAACTCGATCGCCGCTTCAATTTTCGGGCCCATGCTGCCCGGGAGGAACTCCCCCCGCGCCAGATGCCGTTCCGCATCGCCAACCGTCAGCCGCGCGAGTGGCCGCTGCGTGGGCTTCTGAAAATCGAGATAGACACGGTCGATGTCGGTCAGGATTAGCAAGACGTCAGCCTTGAGTTCGCGGGCAAGCAGGCTGCTGGCCAGGTCCTTGTCGATCACCGCCTCGATTCCGACCAGGCTGCCATCGGCGCGCTGCGCCAGCGGAACGCCGCCGCCGCCGACGGCGATGGGAAGCACCCCGTGCGCCAGCAGCGACCGGATCGCCCCGATCTCGATGATGTGGCGTGGGCGCGGGGATGCGACGACGCGGCGGTAACCGCGCGCGGCGTCGCCCGTGAGCGGATACGGCAAGCGCCGGGCTTCCTCTGCGGTGAAGACGCCACCGATGGGCTTTGTCGGGTGCTCGAATGCCGGATCGTCGGGTGCAACCAGGATGCGTGTGAGGATCGTGGCCGTTGCCAGGGTAATACCCGCCTGCGCCGCAGCGTTCTCCAAGGCCACACTCAAGAGGTAGCCGATGTTGCCCTGCGATTCGGCGCCGCAGACGTCGAGCGGCATCGGTGGAATGAGCCGGGCGCTGTGCTCATGGCGCAGGAAGATGTTGCCCACGACTGGGCCATTGCCATGGGTGAGGACGAGGGGCGTCTTGCGTGCCACGAGGGACAGTACCGCGGCGGCCGCCTCGGCGGCGCGGCGTCTTTGATCGACCACCGTCCCCGCGTCGCCCTGACGGAGGAGCGCATTGCCACCGAGTGCGATAACGGTTGGGGCCGTCACGCACGTCGCTCCAGAAAGTTGTCCACCAGCTCGGCGAGGTCCGGACGCGTCAACTCCACCAGCGAATAACTCACACGAGCGCAGGGCTGCCTGATGCTGATCAGACGTTCGAGATTGACGGGTGTGGCGATGACCACCGCCTCGCAGGGAGTTCGCGCAATGGTCTCCTGCAGGTCCGCCACCTGTGCCGGGGAGTATCCCTCGGCCGGCAGTGCCTTCCCAATCCAGGGGTAGCGCGCGAAACACTCCCGCAGCGAACCGACGGCGTACGCACGCGGATCAACCAGTTCCGCCGCGCCACACGACTGTGCGGCGATGACTCCGGATCCATAGCTCATTTCACCATGAGTGAGCGTCGGTCCGTCTTCCACCACCAGCACTCGGCGGCCGCGAATAAGTTCAGGCTGGTCCACTCGAATCTCCGAGCGTGCTTGGACGACCACCGCTCGGGGATTGATGTGGGCGGCGTTCTCGAGCACACGACTGATGCCCTCGACCGGGGCGGAATCGACCTTGTTGACTACCAACACGTGTGCGCGCCGAAAATTCGCCTCACCGGGATGGTAGGCTAACTCGTGCCCGGCGCGGTGCGGGTCAAGCACCACAATCTCCAGTCCCGGCCGGATGAACGGTAGATCATTATTGCCACCGTCCCAAATGATGACATCGGCCTCCAACTCGGCGGCGCGGACGATGCGCTCATAATCGATCCCGGCGTAGACCACGGCACCGTGCACCAGGTGATGCTCGTATTCCTCACGCTCTTCGATCGTGCAGGCATAGCGGTCGCAGTCCGCCGCCGTGGCGAAGCGTTGCATCACCTGCTCTTCGAGATTGCCGTAGGGCATCGGGTGCCGAATCACCACTGGGCGCTTGCCCCGGCCGCGGAGGTGGGCGACCAGCCGTTCCGCCACCTCTCCCTTGCCGCACCCGGTACGCACGGCACAGATCGAAATGACCGGACACCGGGCCTCGATGAAGGTGTGCTCGGGGCCCAACAAGCGAAAGTCGGCACCGGCGGCGAGTGCCCGTGACGCCAGGTGCATCACGCTCACATGCGGGATGTCACTGTAGGCAAACACGACTTGATCGATTCGATGCTCGTGGATCAGGTTTTCAAGCTCTTCCTCAGGAAAAATGGGTAGTCCGTCGGGGTGCTGCGCGCCCGCGAGGGCGGCCGGATAGCGCCGCCCGGCGATGCCGGGGATCTGCGTGGCCGTGAAGCCAACCACGTGGTACTCGGGGCGATCACGAAAGTAGGTGTTGAACACGTGGAAGTCCCGGCCAGCCGCACCGAGGATGAGGACACGTTCGGGGCTCACGGTGCCGCCATGTGGTCGTCTGTGCTCCATTCACGGTGTCCCAAGATGGCCATTTGCGGCAGTCACCGGCGTGGCCGGCAGAGGCCAGTCCTGCGTCATGTTCGCCCGGCTGATCCGCTCGACGTCCGTGCGGTCGTCTCCACGATGTCATTGATGATCGCGGTCAGCGTGGCTTGTCCGGGTGTGTAAATGCCAGTGACGCCCGCGCGCCGTAGCTCCTGCTGGTCCGCCTCCGGGATGATTCCGCCCAGAAACACCGGGACAGTACCCAGACCGCGTTCGCGCAGGAGCGTCGTGATGCGGGGTACCAGGGTCATGTGGGAACCGGAATGAATCGATAGGCCGATCGCATCCACGTCCTCATCAGCGGCGGAGGCAACGATCTGCTCGGGGGTCAAACGGATGCCTTCGTAGATTACTTCCAGGCCGGCCTCCTTGGCACGGACCGCCACCTGCTCGGCGCCGTTGGAATGACCGTCCAGACCGGGTTTGGCCACCAGCAAGCGGAGCGGATGACCAAGGGCTTTGGAGACCACGTTCACGCGCGCACGCAGCGCGGCAAGCGATGCGGCATCGCTGGAGAAAGTAACGCCCTGAAGGCCGGTTGGCGCGCGATACTCACCCAAAACCTTGCGTAATGTCGCCGCCCATTCGCCAGTAGTTACACCGGCATGGGCGGCGCGAATCGAAGCAGGCATGATATTGGAGCCGTGCGTTGCCGCGTCTCTCAGGGCCGCCAGCGCAATGTTTGCCTCGGTGCTGTTGCGGGCGCTGCGAAATGCTTGTAGCCGCTCGATCTGACGGCGCTCGGCCTCAGGATCAACGCGCAGAATACTGTCCGCCTCACCGGTGACGAGGGGTGACGGCTCATGTTCCGTGAACTTGTTCACCCCGACAACGGTCAGATCTCCCTGCTCGATTCGGCGTTGGCGCTCGGCGTGGCTGGCAACGAGTGCCCGCTTCATGACCTCGATGGTCTCGGCGGCATCGCCGATCTGCTGCAGGCGTGCCAGCTCGGCCTCCGCGTCCCGCATCAAGCTCGCGACCTTGGCCTCGATGATCGTTGAGCCCTCGAAGATGTCGCCGTCATAATCGAGTATGTCGGTTTCATGTGCCACCACCTGCTGAATGCGCAATGACCACTGTTGATCCCACGGCCGCGGCAGCCCCAGCGCTTCGTTCCAGGCCGGGAGCTGAACCGAGCGTGCGCGCGCTTCCTTCGACAGGACGACGGCCAGCATTTCAAGCACGATACGCTGCACATTGTTTTCCGGCTGCTGTGCCGTCAGACCCAGGGAGTTGACCTGAACTCCGTACCGGAAACGGCGCTTCGTCGCATCCTCGATAGCGTAGCGTTCGCGGGTATGGCGATCCCACAGACGGACAAACGCCTTCAGCTTACACATCTCCTCGATGAAGCGAATGCCGGCATTGACGAAAAACGAGAGCTGCCCCACGACATTCGGCATACTCACACCAGGGCGCGTCCGGACCCGATCGAGTACGGCGAAGGCATTCGCCAGCGTGAACGCCAGTTCCTGCACCGGCGTCGCGCCGGCTTCCTGCAGGTGGTAACTGCAGATGTTCACCGGGTTCCATTTCGGCATGTTTTCAACGGTGTAGGCAACGGTGTCAGCGGTCAGCTGCAGCGATGGCTCGGGCGGGAATATGTGCGTGCCGCGAGCGAGGAATTCCTTGAGGACGTCGTTTTGCGTCGTGCCGCGTAACTCCCGCGGGTTGGCTCCCTGCCGTTCCGCTGTCGCGATGTACAGCGCCAGCAGCCACGCGGCGGTCGCATTGATCGTCATCGAGGTGTTCATCTGCGCCAGCGGGATGTCGGTGAACAGCATTTCCATGTCCGCAATGTGGCAAATGGGGACACCGACCTTGCCCACCTCGCCGATCGCCATTGGGTCGTCGGAATCGTAACCGGTCTGCGTTGGCAGGTCGAAGGCAACGCTCAGGCCGGTCTGGCCCTTGGCCAGATTCGTACGGAACAATGCGTTGGCGGCCTGCGGATTCGTGTGCCCCGCGTAGGTCCGCATCAACCAGGGCTCTTGCCGGTAGGTCATATCGCAGCCTTATCCTTTCCTATCTGATCGAGGCAACTGGCACCCGGTTGTGCCCGCAAGCCGGTGTTGGCGGACCCGACTGGCGCTCGCTTTCCGCATTTTATATAGTGGGGCGCATTCCGCTTCGACCGGTCCTAGTGTACCGGCTTGCAGTACCGACGAAAAGCCAACGTATCGATTCGCGGCAAGGGGAAAGATGATTGAAATAAACGACGTGGTGGTCCTGGGCGCCAACGGAACGATGGGCGCCGGTAGTGGAGAAGTATTTGCGGCTGGCGGCTGCAAGGTCGTATTTTTGGCCCGCACCGCTGAGAAGTCGCACGAGGGTCTGGTAACCGCCGAAAACATGGCGCGGGCCCAGCGGATTGCGGATCGGATTTCGGTGGGCACCTACGGCGACGAGTTGGAAGAAGTGGTCGCCAAGGCGGACCTGATCTTCGAGGCTCTGGCCGAAGACATCGAGTTGAAAAAGACCTTCTTCGCCCGCGTCGATCGCTGCCGGCGTCCGGATTCGATCGTCGCCACGGTCTCATCCGGCCTGTCGATCACGGAAATGGCGCATGGTCGTAGCGACAGCTTTCGGCGCAACTTCCTCGGCATGCACCTGTACAACCCGCCCAACGTGATTGTCGGCACCGAAGTGATTCCTCATCCCGAAACCGATCCGGCGCTGGTTCCGGAGGTCGTCCGTCTGCTCGAGAACCGATTCGGGCGCGTGGCCATCGTCACCGCCGACAAACCGGCGTTTGCCGGCAACCGCATCGGCTTCAAGGTCCTCAACGATGTCGCCATTTTGGCGGAATCGCACGGCGTGGCCTTTGCGGACTACCTCATCGGGCCGTACACCGGTCGCGCGATGCCTCCGCTCGCCACCGTCGATCTGGTGGGGTGGGACGTGCACAAGGCCATTGTCGACAACGTTTACGCCAACACCAAGGACGAGGCCCACGGATCGTTCGCGTTGCCAGCCTACATGCAGCGACTGGTGGCGCACGGCCACCTGGGCGACAAGACGCCGGAGCGCGGCGGGTTTTACCGACGTGTCAAGGAAGGTAGCAAGACCCTGAGCCTCGTTTTGGATCCGCAAACCGCCGGCTACAAGGACATGCGCGATGTCCCGGTGCATCCCATCCCCTTTGTGGAAGAGATGCGCCGGCTGAATCGCGTCGGCCGCTACGGGGAAGCGTTCAAGGTATTCGCCGAGGCTTCCGGTGCGGAGGCAGATCTGGCGCGGCGCGTCATTCTCGGATACGTCAGTTACGCACTGAATCGTGTCGGGGAGCACGAGGTCGTCGCCAGCACCCGGGACGTCGATCGGATCATGGCTTTCGGCTTCAACTGGGCGCCGCCGACGGCGTTGGTCGACGTGCTCGGCGTGCGCACCACGATCCGGCTGCTGGAGGGACTGCAGTTACCCGTGCCACGTGCGCTGGAGCAGGCAGCGCAACACCCGGATCAGCGTCTGTTTCGGGAACCGCACGTCAACTTGGGCCGCTTCTTTGCCGGGTGAATCTAAGGAGGTTGAGCATGGCTGCTCCCATTTTCGTTTTGGGTGGATTTCAAACCGACTTCGCACGCAATTGGACCAAGGAGAACAAACATATCGTCGCCATGCTGCGCGAGGCGGTTGCCGGCGGGTTGGAGGCGACTGGCGTCGACCCCAAGTCGATCGACGTTGCCCATGTCGGCAATTTCGCTGCCGAGTTGTATTCCATGCAGGGCCACCTCGGAGCGTTTTTGCTCGAGACGGATCCCGTCTTTTCTGGTCTCCCGACCTCGCGTCACGAGGCCGCCTGCGCCTCCGGGAGCATCGCTATCCTGGCCGCGTCGGCGGAGATCGAGGCCGGGCGCTACGACTGCGCCA
>JAGDMS010000394.1 GCA_017860575.1 Deltaproteobacteria bacterium | reverse complement strand
CGACACCGAGGTGATCGTTCATGCCTACGAATCGTGGGGAGAGCACGCGTTTGAGCGCTTCAACGGTCAGTGGGCGCTGGCGATGTGGAGCGAAAGAACCCGCAGCCTGGTGATCGCTCGTGACCCTCTCGGGGTCCGGCCCCTCTACTTCTGTGAACATGCCGGTCGTCTCTATTTCGCGAGCGAGATCAAAGCTATCTTCGCGGCTGATCCGTGTATCCCACGGGAATTCGACCCCATCGGCTTCGACCAGGTGTTCACGTTCTGGACGACGGTACCGCCGCAGACTGTCTTTCGAGGTGTCGTGGAGCTGGAGCCGGGTCACGTGCGTACGTACGCGGGAGCTCGCGTTGAGGAGAGGCGCTTCTGGAGCCCCAAGTACCCCACTGGCCAGTGCGCCCAGTTCCAGGGGTCACTCGCAGACGCGGCGGAAGCGACGCGGGCGGCACTCGAACAGGCCACGAGTCTGCGCATGCTCCGGACGGACGTTCCCGTCGGAAGCTACCTCTCCGGCGGCCTGGACAGCTCATTCGTGGCAGCCCTCGCACTCCGTGCAAAGGGCGAGAAGTTCTGTACTTTCTCCATTCGGTTCGAGGACACCGAGTACGATGAGACCCGGTACCAACGGCTGATGGCGCAGCGGCTTGGCAGCGAACATCGGGAGATCATGGTGTCACGCGCCGACATCGCCCGTGTCTTTCCCGACGTCGTGTGGCACGCCGAGCGACCGATCCTCCGTACTGCACCGGCGCCGTTGCTTCTGCTCTCGGCGCTGGTGCACAACGCAGGCATCAAGGTGGTGCTGACGGGCGAGGGCGCCGACGAAATGTTCGCCGGCTACGACTTGTTCCGTGAAGCGAAGGTCCGCCGGTTCTGGGCCTGCCAGCCGACGTCTGAGCGCCGGCCGCGCCTGCTCGAGCGGCTCTATCCGTACCTCGCCCGCTCTCCAGTCGCGCAGCGGGCGATGACGAGACAGTTCTTCGGTCAGGACCTCTCGGATTGGCAATCGCCTGGTTTCGGTCACGGCATTCGGTGGCGCACAACCGCGCAGTTGCGCCGCCTGTTCTCGGCAGAGCAGCGGGCTGCCACAGCGGAGCGCGACGTCGTACGGGAACTTCTCGCGTCGTTGCCCGCCGAGTTCGCACGATGGTCGCCTCTCGCGCAAGACCAGTTCCTTGAAGTACAGACGTTGTTGGCCGGCTACATCCTATCGTCACAGGGCGACCGTATGCTCATGGCCCACTCGGTCGAAGGTCGCTTTCCATTCCTCGATCGGGACGTGGTTGACTTGGCGAACTCGCTCCCGGCGTCGTACAAGCTTCGGGCCCTCGACGAGAAGCACATCATCAAGAAGGCTGCCTGGGATCTCGTACCGCCCGAGATCGTCGGGCGGAAGAAGCAACCGTACCGCGCGCCAGATGCCCTATCCTTCCTCGGGCAGGAAGCGCTAGACTGGGTTGCAGATGTAGTCAGCGAGCAGGCCCTGGAGGAAGCCCACGTCTTCAGTCCGACGCTCGCGGGGCAGCTTCTGGGAAAGTGTATGGCTCGCGACGACGCGGGGCAGTTCTCGAATGCGGACAACATGGCGGTCGTGGGGATTCTGTCGACCCAACTTCTGCACGATCGGTTCGTTCGTCACCGACCTACTGCGAGAATGTCCGGTACGCCCGCCACCATTGTCCACATGACTGAAACGGTTCTCAGGGAGGATCGTGGTGACAAAAGGTCCTCATGAGGCAGACCCGTGGACGACCGAGGCCTCAATTCGGTGGAAGATGCCCCGATTGGGCCGCAGGGGGGCTCGCCGGATTCAGCACGGGGTTTGCAGGACTTTCGCAGCATGACGCCGTCCTTGGTCCATCAGTTCGTTCGACACTCCGCAGAGCAGACTCCGCTTGCCACCGCTCTGATTGAGCCCGGTCGCGAGATCTCGTATGCCGACCTCAACGGGCTCTGCAATCGCGTTGCCAATCTCCTTCTCACGAAAGGTGTCCACCGCGGTGACCGCGTCGTCCTCGCGCTCAAGAACTGTATTGAGCTCGTCGCGTGCTACTTCGGCACGATGAAGGCCGGTGCGGTGGCAGTGCCCCTTCCGCCTGGACCCAGAAGCGATCGGTTCGCCCACGTCGTTGAAGACTGCTCGCCAACCGTCTGCATCGTGGATACGCCGACTGCCGAGGAGCAGGCGGCAGCCCTGTGCGGGGCGCCTGTCGTGCTTGTCCACCGCAATCGCAATGGCTCATCTGGAAATGGGAAGCACGCCGATCCGGAAACCCGTCCCGACCCCGTTCAGCGGCCACAGATCCAATCGCACAGTGATCTGAGGGATGCGCTCGAATCGGTGTCCGATACAGAGCCCGACGTCAGGATGATAGGCTCGGACCTTGCAGCGATCATCTACACCTCCGGCAGCACTGGAGCACCCAGGGGTGTCATGCTCTCGCATCTTAACATCGTCGCCAACACCGAATCCGTCGTCACGTACCTCCGCCTGTCCCACGCGGACAGGGTGATGTGTGTGCTGCCCTTCTACTATGTGTACGGACTCTCGTTGTTGCACACGCACATGAGGGTTGGAGCGTCCGTCGTGATAGACAACCGGCTTGCCTTCCCGAACGCTGTCCTTCAAGCGATGACTGAATACTGCGTCACGGGGCTCGCCGGCGTGCCGTCGACGTTTGCGTTGCTGTTGCATCGGTCCAGCCTGATGGCAATGTCGTTCCCCCACCTCCGCTATGTCACTCAGGCCGGGGGCCCGATGCCGCCCGCTCGCATCCGGGAGTGGCTTGAGAAGGGTCCGCCGGCACCTTTGTATGTGATGTATGGAGCCACGGAGGCATCGGCGCGGTTGACCTACCTGGAGCCACGTGAACTCAGTGCGCACATGGGCTCAATTGGAAAGCCTATTCCCAACGTCGAGGTCATTGTTCTGAAGGAGGATGGCCAGCAGGCTGGCCCCGGAGAGGTCGGAGAGCTCGTTGCACGGGGCTCGAACATCTCGCGTGGGTACTGGAACAACCCCGAGGACACGAGGGCCTCGTTCGGCCCCTTCGGTTTTCGGACGGGGGATCTCGGTTATGCGGACGCTGATGGTTTCCTGTACGTCGTCGGACGCCGAAACGATATGCTGAAGGTTGGCGCTCACCGCGTAAGTGCCAAAGAGATCGAGGACGTGCTGAGCGAGCACCCGGCTTTCCACGAGGTCGCCGTCGTGGGCGCCCCACACGATATTCTCGGAGAGGCCCCGGTGGCATTCGTCGTGCTAAGGGAGGGTCAGGGGCTCGACACTGAGGAAGTCGGGGAGTTCTGTCGCCGACGCCTTCCCTCCCATAAGCTGCCCGTCGGTGTTATCCTGCGCTCCGAAATTCCCAAGAACTGTGTCGGCAAGTTCGACAAAGGCGCGCTCCGACAGGCAGCCCGTGAAGTAATTCGAACCAGTCACCGAGTTGCACGAACCAGGACGAGACACCCGAGCGACCGTATGAATGGTCCAGAAACAACGTCCAATTCTCCATGATTGGGCTCGGACGTTTTTGTGACTGTATGAAGGTGCGGTACCGGCCGACAAACCTAAAGATGACCATCAGCGGGCAGGTTCGCGAGTTCATCACCTCTAATTTCTACGTGCCTCATCCCCAGGCACTGGCTGACACCGCCTCGCTGCTTGAGGCTGGTGTGATCGATTCAACCGGCGTTCTTGAGATCATCACTTTCCTCGAGAGCCGCTTCGGACTGAAAGTGAATGACGACGAGGTTGTGCCAGACAATTTGGACAGCATCGAGCGCATCGCTGAATTCGTGGCGCGGAAGAAAGCGGGCAGTGGGGGTGTTTGACGAGAGCGGTCCGCGGCGACACAGCGCGCCAGGTTCCAGCGTCTCGATGACTCTTCCTCCGAGAATCGCGGTCCTATGACGCGGCGCGTTGCCGTCCTGCGCGGTCTGGCAATCCTGGCGGTGGTGCTGTATCACTCTGCCGCCTGGGGACAGAACGCTGCATTCTTCTGGGCGCACACCTTCCGCGCAGTGCAGTCGCCGAACTACGATCAGTTTGGTGCTCCCTGGTACTACGTTTCTGTCCTGATCGAGCGCTGGGCATGGTTCAGCGTTCCGGCGTTCCTGT
>JAGDMS010000176.1 GCA_017860575.1 Deltaproteobacteria bacterium | reverse complement strand
GGGAAGCGCTGCACATCAGCAGGACAAGACCGACGTCCGTTGGGAATGGGGGTGCACCCGGCACCGTTCAGCGCCAAGGGTCGTCCGTGATATTCCCAAGACGATTTGCCACCGAAGGAGTGCCTGCCTGCAAGTACTCCAGCTTCACCCCCAGCACGGCCGCCACCCGCTCCAGGGATCTCCGTCGCAGCCAATCGTATCCCCCCGCTCCCAGAGATGCCAGAAGAGCAGTTTTACGCTGCGCCGGTGAATACAGCCCTCAAGTTCGCCAGTCAGTAGATGCGAGCCGGGGCTGCCCCCAACCGCTCTCCCACGGGAACACGGTGCTCTCATCCACCCCGAGTCTCGTGGCCAACCGCTTCCGCGAGAGGCCGTTTATCCGCCGGGCCATGACCAGCCACACAGCGTAGGTGGCCGGAACATTCCACGGCGAGTACTCCAGGAACTCGATGATGCGGGGGATGAGGTACGGCTTGGGACGGCTGCGCCCAATCTCCCAGTGGCAGACTCTCTCCTCAGCCACACCCAATTGCTGAGCGACGTCCCGTTGCAGCAGGCCCAAGTCGAGGCGTTTCTTCCGTAGGTGGTCTCCGAGAGTCCTGAGTTCTGCGGAATACGTTGCCTCGGGATTACCGTGAAAGGCACCGCGATTGTGGGGTTCTGGCGGTTTAGGTTCGACGATGAATGGGTGCGCACGGGCCACGAAACATCACATTCGCCAGTCGGTACCTGGCGAGCGCTGACGCACCAATCGCAGCCCTGTGGAAAGACGTTCACAAATCGCTGCCGGATCAGTTCGTGTTCAGCTCTCTCATCCTGATGCCCCAAACTCTCCGCCCTTTCCTCCAATGCTCGGCGCGGACAATGGGGGCAAATTCGTGAGATCTTAGCCTGCCACACACCCAAGGTCATGCGGGCGCGCGATCGCCGGTTTCAGGACCGTTTGCGGGGCGCTGACTAGAGAATAGTGGGTGGGTACGTTGGCCGAGAGCGTTTGGGGCACGCTCTTGACATAGCGCGCTCTCAGGCGCGCAATCTGTATGCATCATGATGGAACAGAAATTTGTTCTTTTCGACGAGGGGCAGGTGTGCACGGTTGCTGCCAGGACCGAGGGCAAGACGGTTCGTTTGTCGCCTGCGGCCCTCCGTGAACATCTGGGCTGGGAACTGAAGCCACAGGGGTTTTGCAAGGGCGATCGTTGCGTGCCTGTCAAAGGAACAGCCGATCTCGTGAACGAGGTCGGCGTCGACCTCGCCGGCTTCGCCGGATTGCTCTCGCGGCCGCTTGCGGTGGACGTGGAAAAAGGCGTCGCCTACCTCGGCGCCTCGGCCGCCGACCGCGCGGTGCAGCTCGCGTCGCTGCACGCGCCGGACTTCACGCTCCCCGACCTTGACGGGCAGCGCCATTCCCTGTCCGATTATCGGGGCAAGAAAGTCCTCCTGGTCGCGTACGCTTCATGGTGAGGTTGCCGCTATGACCTGCCGGTCTGGCAGGAACTGTACGCCGAACTCAAAGATCAGAACTTCACGGTCATCACCGTCGCGTTGGACAAAAGTCCTGACGATGCGCGCCCCTTCATCGAAGCGGCCCGAGCAGCGCATCCGAGCCTGATCGATCCGGAACACCGGGTTGCCGATTTGTACCGCATCGTCAATGTGCCCACCGTGGTCTGGATCGATGAGCAAGGCCACATCGCGCGTCCCAACGACGTGGCCTTCGGGACCGATCAGTTCAAGGATTTCCACGGCATTCCGTCGGCGCCGCATCTCGCCGCACTGCGGGCGTGGGTGAAGGAAGGCAAGGCACCGTTGACTCCTGATGCGGTGAAAAAGCTGCAGTCGCTGCCCACCGCGGACGAACAGTTGGCGCGCGCGGAATTCGCGTTGGGTTGGTACCTGCATCGGGCGGGCAAGACCGCGGCGGCGGAGCGACACTTTGTCCGGGCCGGTGAGCTGGCGCCGCACGACTTCACCATCCGGCGCGGTTCCATGCCGATCCGTGGGCTGGATCCCATGGGTCCCGCGTTTTTCGAGATGTATACCGCGTGGGCGCAGGCAGGGAAGCCGTATTACGAGCCGCTCAATAGCCGTCGCGAGTCAGCAGTCGAAAGTGAGAGTTAACCCTGATCCGGAAATCTTTCAGTCGAGAGTCAATGGTTGATAGTTGCGTCCAACCCGGCGCGGGGAATTGGGTTACCACGTCTATCGTAGTGACCCTTTCCGTCGCGTTTGTAGGAGCAGCTGCGTGACAGGCTTTTTGTGCCGTCCCTACAGGGTCTTTATCCGAAATTATCAGGGAACGGCGGTGGCAGCGGGCAACGTCTGAGACCTGACTATTATATGGCATTTAGCCCGTTCGTACGGACTACCCGCGCGCTCACTACGGCAGCGCGCCCTGCGGGGCCCGCTCCGGCGGCGCTGGGAAGCGGGTCGGCGCGGAAGATGGTGAATTTCTCGCTCGGGCGAAAGGCTCGAAGGGTGAGCGTTCCGCCCTCCCGAGCGGCAACCGGGCGCTCGGGGTCATGCACGAGGCCCTACAGGAGATAGTATGTCGTCCTCCGAACTCGAATCCCTCAAACAACAGCTTCAGCGGCTCATAGACGTGCAGGAACTCCAGGCGCTCCGCTGCGCCTATTTCCGCTGCCTCGACACCGCAAATCTCGCGGAGTTGAAGGAGCTCTTGACCGAGGACTACGCCTGCCGCTGCATCGGTGGCGACTACGTCTACGAGGCCAAGAGCCGCGCCGAGTTCCTCGAGGTAACGGCGAACAGCTTTCACTCGGAGATCGTGACCCAGCACAATGGCCACGGCGCCGAGATCGAACTTGTGGACGCCACCCACGCGACCGGCCGGGTCTACTTCCACGACCTCGTGTATCACTTCCGCACGCGCGAGTTCCTGATGGGCACCGCGGTGTATCGTGACCGCTACCGCAAGGTCGATGGGCGCTGGCGGATCGAGTACGGCGAGTACGAGCGCGTCTACGAGGTGACGGAGATCCTGCCGCGCGCGCCGCACTTCACCGCCCACTGGTTGGGTACGCACGGCAAGCAGCTCCCGAAGGGCGCGCATTACGACGCCGTGTCGGGGCGCTACGTGGAGTGAGCCGGGCGCCGGGAGGGGGTCCGGCGATTGAGGTTTTGGGGAGAAATGACGGTGCGCCACCTTTAAGTGGTTTGGTCTCAATCCTCTCCCGTCAACGGAGAGGGTAGATGCGCCAAGCTAATGCGAACCAGCGCAACCAAGTGCTACGTCTCGGCAGGCTCCACCACGGAAGTATCGGTCGCGGTAGGGACGGCGCTCTTGCGAGCCGCCCCCCCGCACAGATCCCAGCGAGCGCTGTAAACGCGCTGGGCCCCTGCCTGGGGTGCTGACCTCGAAGCGCTTGATGGGCCATGGATGAAGAATGCGGGTTCTTGGCAACGAGCGCCTCGGGTGGTCGCATGAGGGTATGCCGTGGGCTATCGTTTAGTGCTCACGAAAGGAGGCTCTCATGAATCACAACGATGCCATCCGGTTGTTCGCCAAGACCCTGCAGAACCTCGAGCAGTGGATGGACAAGGCCACCGCGCACGCGAAGGCCAAATCCTTCGAGGTCGACGTACTCGCCCAGGCTCGCCTGGCACCGGATCAGTACCCGTTCGTCCGCCAGGTGCAGGCCGCCTGCGACCAGGCGAAGTTCGCGGCCGCGTACCTTAGCGGCAAGCAGGCGCCGTCCCACCCTGACACGGAGCAGACGTTCGGCGAGCTGCGGCAGCGGATCCAGAAGTGCCTCAGCTTTCTCGATACCGTCCAGGCGAAGGACTTGGTCGGCGCCGACGAGCGGAAGGTGTCGTTGCCTTGGCTCGGGGAGAAGTGGCTCCGCGGCGACGACTACTTGGTGCACCTCGCGCTGCCGAACTTCTTCTTCCATGCGACGTTGGCGTACGCGATCCTCCGCCACAACGGCGTTGGCCTCGGCAAGATGGACTACATCGGCTCGCTTCCGACGAGGGAAGGCTGAGGCCGGTCAGCTTCGAAGCTCTCGTCGGCCGCGGTCGAGTCCTCGCGCTGGGTAAGGCGACGACACGCTCGCGCCTCGGGCGATGGAGCTATTTGGGGGGGCGACGACGCTCCGTTATGAACCAGCGCCGCCCCGAATGGGAACTTGCCGCCGTGATCCCGCCCCCGCTGGGAGATTTGGCGAAAGAGATCGGCGAGCGAGTTGGCTGAAACCCGGAATGTGTGACGCCGCGTGCGGCGTGGTCGGAACCACCCTCAGGTGACGGAACGTGTACGCGATGATGTACCGACGACTCGCGCGGCAGGGCCTCGGGCCACAGACCGGGCGGGATCACCCCCGGTTGAGTCGCTCCGTGCGGCTCCGAACGGAACGTGTTTCAACTCCGCACTTCGAACAACGGTGCGTGCTCCCGGAGCGGAGACGATCACAGGTGCCGTGGCCAAGCGAACGGGCGCCCGTGATGCGGCGTGGGCGCCGGTTCTGGCTGCACTTGCGTATGCTTGGCTGGGTTATCGCACTGCTGGCTGGGTGCTCCTCCGGCGGTCAGGGCGGACAGGCCGCGCAGGCACCCGTGCCGGTGAACGCTGGGCCGGTGGTGCAAAGAGACGTGCCGGTGCAGGTGCGCGGCATTGGCAACGTCGAAGCGTACTCGACGGTGACGGTGAAATCACAAGTCGATGGAGAGCTGGCGGAGATCAAGTTCCAAGCAGGGCAGGAGGTCCATGAAGGCGATCTGCTGTTCGTGATTGACCCGCGCCCCTTTGAGGTGGCTTCGCGGCAGGCGGAGGCAAATCTCGCCAAGGATCGAGCGGAAGCAACCAATGCGCGGGTGCAGGCGGAGCGCTACCAGCGCCTGCTGGCGAATAGCTTCGTCTCCAAGGACCAGTATGACCAGATGCGCACGCAAGCCGAGGCGTTGGAGGCGGCGGTCAAGGCGGATACCGCCGGGGTCGAGTCCGCCAAGCTCCAGCTGGAATACTGTTATATTCGTGCGCCCTTCACGGGCCGCATTGGTCAGTATCTGCTGCACGTCGGCAACACCGTGAAGATTCGCGATACGACGCTGGCCACGATCAACCGGATTCGCCCGGTCTATGTGAGCTTCTCCGTGCCCGAGCAACGCCTGACGGAGATCCGCAGCAGCGCGGCGACCCACGACCTCAAAGTACAGGCTTTTGTTGGTGCGGACGAAGAGCATTCCGCGGTCGGCGAGCTGTCCTTCATCGACAATGCGGTGGACACCAAGACCGGCACGGTGTTGTTGAAGGGGACGTTTCCCAACCAGGATGAGATGCTCTGGCCCGGGCAGTTTGTGACGGTGACTCTGACCTTACGGACGCAGCCCAACGCGCTGCTGGTGCCGGTGGCGGCCATCCAGGTTGGGCAGGTCGGGCAGTATGTTTTTGTCGTGGGGCCCGACCATACGGCGCAAGTCCGCCCCGTGGTTACCGGCATGTCCCTTAACGAAGAGGTGGTGGTCGAGAAGGGACTGCAACTGGGGGAGGATGTGGTAACCAGGGGCCAGGTACGGCTGGCTCCGGGCAGCAAGCTGGAGGTCAAGAGCGGGCTCGGCGCGGATGACCAGCCAGGCGGGGATGGAAAGTAGGCGAGCATGAATCTCGCACAGCCATTTATTCGCCGGCCGGTCGCCACCACGCTCGTGATGCTGGCCATTCTCATATTCGGTACCGCAGCCTACCGCATCTTGCCCGTGAGCGACCTGCCGAACGTCGATTTGCCGACCTTATTGGTCATTGCCAGCTTGCCGGGCGCAAACCCTGAGACGATGGCTTCAGCGATCGCGACACCGCTCGAGCGGCAGTTTTCCACCATTGCCGGTCTGACCTCAATGAACTCGACGAATTCGCTCGGGGCGACGCAGATCACCCTGCAGTTCGACCTGAGCCGCAGCATCGATGCGGCCGCCCAGGACGTGCAAGCTGCCCTCACACAGGCTGCGCCGCTGCTGCCGCCGGGGATGCCGAGCCCGCCGACCTACCGCAAGGTCAATCCGGCGGATCAGCCGATCATGTACCTCGGCTTCACCTCCGCGACATTGCCGTTGTCGACGCTCGCCGAATACGGCGAGACGCTCGTTGCGCAGCGCATCTCCATGGTCAGCGGCATCGCGCAGGTACAGGTGTTCGGTTCGCAAAAATACGCAGTGCGTGTCCAGTTGGATCCGCACGCCCTGGCGACCCGTGGAATCGGCATCGATCAGGTCGAGCAGGCGGTGCGGACCGCGAACGTCAACATTCCCACCGGCACACTGTTCGGCGACCGTCGTGCGTTGACGGTGCAGGCAACGGGCCAGCTCACTGACGCCGCCGTTTATCGCCCTGTCATCGTGACCTATCGCAACGGCGCGCCAGTTCGCCTGGAGCAGCTCGGCCGGGTCATCGACAGCGTCGAAGACGACAAAACCGTGTCGTGGTACGGCGACAAAGAGACGCTGCAGCGGTCCATCGTGTTGGCGGTGCAACGGCAGCCTGGCACCAACATTGTCGCCGTCACGCAGGCCGTGAAGGATTTGCTGCCGACCTTCGAGAGGTGGATGCCGCCCTCGGTTCAACTCCACATCCTGCTGGATCGGTCGGAGTCGATCCGTGCCTCGATCAACGATGTCAAGCTCACGATGCTGGTGGCACTCGTGCTGGTGGTCATGGTGATCTTCCTGTTTTTACGAAACGTGCCCGTAACCGTGATTCCGAGCTTGGCGCTGCCGCTGTCCATCATCGGTACCTTCGCGGTCATGTCCCAGCTCGGCTACAGTTTGGATAACCTGTCGGCAATGGCATTGGTGCTATCGATCGGATTCGTCGTGGACGATGCCATCGTCATGCTGGAGAACATCGTCCGTCACATGGAGCTGGGCGAAGCGCCATTGCAGGCGGCGCTGAACGGGTCGCGGGAAATCAGCTTCACGATTCTCTCCATGACCTTGTCGTTGGCCGCCGTCTTCATCCCCGTGCTGTTCATGCCCGGGATTCTGGGGCGGCTGTTCCACGAGTTCGCCGTCACCATCTGCGTGACCATCCTGATCTCGGGCTTCGTCTCATTGAGCCTGACGCCGATGCTGTGCAGCCGCTTCCTCCGGCCACCGTCCGAAGCGCAACGGAGCCGCTTCTACCTGTTTACCGAGCGCTTCTTTGACGCGATGCTGCGCGCGTACGAGCGCAGCCTGCAATGGGTCTTGCAGCGGCGGCGTGGCACCATGGTGCTATCGCTGGTGATTCTCCTGGCGACCGGTGGCCTGTTCATCGTCGTGCCGAAGGGCTTCATTCCAGACGAAGACGTAGGGGCGATTTTCGGAATCACCGAAGCGGTGCAGGGGGCCTCGTTCGAAGAGATGACGCGACTCCAACAGACCGTGGCGGAAATCGTGCGCGTCGACCCGCGGGTGCAGACGCTGTTTACCAGCGTGGTGGGGACGAGCGCGGCTGGAGGCAGCACCCCGAACCAGGCGCGGATGTTCATCCAGTTGAAGCCGCGCTCCCAGCGTCCGAGTGTGAGCGACATGGTGCAAGCGTTCCGACGCAAACTGTCGGTGATTCCCGGGCTGCGTGTGTTCTTACAACAGATGCCAACGATTCGCATCGGCGGACAGCTGACGAAGAGCCTCTATCAGTTCACGTTGCAGAGCCCGAACACCCAAGAGCTCTACGACTCCGCACAACGGTTCGAAGCGCGCATGCGCGAATTGAAGGAAGTGCAGGACGTCACCAGCGACCTGCAGATCAAGAATCCGCAGGTCAACGTCGTCATCGAGCGGGACAAAGCATCCAGCCTCGGGGTCACGGCGGAGCAGATTGAGAACGCGCTTTACGATGCCTACGGGAACCGCTGGATCTCGACGATCTACGCGCCCAACAACCAGTACAAGGTCATTATCGAGCTCAAGGACGAGTATCAGCGCGATGCGGGAGCGCTGTCGATGTTGTACGTGACGTCGTCGAGCGGGCAATTGATGCGCTTGGACACGGTGACCACGTTGAGCGAAGGGCTGGGGCCGATGACCGTGAACCACGCGGGGCAGTTGCCGGCGGTGACCATCTCCTTCAACCTGCGGCCGGGCGTGTCGCTTGGTGCGGCGGTGGACAAGATCAACGCCCTCGCGCGGGTAGAATTGCCAGGAACGATCATGACGGGATTCCAGGGCACGGCCCAGGCGTTCGAGTCCTCCCTCGCGGGCCTCTGGGTACTGCTGCTCCTTGCCATCGTGGTCATCTACATCGTCCTGGGCATCTTGTACGAAAGTTTTGTGCACCCGCTGACGATTCTCTCGGGCCTACCGTCGGCCGGGTTCGGCGCCCTGCTCGTGCTGCTGGTGCTGCGCATGGAGCTGAATATCTATTCCTTCGTCGGCCTGATCATGCTGATTGGCATCGTGAAGAAGAACGCCATCATGCAGATCGACTTCGCCCTGCACGCGCAACGGGAGGAAGGCAAGGACGCGCTGGATGCCATCTACGAGGGGTGTCTGATCCGCTTCCGTCCCATCATGATGACCACGATGGCGGCGTTACTTGGGGCGCTGCCGATCGCGCTGGGGGCGGGTGCGGGCGCCGAATCACGCCGTCCGCTTGGCGTCGCCGTGGTGGGCGGACTGCTCATTTCACAACTCGTCACACTGTATCTGACCCCGGTGTACTACACATACCTGGACTCCTTCCTGGATCTGCTCCGTCGTGTGACGTACCGGCCACGTCCGGCACCGGTTGCCGCGTCCGCCGAACGCAACAGCTGATATTGATCGGGTAGTGCTGCCCACCCGTGCGCACGGTCCGTCAGGCAACCGCGGCCAGCGCGCCCATGTGCTCCAGGCCGGGCTCGATATCGCGCAGGCTGTCCGGCGGCAGCGTGCGCATGCGCAAAGCGCGCAACACCCGGTCGTCATGATACTGATTCCCCAAGCTCGGGGGCTCGGCATCGCCTTCTCCTGAACTGGCCCCTTGTAGCGCAGGGCCGGGGCGGGAGGCTAGCGCACCCTCCGTGCCCCCGGCGCCCCTTACGGCGACCAGTTGGGGGCAGAAATCGCGCGCCTAAGCCCTGAACCATTGAGTCATAAATCTTCACCATCTGCTCTGACTTTCACCTGCCCTTTGGAGTGGGTTTCGCAATGCCTCGATTCGGCGGGCTTTCCCACGTTCTTGGGTCCGACAGAGATCGTTTAACTACGTTGCCGCATGCTGGATACGTGGGAATTTGTGATATGGATGCCCCATGGAACTCCGAGGTTGGCCATCAGCCTACACCGTAGTCAGGACGGCGCGAGAGATACGATCGGGAGACAGGCGCATTCTCTCCGGGACCTGGGGAAGCCTCGTTCCCCCGGTGCCGGGAGGCCTCACCGAGTCCGCGGACGACCCGTTCGTCCTTAACATCCGCGGCGTCCAGATCGCCTTGACCAGAGCGGACATTGAGGAAGCCCCGAACTAACCCCAAGTCGGAAATTTGCTTGGCCACGATTAGCCGCCACCGATAGGGAAGCCGATTTCCACCAACCCCGCCTGGGATTCCGCAAATTCTGGAACCGTTTCACCCGTCTGAGAGGACATAGCAGGCGTTTGCCACGTCCTGAGGCCACTTGTCGGCAATTGCCACTGCGGCACTGGATTTGCTCAGATCCAGCCACATGGCACGTACGCTTGCATCATGCCCTTGTGGCTTCGCCCATGCGGATCGGGATGGCATCGTCCTCTTGGTCGATGATGACGAGTGTTTTCGCAGCGCGTTGGCAGAGAATTTGCGTGACGACGGCTGCAAGGTGATCGAGTATTCCGCAGCGCAAGAGGTGCCACCCCTCGTTGGGCTGACGGACGTTAGCGTGGTCGTGACCGACTATGAGATGCCGGGAACGGACGGCCTGGCCTTTGCTGACAGATTCCACGCCGCGCATCCGCGTGTGCCGATCATCATGGTGACCGGCTGGTGCACCAGCCAGCTCGAAGCCGAAGCGGCTACCAGGGGCTTCATTTCGCTGCTTCCGAAGCCCCTCCAATACGACAAGCTGCACAGGTTGTTGCGCCAGCTTCCCGAATGAACCCAGCACGGGGTGTGTTGGACGTTCCGAGAGGTGGGTGAGCGTCGGGGCTTTTTGCGGGGTGATCCTGACCGCCACGGGCTGGCACGACAGTTTGAGCCGAGCGTACCGAACACCGTGTGGGCCACGGACATTACGTACGTGTGGACGTGGGAGGGCTGGCTGTATCTGGCGGTCGTGCTCGATCTGTTCGCGCGCCGGGTGGTCGGGTGAGCGCTGGCCGACCACCTGCGCACGGAGCTGGTCCTCAACGCCTTGCAGATGGCCTTGGGGCGGCGCCGGCCGCCGGCGCAGTTGGTGCATTACTCGGATCGCGGCAGCCAGTACGCCAGCGACGCGTACCGGGCCGTGCTCCGGGAGCACGGCATCGTGTGCAGTATGAGCCGGCGGGGGAACTGTTGGGACAACGCCGTCGTCGAGAGCTTCTTCGCCACCTTGAAGACGGAGCTGATTCATCGCCGCTCGTGGCCCACCCGCCGCGCGGTCACCACGGCGATCACGATCGGGAACGACCCGAGGTATCCACTCGGCTCCATTCGCCGCGCATTTCCGCCTCGACTGCCGCTTGCTTTGCAGGGACCGGGCGCAG
>JAGDMS010000393.1 GCA_017860575.1 Deltaproteobacteria bacterium | reverse complement strand
CACGGTCATGGTTGCGCTCGGGATCCCCATGCAGGTGATCTTCTCCCTGGCCGCGTCGCGCGTGTTCGGGTCACTCGCCGCGAAGAGCGTCGGCGGCGGAGAACCCGCGCGCGAGAAGGCCGGGGCCGGCAGGTGACCATGGTCGCTGCAGGCATCGACATGGGGTCGCAGTCCACCAAGGTGATGCTCCTCGACGGTGGCCGGATCCTCGCGTCGGTGATCCTCAAGACGGGGCGAGTCGAAGGGGGTGGGAATCGCAGACAAGTTCGTGATCACGGGCGGCATCGGCAAGAACGTCGGGGTGGTCGCAAAGATCGGGGAGAAGCTCGGCGGGTTGACGGTTCACGTGCCGCCGGAGCCCCAGATCGCGGGGGCCATCAGGGCGGCCCTGTTCGCCCTCGATCGGGCGCGGAAGCGCCAACACCGCCGCGTGACAGAGAGTGACAAGGCGATGGAGGGTCATCATGCAAGCCACTGAGCTACTGCAACGGATCAAGTCGAACAACGCGCCAGTGATCGTGGATGCGCGAAGCCCGATCGAATTCAAGCGCGGCCACATCCCGGGAGCTATCAACGCTTCGCTCCTGATGCTCTTGTTTGGGATGGCACGCTTGCCGAAGGACAAGACCCTCGAGATGGTGATCACCTGTGAGCATGGCCAGCGCGCCATGCTGACAAAGGGCCTGCTCGGCCTACGCGGCTATCGCAATACCGCACTCCTCGATGGGTATTTGAAGCACTGGCGAGAGGCCGGCCTGCCTCTGGAAAAGTAGCCTTGCGACATGACTTCGGGTTCGAGGACAGGTCGGGAATACGAGAGGCGAGCCGCACCACGAGCATTGCCGGCGAATCGGAAGACACCTGAGCGCCTGGGGGTGAGACCCCCCAGGGCTCCTCGACCCTTTAGCTTGGCCCCTGGAACGATATGAACGAGTCAGGTGGTGTCACATCCCAAGATTTCTCCCTGGTTCTGGCCGGGCCCCTGTTCCAGCTTCTGCGTCGGTTGCATCTCGCCGGAGACGCGATGGCGCTATTGCGGTGGCGGCTTGTCGTCTTCTCGCGGGTCGCCTGGCTTCCGCTCTCGGTGCTCTCGACTCTGGAAGGGCAGTTGCTAGGCGGAAGTGCCGCCCTGCCCTTCCTGCTGGATTGGGAAACGCATGTCCGCTTCCTGGTGGCGCTACCGCTGATGATCAGCGCAGAGCTGGTTCTTCACCGGCGCCTGCGGTTCATGGTGAAGCAATTCCATGATAGGAACCTGTTTCCCGAGACCGCAGTGCCACGGCTCGATCGGGTGCTGGCATCCGCCTTACGGCTTCGCAACTCGGTGCTCGCCGAGGCGCTATTGCTCGGCATCGTCTATGTCGGCGGGATCCATTTCCTCTGGCGCCACTACACGGCCTTCCCTATAACCACCTGGTATGGGGTCCCAACCGCCGATGACGTGACGCTCTCGCATAGCGGGATGTGGTTTGTGTACGTGAGCCTGCCGCTCTTCCAGTTTCTGATGATACGTTGGTATTATCGCGTGGGCATCTGGATGCGCTTTCTCTGGCAGGTGTCGCGCATCGACTTAAGCCTCGTCCATACGCATCCGGACCGCGTCGGCGGCTTGGGATTTCTTTCCAATTCGGCCTACGCATTCACGGCGCTCGCCGCGGCGCATGGCGCTTTGCTCTCCGGATGGATAGCCACTCGGATTTTCCAGCTGGGCGCCGCACTCCCGGATTTCACGATTGAAATTGCCGTCTACACAGTCCTCATGCAGGGGCTGGTGTTCGGCCCGCTCTTGGTGTTCGCGCCGCAGTTGGCGCGAGCGAAGCGCGCCGGCCTTCGTGACTACGGCACGTTGGCCGAGCGTTACGTACGAGAGTTCGATGCCAAATGGCTGCGCCGCGCGACGCCGCCCAATGAACCGTTCGTGGGGAGCGCCGACATTCAATCCCTCGCCGATCTGTCGAATAGCTTCGAGGTGGTGCGGACAATGCGCATCGCTCCGGTTACGAAGAACGCCATTGTCAGCCTCGCGGCCACGACTCTCGCGCCGATTGCGCCGCTGGTCCGCGCCTTGATGCCGCTGAATGAACTGCTCAAGACGGTGTTCGCCATATTGCTATAGGGAACCCGGAGTGAACGAGATTCTGGACAGTGTCAGGTCGTGTCACATGCGGTCGGTGATTCACATACGCAACACGAATAACATCCGGGTCACACGGTCGCCAAAACGGAACTATCCGGTTCTACACCGCAGCGTGGCAGGAAGAGAGAATGGGTAATACAGAGCGCAAAATGGCCGACATTTTGGCGTTGGACCGCACCCGGCTGGCGTCCGAGCGCACGCTCATGGCCTGGGTTCGGACCGCGCTGTCCATGAT
This sequence comes from Deltaproteobacteria bacterium, assembly GCA_017860575.1. GTDB lineage: Bacteria > Desulfobacterota > Binatia > HRBIN30 > HRBIN30 > JAGDMS01. The sequence goes on along the minus strand of JAGDMS010000393.1, from coordinate 1,767 downwards.
CAGCTTTGGGTTCACCATCTACAAGTTTCTGCAGGTAGTTCAGGAGCAAAGTAAGGTGGCCGCTCTGCGGCCGCAGGCGCCGCGCGAGTTGGGGCTTACGCTCATCGGCATCGGAACCTTTGCGGTCATCGTGGCCTCTGTCCAACACTGGAACTACGTCAAGAAGTTGCGACCCGATCAACCCTGCAAGATCTGGGACCTGACGCTCGTCGTGGCGTGCATGATTGCGCTTCTTGGCCTCCTGATGTTCGGGAGCATCCTTTTCAGGGCCGGCGCCTTCGGTTGATCGTCGGAGCAACCCGTGTTGGGGTATCTGCCGCTGCCGCGAATGGTCCGCTGCGTCCTGGAGGTCAGAAGATGCGCGAAGTGATCGAGCATGTGACTATCGGGATTGAGGCGCTCGCTGTTGCCGTTATTGTCGGAGGGATTGTCTATAGTGTCGCCCGCTATTTTCTGCGTACCAGGCTGCAAGGGAGCGGGCGCTACAAACGATTTAAGGATAGGATCGGGAATTCCTTGCTCCTTGGGTTGGAGTTCCTCGTGGCCGCCGATATCATCCGAACGGTCGCCCTCGACCCGACCATACAGAGCGTGGCGATGCTCGGGCTGTTGGTTCTCATTCGGACGTTCCTCAGCTGGGCCCTCGTTGTGGAGATTGAGGGGGCCTGGCCATGGCAAGCCAAAACGACAGCAGTGACAGGCGAATAGCGACGAGTGTCAAGGGAATATACAGAGTGCGCGCGTAACCAAGAAGCGGAGGGAATATCATGAAAGTCATCATCGTGGGCGGTGTGGCGGGTGGGGCCTCGTGTGCGGCGCGCTTGCGCCGGCTGGATGAAAAAGCGGGAATCCTCATGGTGGAGCGCGGGCCGTACGTGTCCTACGCGAACTGCGGACTGCCCTACCATGTGGGGAATGTGATCAAGAAGGAAGCGAGCCTCCTGTTGGCGAGCGAGCAGCTGTTCCGCTCAACCTTCGCGTTCGAGGTGCGAACGAACTGCGAGGCGACCGCGGTCGATCCGAAGAGGAAGACCGTGGACCTGAAGAACCTCGCGACCGGCGCGGTCACCGCCGAGTCCTACGACAAGTTGGTGCTGGCGCCCGGGGCGGTGGCCGTCCGACCCTCGTTGCCGGGCATCGACCTACCCGGCATCTTTCACGTGCGGACGGTGCCGGACGCCAAGGCAATCCGGGAGTGGGTCGAGAAAGGCAACCCATTTCTCGCCGGCATGTACCGGTATTCGGGATTCCAGGCCAGAAGACCGAAGACCCGGGCCGTGGTCGTCGGGGGAGGGTTCATCGGCCTGGAGACGGCGGAAAACCTGGTCCATCGCGGCTTTGAGGTGACCCTGCTGCAGAAGCCGGATCAGGTCCTGACCCCGCTCGATCCGGAATATGCCCGCATTGTCGAGGCCCACCTGAAGCGGCATGGGGTCCGCCTGGCGCACGGTGACGAGGTGGTCGGGTTCAAGCGCGCTGCGACGGGTGCCATCGATGTGGAGACCAAGTCCGGCAAAGTCTATCCGGCGGACGTCGTCATCCTCGCCATTGGTGTGCGCCCGGATACCAGGCTGGCGAAAACAGCCGGCCTCACGATCGGCGAGCGCGGGGGAATCCGCGTGGACGACCAGATGCGCACGAGCAATCCGGACATCTTCGCCGTCGGTGACGCCGTCGAAGTCAAGGATTTCATCACCGGCCAGTGGGGCCTCGTCGCGCTCGCCGGGCCGGCAAACCGGCAAGGCCGGATCGCAGCCGATGTGATCG
>JAGDMS010000175.1 GCA_017860575.1 Deltaproteobacteria bacterium | reverse complement strand
GCGGCGAAGGGAACGGCGAGTCGGTGATCGAAGGGGTCCAAATGGTCATCAAGGCGCTCCTCGAGGTCCTGGAGCGACACGGGGTCAAGCGGGTCGAGGCGCTCGGACAGCCGTTTGATCCCACCCATCACCAGGCTCTCGCGCAGGTGGAGACGGCGGAACATGAGCCCAACCGGGTGGTCGAACAACTTCACACGGGCTATCTGCTCCACGACCGGCTGCTGCGGCCAGCCCTGGTGACCGTCAGCGCCCGAAAAAGCCCGGACGCCGTTGAAACCGAGCCGAAGCGTGATTAACCCCTAGCCACGGACGTGCTCCCGGTTCAAATCGTATTGCACGGATCCCTGCCGTCCCGAAGGAGATAGACATTATGGCGAAAGTGATCGGAATTGATTTAGGAACCACCAACTCGTGCGTTTCAATTATGGAAGGAGGTGAACCCAAGGTCATTCCGAATTCCGAAGGTGGGCGGACGACCCCTTCGGTGGTCGCGTTCACCGAGGCCGGTGAGCGACTGGTCGGACAGATCGCATACCGACAGGCCATTACGAACCCGGACAACACCATTTTTGCCGTCAAGCGCCTGATGGGCCGGAAATTTGATGATCCGGAAGTGCAGAAGGCGATGAAGGTGCTGCCGTACAAGATCGTCCGCGCCGACAACGGTGACGCATGGGTCGAGCTCCGCGGCAAAAGCTACAGCCCGGCGGAAATCTCCGCATTCATTCTTCAGAAGATGCGGCAAACCGCCGAGGACTACCTCGGAGAGAAGGTCACTGATGCGGTCGTGACCGTACCGGCCTATTTCAACGATAGCCAGCGCCAGGCGACCAAAGATGCGGGGCGTGTGGCCGGGTTGAGCGTGCTGCGCATCATCAACGAGCCCACCGCGGCCTCCTTGGCGTACGGCCTCGACAAGAAGAAAGACGAAAAGATCGCGGTCTTCGACCTGGGTGGTGGTACCTTCGACATCTCCATCCTGGAGATCGGGGACGGCGTGTTCGAGGTGAAAGCCACCAATGGCGACACCTTCCTGGGCGGCGAGGACTTCGACCAGCGCATCATGAACTATCTGGTCGAGGAGTTCCGCAAGGACCAGGGGATCGATTTGCGCAACGACCGCATGGCGCTGCAGCGTTTGAAGGAGGCCGCGGAAAAGGCGAAATGCGAGCTCTCCAGCTCCACCGAAACCACGATCAACCTACCGTTTATCACCGCCGATCAGTCGGGCCCGAAGCATCTCAACATCAAGCTCACCCGCTCCAAGCTGGAGGCACTGTGCGCGGAGCTGCTGGATCGCCTCAACAGCCCGTGCGTTACGGCGCTCCGTGATGCCGGACTCAGTGCCAGCGATATCGACGAGGTGATCCTGGTCGGCGGCATGACGCGCATGCCCGCGGTGCAAGCGCGGGTGAAGCAGCTGTTCGGCAAGGAACCGAACCGAGGCGTGAACCCGGACGAGGTGGTCTCCGTGGGGGCGGGCATCCAAGGCGGCGTGCTCAAGGGTGAGGTGAAGGACGTGGTATTGCTCGACGTCACGCCCCTTTCGCTTGGCATCGAAACCCTCGGCGGTGTGTTCACCAAACTGATCGACAAGAATACCACCATCCCAACCAAGAAGAGTCAGATCTTCTCAACCGCATCGGACAATCAGACCGCGGTCACCATCCGCGTCTTCCAGGGCGAACGCGAGATGGCGGCGGACAACAAGCTCCTCGGTCAGTTCGACCTGATCGGCATTCCGCCGGCGCCGCGCGGCCTGCCACAGGTCGAAGTCACCTTCGACATCGACGCCAACGGCATTGTCCACGTGAACGCCAAGGATCTCGGCACGGGCAAGGAGCAGTCGATTCGCATCACGGCATCCAGCGGTCTGACCGAACAAGAGATCAAGCAGATGGTCAAGGATGCCGAGCTCCACGCAGCTGAAGATCACAAGCGGCGTGAAACGGCGGACGCGCGGAACCAGCTGGACAGCCTGGTATACCAAACCGAGAAGTCGCTCAAGGATCACGGTGGCGACCTCGATGCCGCAACGAGAAGCGGCATCGAGCAGGCTCTAGAGAAAGCCAAGAAGGAGCTGGAAGGGCAGGATGCGGCGGCCATGAAGCAGGCGACGGAGGAACTAACGCGCTCGTCCCACAAGCTGGCGGAAGCCATCTATGCCAAGGCGTCACAACAGAGCGGACCGGGTGCGCACGCCGGCGGCGATGCGGCAGGCGCCGGGGATGAACACAAGCCGAAGGAGGACGTCGTCGACGCTGACTTCGAAGAAGTGAAAGGCTGAACAGCCGATCTGCCCCGCAGACGGAAGCCCTCCCCCTCGACTGATGGGGAGGGCTTTTGTATTGTTGCTCGAAACTGCCGCTCAATTCGCTGTCCCGAGACTCCGCAGGCGGGTCCGCGCGGTCGAGCGGCGTCAGGAAGGGACACGCAGTGGCGCAAAAGCGCGATTACTACGAAATCCTGGGCGTGAGTCGCGACGCCGGCGAGGAGGAAATCAAGAAATCCTACCGCAAGCTGGCGATGAAGTACCATCCTGACCGGAACCCAGGGGATCGTGTCGCCGAGGAACGATTCAAAGAAGCCTCCGAGGCGTATCAAGCACTCAGCGACCCGGAGCGCCGTGCCCAGTACGATCGTTTCGGCCACGCGGCCTTCGACCAGCGGTCCGGTTTCGGTGGTTTCGACTTCTCCGCTTCCGGCTTCGAGGACATTTTCAGCGATATCTTCGGCGACTTCCTCGGCGGCGGTCGTGGGCGCAGCCGAAGTCGCGCCCGGCGGGGTGAAGACCTGCGCTACGACCTCACCATCAATTTTGAAGAAGCGATCTTCGGCACCGAGAAGGTCATCAGCGTTCCCCGTCTGGCGGCCTGCGAACCCTGTGGAGGCAAGGGCACCAAGGACGGTGCCCCTCGGGCGACCTGCTCCGCCTGCCGTGGTAGCGGCCAAGTCCGCTTCCAACAGGGCTTCTTCACCATCGCCAAGACCTGTGGCCAGTGCAATGGCCAAGGGTCGGTCATCAAAGACCCTTGCCGCGCCTGCGGCGGCAGCGGTGTGACGCAGAAGACGCAGGCGCTCAACATCAAGGTGCCCGCCGGGGTCGATTCCGGCTCACGGCTGAAGCTGCGAAATGAGGGCGAGCCGGGACGCAACGGCGGCCCTTCTGGGGACCTCTACGTTGTCATCAGCGTGCGAGAACACCCGCTGTTCGTCCGCCAGGAGAACGACATCATCTGTGAGGTGCCCATCAGCTTCCCACAAGCGGCGTTGGGCGGCGAAATCGAAGTCCCCACCCTCGAAGGGAAGATGAAATTGAAGATTCCCCACGGCACGCAGTCCGGTACCGTCATGCGTCTGAGAGGCAAGGGGGCACCGAATCTGCACGGCTCGGGCCGCGGCGATCAACTGGTCCGTCTTGCCGTGGAGACGCCACGCAAGCTGACCACGAAGCAACGGGAACTTCTGGAGGAATTCGCGCGCAGCAGCGGTGAGGACGTCAACCCGCTCACGAAAGGATTCTTTGACAAGGTCAAGGAAATGTTCGGCTGACGTGCGGGAATCCTGCACCCAGGTCGGCCCCGGCCAGCGCCAATGTCTCTGCGTGTGAGGCCTCCACGCACCATCGCCGAGGTCGGCGAGTTCGGGTTTCTGGCGCGGCTGCTGCCGCGACTGCCGGGGGCACGTGATCTGATCGTGGGGCCCGGCCAAGATTGTGCTGTCATCTCCACCCGTCGCGGCGCGTGGCTGATCACCGTCGATGCGCTGGTCGAACACGTCCATTTCGAACGTGCGTGGCTCTCTCCCCGTCAACTGGGACGCAAGAGTTTCCTGGTCAACGCCAGCGATATTGCTGCCATGGGAGGCCGGCCCCGATTTTGCGTCGTCAGCCTCGGCGTACCCCGCACCTACCTTGCGCGCGATCTGCGCGCCCTCCAAGCCGGGATCGTCGCGGCGGCCGCAGACTGCGGCGCGTCGATTGTCGGCGGCAACCTGGCACGGGCCGACACGTTATTCGTCTCCATCGCCCTCCTGGGCAACGCGCCCGGCCGGATCGTTACACGGCAAGGCGCCCGGACGGGCGATCTGATCTTTGTGACCGGCACCCTGGGCGATGCGGCGCTCGGGCTGCGCTGGTTGCGCGGGCGTACGGGCCCCGGCAAGAGCGCCCATTCCATTCGTCGCTTTCGCCTGCCGTCACCCCGACTGCAGGCGGGACGCCTGTTGGTCAGCCGCGGTCTCGCCTCGTCCATGGTCGACGTGAGCGATGGGCTTGTGCAGGACCTCGGCCATATCTGCACCGAAAGTCGGGTCGGCGCAGAAATTCAGACGGAAAGCATACCGCGTTCGGCAGCGTACCGTGCCGCAATGGGAACCGACCCGGCGCTTGCGTTGCGCGGGGGCGAGGATTACGAGTTGTTGTGTACGGTTCCGGAACGACACGTGAAAACGCTGCAGCGGCTTGCGCCGCAACTGGGTTGTCCTCTGACCTGCATCGGCCGGATCACACCTGGCAGCGGTATCGGTCTCCGGACAAGCGACGGCCGCACACTGTCAGTACAGGGCGGCGGATACGACCATTTCCGGCGGAGTTGAACCCATGGATCCCAGCCGATTGCGAACCCTGCTCGCCGACGTCCGTAACGGCAGGCTCAGCGCCGACGAGGCGCTCGAACAGCTGCGCTCCCTGCCCTTCGAAGATCTTGGCTTCGCCAAAGTCGACCACCACCGCCAGCTACGCACGGGATTCCCCGAAGTCATTTTCGGGTCCGGCAAGACCGCGGAACAGATCGTGGAGATCGCCCAACGCGTAAAAGATAGTTCGCAGAACGTCTTGATCACGCGCTTGGCGGCCGCGGAAGCGGATCAGATCCGGCGCGCCTTTCCGGAAATGTCGTATGCGCCGCATGCACGTGCTGCAACCATCATCCATGCGCGGCCGGAGATCCGCGGGCGCGGCGTCATTCTCGTGGTCGCCGCCGGCACGTCCGATGTGCCGGTGGCGGAGGAAGCCGCCCTGACGGCCGACCTCATGGGGAACACGGTCGAGCGGGTCTACGACGTCGGCATCTCGGGTATCCATCGCCTGTTTGCACACCACGAGCAGCTGCGCCGGGCGGCGGTCCTGATCGTCGTCGCCGGGATGGAGGGGGCGCTCCCGAGCGTCGTGGCAGGGCTTGTGGACCGCCCGGTGATTGCCGTTCCCACGAGCATCGGGTACGGTGCCAGCTTCGGTGGCCTGGCGGCTTTGCTGGCCATGTTGAACTCCTGCGCCGCCGGGGTGACGGTGGTGAACATCGACAACGGCTTCGGCGCCGGCGTCGCTGCCAGCTTGATCAATCGGTGCGATGCTTGACTGAACCGTTGCCCCGGCACTCGCGGGAGCACGCCCGTCAGCCTTCACCACAGTGCCGGAGCGTTGGGTGAGTTCTTCCGCCCGTACTCCCACGCCGCCTGCGGCTGAAACGCGATGGCGTTGCGTAGGTCCGCGATTCGCCAGACCTGGTCGGCGTGCCGGTGCTCGGCGCTGCAGCGCGGGTCCCCGCAGTGCACCTGGGTGACCGACACTTGGGTACCGTCCTCGATGTTGACCACGCGGCCGTACCACGGGTACGGCGCATACGCTGGGTGCATGACAATGTCGTTGAGCTGGATGGGCATGGCCCTCTAGCTACGATGCCCGCGCGCCGGAATCAACTGGTGCACAATGGCAACGGTGGTGCGGGAACCGCATAGCGTTCCCGCACCCAGTCGATCGCCTGGTCACGAGTCTGGAGGAGACCGTCGAGTTGGGCTTCGGCCACGGCGTCGAGGATACGCCTGAAAAGCGGACCAGGCGCGAACCCGAGATCCAAAAGATCGCGGCCGCGCAACAGCGGCGGCGGCTTCAGCGCGGCGGCCCCCAACTCGGTCAGCCTCTGGCGGCAGAAGTCGTAGTAGGTCAAATCCTTGTTGGACGCCAAGGCATCGAGCCGCGCCAACTCCAAGAGTTCCTCGATGGCCTCCGAGGCGAGGAAACGTTTGAGGGTACTCAAGCGCATCTGCGGTGCGTGCAGTAGCCGCAGATGATCGCGGACCAAGACGGCCACCCGTTCCCAGGTCTCCCGGCTGCGCCGCAGCCGTTGGCAGATCGCCACCGCCATGTCGGCACCGATCTCGCAATGCCCGTAAAACGTGATGCGCTGCGCACCGCTTTGCGCACACCCCGGCTTGGCAACGTCGTGCAACAGCGCCGCCCACGCCAGTGTCTCGGTCGGGTGCCGCAGCAGTTCCAGCAGGCCGAGCGTGTGCACAAACACGTCACCCTCCGGATGGTAATCGGGCGACTGCTCCACGCCTTTCAGCGCCGCAATCTCGGGCAGGATCGCCGCGAGCAGACCAGTGCTGTCCAGCAACTCGAAGGCGCGCCGCGCGCTCCCTGCCTCGCTGTCGATCAGCATGCGCACCACCTCATCGCCGATGCGCTCCCACGCCATGTCGGTGATGGAAGAGGCGGCGGCTCGGATCGCCGCAAACGAGGCCGGTTCGATGGCGAACCCCAAACGCGCCGCAAACCGTACCGCCCGTAGCATGCGCAACCGGTCTTCGCTGATGCGCGCCACGGGGTCGCCGATCGCGCGAATGACACCCGCCCGCAGATCGGCCCGCCCCCCCACGTAGTCAATGACGGCATCGGTGACCGGGTCGATGAACATGCCATTGATCGTGAAGTCGCGTCGCCACGCGTCTTCCTCCGGAGACCCGAAATGGACGCTGCTGGGATGGCGGCCGTCGCTATAGGCAGCGTCGGATCGAAAGGTTGCGACCTCGACCGCTTCCCCGTCAAGCACCACGAGCACGACGCCAAACTGCACGCCCACCGGAACTGTCTTCTCGAATCGCGCTTGGACCACGGCCGCCGGCGCGCTGGTGGCGACATCGAAATCTTTGGGCTCCTGCCCGAGCAGCCGGTCGCGGACACAGCCGCCGGCAAGGTAGGCCACGTAGCCCGCCTCCCGCAGCCGCTGCGCAATCGCACGTGCCGCTTGCTCCTTCGGTGTCACGCAACCATGGTTTCAGGGCGGGGCGGGGCCGTCAAGGAAATGTGCGGAGCGACAAAACGCAGGGATATGGCCGCTGACGCCGAACCCTATGCCGTCTGCAACATGCCCTACGCGCGAGGCGCGGGCGCACGACTAGAGTTGTATCCCCCGCCGAAAGTCGGCACCATCGGCTCTGTGGTGCCACGGATCGAGCAATTGCGTGCCCTGCCCTCAGTCGATCGCGTCCTGCGGACCGCAGAGGCGCAGGCAGCACTGGCACGGTTCGGGCATCGCTACGTCACCGACTCCGTGCGCACGATTCTCGACCAATTGCGTCAGGGATTGACCACGGGCGCTGTCGCCGTCCCGCCTCCGGCGGAAGAGGTGATGGCGGCGGCCCTGGCCCACATGGAGGCCAGCCAGCGTTTGACCATGCGACCGGTGGTCAACGCCACCGGCGTTGTCCTGCACACCAACCTCGGCCGCGCCCTATTGGCGGATGCAGCGGTGCAGGCGGTTTTGCAGGCGGGGGCGCACGCCGTGAATTTGGAGTACGATCTCGGGCGCGGTGAGCGGGGCGAGCGTGACGCCCACGTCGAAGAGGATTTGCGCGCACTGACCGGTGCCGAGGCGGCCACCGTGGTCAACAACAACGCCGCGGCCGTGGTGTTGGCGCTCAACACCCTGGCCGAAGGACGCGAGGTGCTCGTCTCGCGCGGCGAACTGATCGAGATCGGCGGATCGTTCCGCATCCCCGAGGTCCTGGCCAAGAGTGGTGCCCGCCTGCGGGAGGTGGGCACAACCAACCGCACGCACGTCGCCGACTATGCTGACGCGGTAACCGAACACACCGCGCTACTGCTGAAGGTTCATACCTCCAACTACCGTATTGTCGGATTCACCAGCGCGGTCTCACTACCGGAACTGGTCCAACTCGGCACGCAGCGTGGCATCCCCGTCATGGAGGATCTCGGCAGCGGTGCACTGGTTGACCTCTCGACCTACGGACTGCCCAAGGAACCGGTGGTCGCCGAACGGCTGCGCAGCGGCGCCGACCTGGTCAGCTTCAGCGGCGACAAGCTCCTCGGCGGTCCTCAAGCCGGCATCATCGTTGGACGGCGCGAGCTGGTGGCGCGTCTCACCCGCAATCCGCTCAAGCGTGCGCTGCGCTGCGACAAGCTCACTCTCGCCGCACTGGCGGCCACTCTGCGCCTCTATCGGACGACGCCGGATCTCAGGGCGGTGCTGCCGACCTTACGCTGGCTGACACGGCCCCTGGCTGAAATGGACGCGGTCGGCGCCGCCGCCATCGCATTGCTGCGGGACGCCTTGGGAGAGGGGTTCCGCATCGAATTGGCAGCGTCCGAGTCGGAGATCGGCAGCGGGGCATTGCCCATCGAGAACCTGCCGACCCGGGTGATTCGCATCACCCATCCGCACGAGGGCGCCCAGGAGATCGCACGCCGGTTCCGCGAGGCGGAAACACCCATTATCGGCCGCGTGCAGGCCGGTAGCTTTCTTCTGGACCTCCGCGGCATCTTCTGTCCCGAGGATCTCGTGCCCAAAAACAGTCCCGAGTGAGCCGCTGATATATCGTCTGTGATCTGCGATCCGTCGTCTGAGAAGCAGCATCCCAACCCCCGACTACCGCCGCCCGACCCATGCCACACATCATCGGCACCGCCGGCCACATCGACCACGGCAAGACGGCGCTCATCCGCGCCTTGACCGGGCAGGAAACCGATCGGCTCAAGGAAGAGAAGGAACGTGGGATCTCCATTGACCTGGGATTCGCCTATCTCGACCTCTCGACCGGCGAGCGCGTCGGCATCGTCGATGTGCCGGGACACGAGCGCTTCATCCGTAATATGCTGGCGGGTGCCCACGGGATCGACCTGGTGCTGTTGGTGGTGGCCGCCGATGACGGCGTCATGCCCCAGACCGAGGAGCACCTCGACATTTTACATTTGCTCGGCGTCTCGCACGGAATCGTGGCGATCACCAAGTCGGACCTGGTCGAACCGGCGCGCCTCGATGCGGTACGCGAAGAAATTGCGATCCTCCTTGCCGGCACCACACTCGACGGGGCGCCGGTGCTTCCCGTGTCCGCCGTCACGGGACTCGGCTTGGAGGCCTTGCGGCGGACCATCGAACGGCTGCTCGCCGGCTACGCGCGAACCGAGTCCACCGGCTTCTTTCGGCTACCCGTCGATCGCGCCTTCGTGATGCACGGGCATGGAGTGGTGGTCACCGGCACGGCGATTGGCGGCGTCCTCCACGCCGGCGATCTCGTGCGTGTCCTGCCTGGGGGCGAGGAACTACGAGTCCGGAGCATCCAGGTGCACGGCCGCGAGGTCAGCGAAGGCGCGCACGGACAACGCGTGGCACTCAATCTGGTTGGGGTCGAGCGCACCGACCTGCGGCGCGGACACGTCATCTGCGATCCGCATCTCGATCGTGTCACCGACCGTTTCGATGCGCGCGTGGAGATTCGCGCGGCGGCAGGCCGGCCGCTGACGAGCCACGAGGTGGTACGGCTACACGTCGGTACCGCCGAGGTGCTGGGCAAGGTGGTATTGATCGACGGTCGGGAGCCACTGGCACCCCGGCAATCGGGGTACGCGCAACTGGTGTTGCGCGAACCGGTGCACGTGTTGCGCGGCGATCGCTTCATCCTGCGCAACCAAAGTGCGCAGCGCACCATCGGCGGCGGGCAGGTGTTGCATCCGTTTGCGCACCGCCACCGCCGGGGAGATCAGCAGATGCTCGCGCCACTCGAGGATCTTGGGCCGGGGAAGACACCGGCCGCGGTCGTGCGCGCGCTCATGAACCTCGAGCCCGAGGTGGCCGTCGCACCGGAGTTTCTGGCACAGGCGAGCAACCTCGCCCTCGACGTGGTCTACGAAGTGGTGCGCACGGACCCGCTCCTGCGGCCATTGCCCGGTTCCGACAACGTTTCGGCCTGCACCACCGCGGAGCGGTGGGAAGGATTACGCTCCGCGGTCGTACAGACACTGGCCGAGTTTCACCGGCGCAATCCCCTGGCACCCGGGCTGGAGATGGAACCCCTGCGCACACAGATTGCGCCACAGCTTCCGCCCAAGCTCTACCGCGTGCTCCTCGAGGCGCTGGTGGCAGACGCGGTCATTGCCCGCGATGACAGCACCCTCCGTCTGCCATCGCACCGCGTCAGCCTCAAGCGCGAGGAAGAGGTATTGGCCGGACGCGCCGAAGCACTGATTGCGGCCGGCGGCGTCACACCGCCGGATCTCAAACAGGTCGAGAGCGCTCTCGCCGTTCCGCGTGGGCTGCTGGAACCCATTCTGCGGGAACTCGAGCGCCAGGGAAAAGTGGTGAAGGTGAGCACCGACTTGTACTTCGGTGCCGCCGCCGTCTCCCAGGCACGGCAGATTGTGCGCGAGTACGCCGCCGCCCATGGCGACATCACCGCCGCCACTTTCCGCGACTTGCTCGGGGCCAGCCGCAAATTCAGCATCGCCCTCCTCGATTACTTTGACCGTACCGGGTTCACCCTCCGTGTGGGCGACGTGCGCAGATTACGGGCAGTCCCGAAATGACGGCGCACGCGCTATGGGCGCAGGCGCTCCAGCATGCGGGGGAAGGGGATGGTTTCGCGGACGTGGTGGAGCCCACAGATCCATGCGACCAGGC
>JAGDMS010000174.1 GCA_017860575.1 Deltaproteobacteria bacterium | reverse complement strand
CAGTGATCCGGTCTTCTTCACGTGAACGGTCCGCACGCAGTGTGCAGGCCGTCGGACGCAAAATCAATTCCGGCCGAGATCGAGGTTTTCGATCGGGCGGAGGTCCGGCCGCGCTGCCAGCGTTTGTTGCAAGCCACTCGGCTGCCGTGTAGGCTTGCGCGCGCCGGCGGGAATGGCCGCGAGCCAAGCAGAGAGCACGTGGTTTCCTCGAGTGCTCGCCCGCGCGAGGCGACGCGACCGCCGCGTCGGTGCGGGAGGTAGACTTGCATGTCTGACAGCGTGCTCTTCGAGCAGCAGGGTGCCATCGGTGTCGTTACACTCAATCGTCCGGAGTCGCTCAACGCGATCAGCGCCGACCTGATCGAAGGCGTGCGGACTGTGGTCGCGCGCGTGGCCGTCGACCGGTCCGTACGCGCTCTCGTGCTCACGGGAGCGGGCCGCGCCTTTTGCGCGGGCGCCGATCTATCGCCGACCATGTTCGAGACGTTCGGAATCGTCGAGGGCACCGGGGGCGACCAGACGGCGCAAATGATGGAGCGCGCCTTCAATCCGATGATGCGCGAGATCTACCGGCTGGAGAAGCCTACCGTGGCTGCGGTCAACGGCATGGTGGCCGGCGGCGGCGTGGGTGTCGCCCTGGTCTGCGACATCGTGCTGGCCGCCCGGTCGGCGAAGTTCTACCTGCCCTTCGGGCCGCGGCTCGGGATCGTCCCCGACCTGTGCTCTTCGTGGATGCTCGCGCGGAACATCGGCCGGGCGCGCACCCTCGGCCTCGCGCTGCTCGGCGACAAGATCCCCGCGGAGCAGGCCGAGCAGTGGGGGCTCATCTGGCGCTGCGTGGACGACACCCGCTTGATGGAGGAGTCCCTCGGCGTCGCGCAGCGTCTCGCCGACGGCCCCACCGAGGCGCTGGTCTGGACCCGGCGCGCGATCGACGCAGCCGATTTCAACAACTACGAGGAGCAGCTCGACTACGAACGCGAGGCCCAGAGAGTGCTCGGCAACCGCCCCACCGTCGCCGAAGGCTTCCTCGCCTTCCACGAGAAGCGTAAACCTCGTTTCCACGAGGACTGACGCAAGCGCGGCGCGGTCCTCGACGCCAGGCAGCACGGCCAGCTCTCCCCCCTGCGCTAGACTTCGCAGCAAAACTCGACCAGCATGCGGTCACCCATAAACCGACAGAAAGGAGCGGAGGATGAAGCTGTACTATGCGGCGCAGACGCGTGCGACCAGACCGCGGTGGTTACTGGAGGAACTGGGCGTTCCGTACACCCTGGAGCGCCTTGATATGAGCAAGAAGGAGCACAAGTCGCCGGAGTACTTGAACATCCATCCACACGGCCAGCTGCCGGCATTCAAGGATGGCGACTTGACCCTGTTCGAATCGGCAGCGATCTGCGCCTACCTGGCAGACAAATTTGCGGAGAAGAACATGGCGCCTGCCGTCGGCACGCCTGAGCGCGGCCTCTATTACCAATGGCTGTTTTATGCCATGGCGACGCTCGAACCGCCGATCGTGCAGGTCATCATCCACACCGTGATGGCGCCCGAAGCACAACGGTCCGCCGCGCAGGCCGAGGAAGGCCGCAAGAACTTCGGCCTGGTCGCGCAGGTCTTGGAGAAGGCGCTGGACGGGAAGCACTTCCTGGTCGGCAACCGCTTCTCGGTCGCCGACATCATGATCGGCTCGACACTCGGCTGGGCGCAGATGCTCGGGATGTTGGGCGGCCACCCGGTGCTGGAAGCCTACGTGGGCGGCCTTGCGGCCCGGCCGGCCTTCCAGCGCGCCCACGCTGACTAGGACAACCGCGACCACAAGGTCCGGCCGGGGCCGTCACCCCGGTCGGACCTTCCGTGCGAACTCAAACCGAGCCTGCGGTCTTGGCCTCCGCCGGTGCGGGGCGCAGCGTTAGCAGGTCGAGCACGGCGAGGATGGCACCGCCCAGCAGCGACAGGCCGAAGAAGACCACGACGCCAAACCAGAAACGCATTTGCGCCTGGGCAGTCATGTATCCGAGACCCATCACCCGCTCGATATAGCTCTGCAGCACGCCCGCCACGCTGAAGGCCAAGGTCATGCCGCTCATCGACACGGTCAGCCACCAGAACGCGACGTTTCCGCGGCGTTCGTCGTATGCCGCCATGCCTTTGAGCTGCGGGACCGCATAGTAGAAGAACATCAGGTTCAGCATGACGTACGCGCCGAAGAAGGCGATGTGGCCGTGGGCCACGGTCACCTGACTCCCGTGCGTGTAGTAGTTGATCTGCGGCAAGGTGTGCGCGAACCCCCACACCCCAGCCCCGATGACATGCAGGATGGCCATGCCCACGGCGAGGGTGAATACCAAGCGGCCATTCAGCCGTCCGCGCCGCTCGCGGATGTAATGCGCGGCATCCACCAGCATGAGCAGGATGGGCAGCGGCTCCAAGGCGCTGAAGATGCCACCGACCCACAGCCAGTATTTCGGCGCCCCGATCCAATAGTAGTGGTGGCCGGTCCCGGCGATGCCGGTGAACAGGAACAGCCCCAACTCGACGTACAGCCACTTCTCCACCAGTTCCCGGGGCACCCCGGTGATCTTCATGAGGAGCCAGGCGGTGAGCGCCGCGGCGACCAGTTCCCAGGCGCCTTCCACCCAGAGGTGTATCACCCACCACCAGTAATACCAGTCGAGGCTCAGGTTGCGGTAGAATGGCAGGTTGAAGAGGTACATGCCGGCCAGGAACACCAAGCCACCCAACAGGGAGCCCTGCGTGGCGGTCCAGCGGCGCGCCCTCAGCATGGTCATTCCGACATTGAACAAGAAGATGAGCGCCCCAACCACGATCATCCAATCGAGCGGAAATGGAATCTCCAGCAGCGGCTTGCCCTTGGTCCAGCCGAACAGAAAACCCACAAGTGCGGTGACCCCCGTGGCCACCAGGAGCGCCAGCTGCACGTAGGCGAGCATCGGGCTGTAGAGCTCGCGCTCGGTTTCATCGGGCACCATGAAATACGTGCTGCCCATGAACCCGAGGAGCAACCACAGCACCAGCAGGTTGGTGTGCATGGCGCGAGCGGTACTGAACGGAAACAGGTCGACCAGCCACTGGGGCATGGTCACGGCGTAGTGCAGCCCCACCCAGACGCCCATGGTGACCTGGAGGACAAACAGTAAGAGGGCAACGACGAAATAGGGATACGCCACTCGTTGAGATGGATAGGCTAATGACATCGGCAGATTCCTCCTGTCCGTCGGGCGCTATTTCAGTTCCGCAAGAAACTGAGCCAGCGTGTTGCGCTCCTCCGGGGAGAGCCCGGGCGGCGGCATCGTCGCCTCCGGATTGACCGCAACGGGATCGGCAAGCACGCGCTCGATCCGTTCATACGGGAGTCGCGAACCGACGCGGGTCAACTCCGGACCGGCGTCGCCGCCGGTGCCGTACAGGCTATGGCAGGCGAAGCAGCCTTTCTCCCGAAACAGCATCGCGCCCGGGCTCACGCCCAGCGCCACCGCGCGCCCGGCGGCGCCGCGGAATTTCCGATCCTGTGGAGGCCAATCATTGTTCTCGATGTCGCTGGTCCACTTGAGGAAACTGACGAGCTGGTCCAGTTCCTGATCGCTGACGTTCTGGCGCGGCATCTTCCGCCAGGTGGTGAACTTCTCGGGGTTGCGGACGACGGCCTTGATGCCGTCCGCGCCGCGCCGCCAGTACACCTTGGTCAGGTCCGGAGCGTAGTAGGAGCCGAACCCGAGGATGGTATGGCAGTCATTACAGTTGTACTTGTGCCACACCCGCTTGCCGGCCACGACGGTGTCGCTGAGTTGATCGACGTGCGTCAGGGCCACGATCTGGCGGTGCGTATCGGCCGTCAGCCCCAAGAACAACACCAGCGAGGTCAACGTCCCCAGATAGAAGATCAACCGTGCCGTTCTGCCACTCATGTTCGCAGCCCCCCTTCTTGCGGTTCGCGTCCCACACTTAGCGAGCCAGGGAGTCAGCGTGTATGATTAAGATCATACGCAGAGGGGCCACCGGATCAGGTGGCAGGGGCATTGGTCGTGCGCGGGGGGAGATGCGTCGTGCGGCCCGGCCGTGACGTCAGTGCTTGGCGGAACTCGGTGCGGCGGGCGCCGGCGGCGCCCCAGCTTCGAGGGTCAATTGGGGGCGCACCTTGGTCAGCAACTTCTCCCCAATCCCCTTGACCTGAACCAGATCGTCAACGGACTTGAACGGTCCGTTCTTCGCTCGGTAGTCGACGATGGCCTGGGCTTTGACTTCCCCGAGGCCCCTGACGGCGGCGAGATCGGCCGCAGTCGCCGTATTGACGTTGACCTGCTTGGACTCGGCGCCGTCCGCGTGGCGCGCGACGGGCAACACTCCAAGCAACAAGACCACTACCATTCCAAGAAATGCGTGCTTCATACGCAGACCTCCTCTCGACATAGCGCTATGGAGCCGGATAACCGCACGACGCGCAGTTGTAGTATTATTACTTTATATGTTTGTCAAGTAAATATTAATGCACTGCGGTGACCGTGACGGCGGGCGCGGCCCTTTGCTGATCCACTCGTGATGCGTGGGTTCAACGCACGCGATAGGCGTTGTGGAGATACTGCCACACCATCCGCTGCGCGCTGAAAAACGAACCGTTGTGGGCGATGGCGTTCCGCATGATTTCGACGAAGCGCTCGCGTGACTGGTAGAAGCACGGCAGCACCGTGGTTTCCAGTTGGTCGTAGAGCGACGCCGCATGCCGCGCGGCCAGCTCCTCGGCCGTTTCCTGGCCGGCCTCGACCGGCTGACCGATTGCCCAACCGGTAATCCCTTCGAGACAGCCTTCAATCCACCAGCCATCGAGAACGCTCAAGGACGGCACGCCATTGACGGCGGCCTTCATCCCGCTCGTTCCGGATGCCTCCATTGGTGGCAACGGCGTGTTCAGCCAGATATCCGATCCGGCGCACAACACGGTGGCGGTCGCCATGTCGTAGTTCTCCAAGTAGGCAATCCGCACCTGCGCGCGCAGTTGATCTTTGATGGTATGGATGCGCTCGATCACCGCCTTGCCGTCGGCGTCGCGCGGATGCGCTTTGCCGGCGAAAACGAGTTGGAGGGGGCCTGTCCGCTGCACGATGCGTTGGAGCCGTTCGAGGTCGTGGAAGATCAGTGCGGCACGCTTATAGGCCGTCGCCCGCCGGGCAAATGCGACCGTAAAGACATCCTGATCGAAGCCCGCATTGGTCTCGCGGTTGATATGCTCCAGCAGCATACGTTTGGCTTCCCGGTGTGCCGCCCAAATTTCGCTCGTGGGAATGCTGATGGCATAGCGCAGTGTCAGCGCGTCGTGCCGCCAACCGGGAAGGTGGCGATCGTAGAGCCGACGAAATGCGGGCGCGGCCCAGTAGGCCGTGTGCACCCCGTTGGTGATGGAACGAATCGGGTACCCCGGAAACATTCCGCGGGAGACCTCGCCGTGCTTCATCGCCACGCCGTTGATGAAAGCTGACGAGCGCAACCCGAGATCGGTCATGTTCAGGCCCCTTTCCTGGCCACACTGCACCAAATGGGTCCATTGGCGCTCGCCAAGCACCTGACGGGCAAGTTCCGGCCGAAATCGATCGTGACCGGCAGGCACCGGCGTGTGCGTGGTGAAGACACATTGTGCCCTCACCGCTTCGATCGCCTGCGCGGGCACGGTTGACGGCTGGCTGCCGAGGCTTATCTGCTCCTCGAGCAACGCCAGCATGAGCAGCGCCGCGTGCCCCTCATTCAGGTGCCAGCGATCCACTTGCGCAAAGCCCAGCGCGCGCAGCATCCGAACACCACCGATACCGAGGATGACCTCCTGACAGAGGCGATAGCGGTCGTCGCCGCCGTAGAGCGCATCGGTCAGTGCGCGATCCTGCGGGGCGTTCTCTTCGAGATCCGCATCCAGAAAGAAGACTGGGACTTTGCAGTCCGTTACTCCCGTCACCTCGTAACGCCAGGCACGGAGATGCACCGTCCGGCCTTCCACCTCCACGCTGGCACGCGGTGCCAGCAGTTCCAGGTAATCGTCGATGGGCCACGTCACCGGCTCCTCCCGCTGTCGCCCCGCGGGGTCGAGGCGCTGATAGAAGTAGCCGTGCCGGTGCAGCAACGTCACCGCCACCAGCGGAACTTCCAGATCGGCCGCGGAGCGAATCGTATCACCGGCCAGCACACCCAGGCCGCCAGAGTACGTCGGAATGGCCGCGTCAAGACCGATCTCCATCGAGAAATAGGCCACGGTCGCTTTGTGAGGCATACCGGCTCTCCTTTTTGAGATGATCACGCCGTCGGAACGGCATGCGGCACCACGCCCGGCGGCCAACGGATCCGCATGGTTCCGATGACGCCGGCGAGCAACTTCGCGAAGCTGGAAGTGAGGTTCTCCTCCCCTCCGCCGGCAACCCGCGCTCTTGAGAACAGCTGTGCTCCAGCGGTAGCCTATCATGGAACATTTCATGAGCAATCTCGACGCGGAGGGCAGCAATGACACTGCGCAAGACCAACCCGGTCTGTTGCCTGATGCTCATTTTTCTCCTGTCCATCGGATCGTTCCATTCCGGAGGCAGGGCTGCGGAGCTGGGCGACCGGTTGGGGGTGGGCACCGGCCGGGAGGGGGAAAGTACCGAGAGACACGACTCGCATTATGATGCGTATGCCCGGCTCATCGCCGGCCTGCCCACACCCGGGAGCCACCTGGCACCCTATGAAAATCACCCGGCCTGGATCAGGTATGCCGAGTCGATCCGACGGAGTTGGGACAGGTTTGCCCCGATGCAACTCAGGCCCATGCGCGAGTGGGCGGCACAGGAGCTGGGCGCGGCCACGACTTCCGCGGTGTTCTACCCGTTCAGCGGCCCGGATTTTGTCAACGTCTACACCCTCTTCCCCTCCGCCAAGACTTACCTCCTGGTCGCCCTGGAACCGGCGGGGACGCTTCCGGACCTTTCCACCCTCGATGCACAGGATTACTTCGCGTCCCTGCAACGTTCCCTCTACGAGTATCTCTACATCGATTTTTTTGTGACCTCGAAAATGGCACGCCAAATCGGCCAGACGAAACTCAAGGGTGTGCTTCCGATTTTGCTGTTCCTTCTGGCCAGGGCGCAAGCCCGGGTGCTGGACGTCCAATACTTCGTCCTGAAACCGGACGGCACCATTTAGCGAACCGGGTCAATGACGAGGTCGGCGACGCGAAGCACCGCCGGCCGCGGAGCGTGCCCTCGTCGCCCGAGTTGGCGACGTCAACCACAGCCCCCTCATCAGCCAGGCCCTCTTTTAGGACACGAGCGGCTTTTCGATCATCTTCGACGAGCAGGAGCCTCATGGTGTCTCAGGCGATTCCAGGATCGCGCGGCACGTCGAACGGGTGCAGCCTCACCGCAGACCTTGCTAGCCACCAAGCTTCGTTTTGAGATACTCGCCGATCAAGATTGCCGTTGGATACAGCACCTGCTCTTCGGTCCGCGCATGCAAGATCAGCTTCTCGGCAAACCGCTCGTACTTCTTCTTCCGCGCCTTCTTTGCCGCGGCGGCAAGCTCCTCCATCGCGCCGACGATTGCTTTGTGCTCTTCGAGCATCTCGGCAAGCTCCGCCTTCAACCGATCGGTCATCGCCAGGGCGTCTCTCATCTCCGGCGTGATTCTCCCTTCCGCCAGCGCCGACAGCAGACCGAGCGGCGGTAAGGCGAATGCCTCCTCCTTCACAAAATGGGGGTGCAGGAGCTTGGCGACCGCCCTTGCCGCATTTCCGATCCTGCCCGCCACCTTGGTGGCCTTCCCCAGTTCTACGTGAAGCTCTTCATGCTCCACTGCCAACGGCTGCGGAATCCTGATTTCCATGCCCCGTCCTCCTTGCTTGTCCCGCGAACGCTGCCGATCACGCCAGCGTCTTTTGAAACCGTCTCGACGCCAACCAGAGCGTGATCACGCCCGTGACGCCGAGCGCCAGCAGCTGGGGCCAGAGAATAGCCGGCCCCACACCCTTTAGGAAGATGCCGCGTACGATGACGAGGAAGTGGCGCAGCGGATTGAGGTAGGTGAGCCACTGGACGATCACCGGCATGTTGGCGATCGGGAACATGAAGCCCGACAGCAGCACCGCCGGGAGGTAGAAGAAGAACACCGTCATCATCGCCTGCTGCTGGGTCTCGCTCACCGTCGAAATGAACAGGCCGATGCCCAGCGTGGTCATGAGGTAGAGGGCCGTGGCGAAGACGAGGAGCAGCAAGCTGCCGCGGATCGGCACCTCGAACCAGAGCACGGCGATCACCGTGATCAGGAGCACATCGCCGAACCCAACGAGCGCGAAGGGCACGGTTTTTCCGAGAATGAACTCCAAGGGGGTGATCGGCGTCACCATGATCTGCTCGATGGTGCCGATTTCCTTCTCACGGACAACGGCCATGCTCGTCAGCATCAACGTAATGAGCAAGACGATGACGGCGATCACACCCGGCACGTAGAAATTGCGGCTTTCTAGGTTCTCGTTGAACCACGCACGTGTCCGCAGTTCGACGCCACCGGGATTCGCAGACATCGCCTTGAGCCGTGGAAAGCGCGTCAGGAGGACCTCTTGGGAAAACCGCTCCGCAATCTTGGCGCTGTAGTTGAGGACGACGCCGGCTGTGTTGGAGTCGGTGCCATCGAGGATGATTTGGAGCGCGGCGCTCCGCCCGCCGCGCAGCTCGTCCTCGAAGCCCTTGTTCATGCGCAGCACGAGCAAAGCCTTGCCGCGATCGAGCAGATCGCGCGCCCGATCGTCATCGCCGACGTACTCGACGATGTCGAAATAGCCCGACTTCACGAAGCGCGCAATGAGCTCACGACTCGCGACGCTCTTGTCAAGATCGTACACCCCCGTGGCCACGTGTTTGACGTCGGTGGTCACGGCATAGCCGAACACCAACACCTGAATGATGGGCATAAGGAACAGGACGCCGCGCATCTTCGGATCGCGGAGGAGCTGGATGAACTCTTTCACCAGCATGGGCTTGATGCGTTCGAACATCGTCACACCAACTTCTTCTCGAACCGCAGGATAGCCAGCGCCATCATCGCGACCCCGAAGCACGCCAGCAGCACGGCCTCGACCGCAAGGACCTCCAAACCGACGCCCTTCAAGTAGATGCCCTTGAGCAGCGCGACGAAATGCCGTGACGGAATCAGGTAGGTGAGGACTTGGATCGCTGTCGGCATGTTGCCGATCGCGTACATGAAGCCTGAGAGGAGGAACGACGGCAGGAACGTGAATACCATGGCCAGTTGGCTGGCAAGTAGCTGACTCATGGTCACGATGCTGATGACCATGCCCAGCGAGAGGGCGCCGGCCAGAAAGATCGCCCCCATCCCCAACAGCAAGGCCACGTTGCCGCGGAGCGGCACGTGAAACAGGAATTCGCCCATCAGCACCGCCAACACCACGTCGAGCATGCCGATGGTAAAGTACGGCAACAGCTTGCCGAGAATCAGTTCCGAACCTTTCACCGGCGTCGAGATGAGCTGCTCCATGGTGCCGCGCTCCCACTCGCGGGCAACAGTCAACGAGGTGAGCAGCGCGGCGATGACCATCATGATCACGGCGATGAGGCCGGGGATGATGTAGTTCTTCGACTCGAGGTCGGGGTTGAACCACACCCGTGGCTGTACGTCGAGAGGCGGCCGCAGCCGCGCGCCGCCGAGGCGTTGCCTCGCCTCGATGGCGACTTCCTGCGAATAGGTCTGCACCACCACGTCGGCGTACCCCATGGCGAGCGTCGCCGTGTTCGAGTCGCTGCCGTCCACGATCAGTTGCACCGATGCACCACGCCCCGCCTCGATGTCCCGGGCAAAATCCCGCGGGATGACGAGCCCGGCCAGTGCGTTAGCGGAATCCACCGCGCGCTCGAGATCACGGTAGCTCTGAGCGTATGCGCGCAACGAAAAGTAGCGCGAGGCACCGAAACGGCTGATGAATTCGCGGCTCGCGTGCGACTGGCTTTGGTCCCACACGATCAACGGCACGTTGTCGACGTCGAGCGTCAACGCGTAACCGAAGAGCACCAAGAGGAGCATCGGAATCGCAATGGCCATGCCGAGACTGCGCGGATCCCGGCGCACGTGGATGAATTCCTTGCGGGCAATCGCCCAGACGCGCCGCGGCTTCATCGTTCCACCGCCTGTTGCGGCCGTTCGCTCCGATCACGCGCCTCGATCAGGGACACGAAGACATCTTCCAGTGACGGTGCGATGTGTCCGATCCGGGTGACGCTGTAGCCGCGCGCCTCGAGATGACGACGGACAGCGACTGCGGCTACCGTGGCGTCTTCCGCAATCACGTGCAAGCCCTTGCCGAACAAGGCGACTTCCCTGATCCCGGTGAGCCGCTCGATTTCCTCCATCGCATCTTGTGGTCGATCGCACAGCACATCGAGCACGTCGTCACGCATAAGTTCGGTCTTTAGTACCACGGGGGCGCCGCTCGCGATCAGTTCGCCGCGATAGATCAGGCCGATGCGGCCACAGTACTCGGCCTCGTCCATGTAGTGGGTGGTCACGAAAACGGTGGTGCCGCGCCCGGAAAGATCGTAGATCAGATCCCAGAACTGACGCCGGCTTGTCGGATCGACACCGGAGGTGGGCTCGTCGAGGAAGAGGATTGGCGGCTCGTGGAGAACCGCGCACCCCAGCGCCAAGCGTTGCTTCC
>JAGDMS010000173.1 GCA_017860575.1 Deltaproteobacteria bacterium | reverse complement strand
CGCGTAGTGCCGCTTGGCGCTCTCGTACTCCACGTGCGCCGTCGCGATCGTGATCCCCCGCGCCTTCTCCTCCGGCGCCTTGTCGATCTGATCGAACGGAATGTAACTCGCCAACTTCTTCGCCGCCAATACCTTCGTGATCGCCGCCGTTAACGTCGTCTTCCCGTGATCGATGTGCCCGATCGTCCCCACGTTTACGTGCGGCTTCTTGCGCTCAAATTTCTGCTTCGCCATGACCTACTCCTCCCAGTTCAATCCGTCCAGGTTCACGCTACGCCCCAACTGCCTTTGCCGTGATTTCCTCCGAAATAAGCTGCGGCACCGGCTCATAGTGTGAAAATTGCATCGTATAGGTCGCACGCCCTTGCGTCATGGAGCGCAGGTCCGTTGCGTAGCCAAACATCTCCGCCAGCGGCACATTGGCAGCTATCACCTGCGCACCCGCACGGGTCTCCATGCCCTGAATGCGCCCGCGACGGCCGTTCAGGTCGCCAAATACCGGACCGGAGAACTCCTCAGGCACAACGACTTCAACCGACATGATCGGCTCCAGGATTACGGGACTAGCCTTACTCGCCGCATCCTTAAACGCCATCGAGCCGGCGATCTTGAACGCAATTTCGGAAGAATCCACCTCGTGGTACGAACCGTCGAGCAACGACGCCTTGACGTCCACCATCGGATAGCCCGCGAGTGCGCCCGTCTCCATGGCATCGCGCACGCCGCGTTCGACGGCCGGGATATATTCGCGTGGAATGACCCCGCCCTTGGTGGAGTCGGCGAACTCGAAACCGGTGCCGGCTTTCAACGGCTCCACCCGCAGCACGACGTGCCCGTACTGGCCGCGCCCGCCGGTCTGACGAATGAACTTCGCCTCTCGCTCGACTGCCTTCCGGATCGTTTCCTTATAGGCAACCTGGGGTTTGCCCACATTCGCATCGACCTTGAATTCGCGCAGCAAGCGGTCAACGATGATCTCCAAATGGAGTTCCCCCATTCCCGAAATAATCGTCTGTCCGGTCTCGCGGTCAGTCGCAACCCGGAATGACGGGTCTTCGCTTGCCAGCTTCTGCAACGAAACCCCGAGTTTTTCCTGATCCGCCTTGGTCTTCGGCTCGATGGCAATGGAGATCACCGGCGCCGGGAACTCGATGGACTCCAGCACGATCGGGTGGGCATCATCACACAGCGTGTCTCCCGTCGTCGTATCCCGCAACCCGACCGCCGCCGCGATATCGCCGGCACAAATCTCCTTGATGTCCTCGCGCTTGTTCGCGTGCATTTTGAGGAGACGGCCGATGCGTTCCTTCTTCCCCTTCGTCGAGTTGAACACGTAGGAACCAGACTCGATGACCCCGGAGTACACCCGCATGAACGTGAGGGTGCCGACGAAGGGATCGGTCATGATCTTGAAGGCAAGGGCAGAAAATGGAGCCTGGTCATCGGCAGGCCGCGACTCCGCCGCCTCGTTGTGCGGGTTCACCCCCTGAACTGCAGTAACGTCCGTCGGCGCAGGCAGGAAATCGACAACGGCATCGAGCAAAGGCTGCACGCCCTTGTTCTTGAACGCCGCGCCGCACAGCACCGGTATGACTTGGATGTCCAACGTCGCGCGCCGCACGGCATCACGCAGCTCACTTTCCGAAATGCTCTCGCCGTTGAGGTACTTCTCCAAGAGGCTCTCGTCGCTCTCGGCCACCGCCTCGAGCAGTTGTTCACGGTACTGCTCGGCGGCCTCCAGGTGCTCCGTCGGGATCGCTTCCGTCCGATAGCGCGCGCCGAGCGTGTCCTCGTCCCAAAAGATCGCCTTCATGGCGATCAGGTCGATCACGCCCCGAAACGAATCTTCCTTACCAATCGGCAACTGCACTGGCACGGCGTTCGCGCGCAGTCGCTCACGGATCATCCGGACGCCACGAAAAAAGTCGGCGCCGACCCGATCCATCTTGTTGATGAACGCGATACGGGGAACGCGATACTTGTCCGCCTGGCGCCACACCGTCTCGGACTGGGGTTCGACGCCGCCCACGGAGCAGAACACCGCGACGGCGCCATCGAGCACACGCAGGGACCGCTCCACCTCGATGGTGAAGTCCACATGCCCGGGTGTGTCGATGATGTTGATTCGATGATCCCGCCAGGTACAGGTGGTCGCCGCCGAGGTGATCGTAATACCGCGCTCCTGCTCCTGGACCATCCAGTCCATCGTTGCGGTACCCTCGTGGACTTCGCCGATCTTATAGCTGATGCCGGTGTAGTACAGGATACGCTCGGTGGTCGTCGTCTTGCCGGCATCGATATGGGCCATGATGCCGATATTGCGCGTGCGTTCGAGTGGGACTTTCCGAGCCATGATGTGTTCGTGTGCGGCGACCTGTAGCTTGGGCCACCTCATTCACCCTTCCGATGTGATCCTACCAGCGGTAATGGGCAAAAGCCTTGTTGGCTTCCGCCATCCGATGCGTATCTTCCTTCTTCTTAATGGCGGCCCCGCGATTGTTGGCCGCGTCGAGCAACTCTCCGGCCAATCGTTCGGCCATCGACTTTTCGCTTCTCCCGCGTGCATTCGAGACGAGCCACCGCATCGCCAGGGACGTCCGTCTTGCCGGACGCACCTCCACCGGCACTTGGTACGTGGCCCCGCCGACCCGGCGCGATCGTACTTCAACAACCGGCTTGACGTTGTCCAGTGCTCGCCGAAACACCCCCAGGGCCTCTTCCTTGGCGCGGTCGCCAACTAGGTCGAGCGCTCCGTACATAATGTGCTCGGCGGTGCTCTTCTTCCCGCGGCCCATCATCGCGTTGATGAACTTGGCCACCATTCGGTCGTGAAATTTCGGGTCGGGCAGAATTTCCCGACGCCGCACTTCTCCTTTGCGCGGCATGTCGTACTTATCCTATCAGCTCACTTGGGGCGCTTGGCGCCGTACTTTGACCGTCCCTGTTTCCGGTCCTGCACACCGATCGAGTCCAGCGTTCCGCGGATGACATGGTAGCGGACGCCGGGCAAATCCTTCACGCGACCGCCGCGAATCAGCACCACGGAATGTTCCTGTAGGTTATGACCGATTCCCGGAATGTACGTGGTGACTTCAATCCCGTTCGTCAGCCGTACGCGCGCAACTTTCCGCAGGGCCGAGTTGGGCTTCTTCGGAGTGAGCGTGTACACGCGGGTGCACACACCCCGTTTCTGTGGCGAGCATTGCAGGGCCGGAGCGGTCATTTTGCGACGTTGTTTGACGCGGCCCTGTTTAACCAGTTGGTTGATCGTTGGCATGTGTTTTCGCGCGCTTCTTGGCTAGAGAAATGAACAGCAGTTTGTATGCAAACTCCCCGCCAAAGTCAAGGCTTACCCCTCGATAGCCTCAGCCACGACGGGAACCGGTTCCTGCAGGGCCTCCTCTTCCGCCCCCTCAACAACCAACTCCATGTCCGAGTAGCGAGGCACGCCTGTTCCTGCCGGAATCAGGCGACCCATGATGACGTTCTCCTTGAGCCCGACAAGGTGGTCGACCTTCCCGTTGATGGCCGCTTCGGTCAGCACCTTGGTGGTCTCCTGGAAGGACGCAGCTGAAATGAAGCTGTCCGTCGAAAGGCTGGCCTTGGTAATGCCCAGCAGGAGAGGCTCGGCTATGGCCGGCTCGCCACTCGAGCGCAGCACCTTTTGGTTTTCCTCTTCAAACCGCCACTTCTCGACCTGATCACCGATCAAAAATTCGGTATCGCCGACCTCTTTGATACGAACGCGTCGGAGCATCTGGCGGACAATAACCTCGATGTGCTTGTCATTGATCCGAACGCCCTGGAGGCGGTAGATCTCCTGCACCTCATCGACCAGATACTTGGCCAACGCCTTCTCGCCGAGAATGGTGAGGATGTCGTGTGGATTGGACGAGCCATCCATCAGGGGCTCGCCGGCGCGCACCTGGTCTCCCTCGTGAACACTGATGTGTTTCCCCTTGGGGATCAAGTATTCACGCGGTTCTCCGACTTCCGGGGTCACAACGACCTTGCGCTTACCTTTGGTGTCCTTGCCGAACGAGACCGTTCCGTCAATCTCGCTGATAACGGCGAACTCCTTGGGTTTGCGGGCCTCAAAGAGCTCCGCCACCCGAGGCAACCCACCGGTGATATCCTTGGTCTTTGTGGTCTCCCGCGGGATTTTCGCGATCACGTCGCCAGCGGAGACGGCCTGGCCTTCGGTGACGTGGATATGCGCTCCCACCGGCAGGACGTAGCGGGCGTAAGCCTCCGATCCCGGAAGTCGCAAAGTCTTGCCATCGCGGTCCTTGATCGAGACGCGCGGCCGCTTGTCCAGATCCTTGCAATCGATGATGACCTTCGTCGACAGGCCCGTGCGCTCGTCGACGCGCTCCTCCATGGTGACGCCCTCGAGGATATCGCCGAACTTCACCGTTCCGCTGACCTCGGTCAGCATCGGGTTGGTGTACGGATCCCACTCCGCCAGCAGTTCGCCGGCCTTGACGCGGGCACCATCTTTCTTCTTGAGCTTCGCCCCATACACCATCGAATAGCGCTCGCGTTCGCGTTCGCGGTTCGGCTCCGGGCGGTCGACAATCACCACCTCACCATTGCGATTCATCACGACGAGATCGCCGTCCTTGTTGGTGACGGTGGACAGATTCACGAACTTTACGAACCCATCGTTGCGCGGTTCCAGCGTTGTTTGCTCGGCACGGCGGCTCGCCGTACCGCCGATATGGAACGTCCGCATGGTCAGCTGGGTTCCCGGCTCACCGATCGACTGCGCCGCGATGACCCCGATTGCTTCACCCAGGTTCACCATATGGCCGCGTGCCAGGTCGCGGCCGTAGCAGCGAATGCAGACGCCCTGGCGCGACTGACAGGTGAGCACCGAGCGGATCTTGACGCGCTCCAAGCCGGCGTCCTCGATGCGTTTCACCAGTTCTTCGTTGATTTCCTGATTCGCCCGAACGATGGTCTCGTTCGTAAACGGGTCCAAAATGTCTTCCAGAGCGACCCGACCGAGCACACGATCGCCCAACCCCTCGATCACCTCGCCACCTTCCACGAGCGGGCTCATTTCGATCCCGTCCATCGTGCCACAGTCTTCCTCGGTGATGATGGAATCCTGCGCCACGTCGACGAGCCGGCGGGTGAGGTAGCCGGAATTTGCCGTCTTCAAGGCCGTATCGGCAAGGCCCTTGCGCGCGCCGTGCGTCGAGATGAAGTACTGGAGCACGGTGAGTCCCTCGCGGAAGTTCGCCGTGATGGGCGTCTCGATGATTTCGCCGGATGGCTTGGCCATCAGACCACGCATTCCCGCGAGTTGGCGGATCTGTTGCGCACTGCCACGAGCACCGGAGTCCGCCATCATGAAGATCGGATTGAAGCTGGATCCCGTCTGCCGCTGCCCCTTTTCCGTCACCACGGTTTCGGTTTGGAGCTCGCGCATCATCTCGTCGGCGATGCGGTCGGTCACCTCCGCCCAGATGTCCACCACCTTGTTGTAGCGCTCGCCGTCGGTGATGAGCCCCTGGTTGTATTGCTCTTCGATCTCACGAACAGCCGCCTGGGCCTCCTCGAGAAACTTGGGCTTATTGCCCGGGATGACCATGTCCTTGATGGCGATCGAAATCCCGGCACGAGTCGCGTAATCATAGCCGAGGTCCTTGAGTTTGTCGGCAAAAATCACCGTTGCCTTGTTGCCGGAATAGCGGTACGCCAGGTCGATAAGGCCTCCCAGCTCCTTCTTCTTCATCACCCGATTGACTTCGCTGAACGCGATTTCCGGCGGCACGATCTCGTACATCAGCACCCGCCCCACCGTGGTGTCGACGAGACGTCCGTTGTGACGCACACTGATCGGCGCTTGCAGGTCTACCTCGCCCTGATCGTACGCGATTCGGACCTCGCCGAAGTCCGCAAAGCGCTTGCCCGCGCCGGGGGCATTCGGCCGTTCGCGCGTCATGTAGTAGAGGCCGAGCACGATATCCTGCGTCGGAACGATAATCGGCTTGCCGTTCGCCGGTGACAGGATGTTGTTGGTCGACATCATCAGCCCGCGCGCCTCAACCTGAGCTTCGACCGACAGCGGAACATGCACGGCCATCTGGTCGCCGTCGAAGTCGGCATTGTAAGCGGCGCAGACCAGCGGATGAAGCTGGATTGCCTTGCCCTCGATTAGGATCGGCTCGAACGCTTGAATGCCGAGCCGATGTAGAGTCGGAGCACGGTTCAGCAGGACGGGGTGCTCGTGGATCACTTCGTCGAGGATGTCCCAGACTTCGGGTCGTTCCTTCTCCACCATCTTCTTGGCACTTTTGATCGTGGTCACGAAGCCGCGCTCTTCCAGCTTGTTGTAAATGAATGGCTTGAAGAGCTCGAGCGCCATCTTCTTTGGCAGGCCACACTGGTGCAGACGTAGTTCTGGACCCACAACGATCACGGAACGGCCAGAGTAGTCGACGCGTTTGCCGAGCAAGTTCTGGCGGAACCGGCCACTCTTTCCCTTTAACATGTCGGACAACGACTTAAGCGGCCGCTTGTTCGGGCCGGTGATCGCCCGCCCGCGGCGCCCGTTATCGAACAGCGCATCCACCGCTTCCTGCAGCATGCGCTTCTCGTTGCGGACGATGATGTCGGGAGCGTTGAGTTCCATCAGGCGCTTCAACCGATTGTTGCGGTTGATCACCCGCCGGTAGAGGTCGTTCAGGTCGGAAGTGGCGAAACGGCCACCGTCCAGCGGCACCAAGGGGCGCAGGTCCGGGGGGATGACCGGAATGGCTTCCATGATCATCCATTCGGGCCGGTTTCCGGATGCCTTGAAGGCATTCACCACCTTGAGGCGCTTTGCGATCTTTTTGCGCTTCGCTTCGCTGGTGGCCTCACGCATTTCGATACGCAATTCCGACGACAGCTCGTCAACGTCGATGTCCTTCAACAGCGTCCGGATCGCCTCCGCGCCCATCTGGGCGTCGAAGCCGTCGCCGTATTCCTCGCGCGCCTTGCGGTACCGGTTCTCGCTCAGCAATTCTTTGTAGGTTAGCTGGGTCTTGCCCGCATCGGTCACCACGTAGGACTCAAAATAAAGAACTTTCTCCAGTTCCTTCAGCGTCATGTCGAGCAGGGTCCCGATCCGGCTGGGAAGACTCTTCAGGAACCAGATGTGCGCAACGGGCGTGGCGAGATCGATATGGCCCATCCGTTCGCGACGCACTTTTGACTGGATCACCTCAACGCCGCACTTCTCGCAGACCACGCCGCGGTGGCGCATCCGCTTGTACTTTCCGCAGTTGCACTCGTAGTCTTTCGTCGGTCCAAAGATCTTCGCACAGAACAGCCCATCCCGTTCGGGCTTGAAGGTCCGGTAGTTGATGGTCTCGGGCTTGCGGACCTCGCCGTGCGACCACGAGCGGATCTTGTCGGGTGACGCCAGCGACACCCGCAACGCATTGAAGCTCAGGGGGTTCTTCGGCTTCTCAAAAAGGGTAAAGAGATCCTCCATGATTCCTCCGTGCAATCCCGACGTTATGGGCGGTCCTCGTCGGCCGGTGTTGCTTCCAATAGCTCGACGTCGAGCGCCAGGCTCTGCAGCTCCTTCATCATGACGTTGAAGGACTCCGGCAGTCCGGGTTCCAGCACGTTCTCTCCTTTGACGATGGCCTCGTACATCCGGGTCCGGCCGGCCACATCGTCCGATTTCACGGTCAGCATTTCCTGCAGGCTGAAGGCGGCACCATATGCCTCCAGAGCCCACACCTCCATTTCCCCGAGTCGTTGTCCGCCGAACTGGGCCTTGCCTCCCAGCGGCTGTTGCGTCACCAGCGAATAGGGCCCCGTAGATCGGGCGTGGATCTTGTCATCCACCAGGTGGTGTAGCTTCATCATGTACATGATGCCCACGGTTACCGGCTGGGCGAACGCATCGCCAGAGCGGCCATCGCGGAGGCGCGCCTGACCCGTGGCCGGCAAGCCCGCCCGATTGAGGAGCCCGAAGATCTCGTTCTCCCCGGCACCATCGAA
Source organism: Deltaproteobacteria bacterium (assembly GCA_017860575.1). GTDB lineage: Bacteria > Desulfobacterota > Binatia > HRBIN30 > HRBIN30 > JAGDMS01. Next base: position 6,934 of record JAGDMS010000173.1, on the reverse strand, counting down.
CACGGGCGAGGCGACATGAATGCCGTTGCCCGCCTTCCGCACCAACCGCTGCAGGTCCTCATCCTTCAAGCGGTCGACTAGATCGCCGACCTCCTTGCCGTACAGTTCCCGCATCCGTTCGCGCAGGTCGCCGTCGCGACCGTTCAATTGCTCGACCAGTTGCACCCCAAGCGCACGCGCCGCCCAGCCGAGGTGCGTTTCCAGGATCTGGCCGACATTCATACGCGAGGGAACACCGAGGGGGTTGAGGACGATATCGACCGGGCTCCCGTCCTCTAGATACGGCATGTCCTCTTCGGGAAGGATGCGCGACAGGACGCCTTTGTTGCCGTGGCGGCCGGCCATCTTATCGCCCACCTGCAGCTTGCGCTTGATGGCCACAAAGACCTTGACCATTTTGATGACACCAGGCGGCAGCTCATCTCCCCCCTTGAGGCGTTCCATTTTTTCCTGGAACACCATGCGAATCAGTGAAAGTTGCTCCTGCATCGCCTCGACCACCCGCCCCAACTCCTCATCGACCTTTTCGTCCCCGACCTTGATGTCACCCCATTGAGCGGCGGGGATCTCCTCGAGGTCTGCGGCCGTAATTTCGTGCCCCTTTGGCAAGAGGACCTTTCGACTGTCATCGGTGAGACGTGTCGCGGTGCTCTTGCCGACAAGCAGCTTGCGAACCTTTTTCAAGGTCGTGTCCCGAATAATGCGCTGCTCGTCCTGTTGGTCCTTCTTCAGGCGAGCGATCTCCTCGTCTTCGATCAAACGGCTGCGCTCGTCTTTCGAGACGCCCTTGCGAGAGAAGACACGGGCATTAATGACCGTCCCTTCCACTCCCGGGGGCACTTTTAGGGAAGTGTCGCGCACCTCGCCTGCCTTCTCACCAAAGATGGCGCGCAACAGCTTCTCTTCCGGCGATAGCTGCGTCTCCCCCTTCGGGGTGATCTTTCCCACCAGGATATCGCCCGGCCGGACTTCGGCACCGATGCGAATGATCCCGCTCTCGTCGAGGTCCTTGAGAGCTTCTTCACCGACATTGGGAATATCGCGAGTGATCTCTTCCGGCCCGAGCTTCGTGTCGCGTGCCACGCATTCGAATTCTTCGATGTGGACCGAGGTAAAGTAATCGTCCTTTACCACCCGCTCACTGATCAGAATCGAGTCTTCGAAGTTGTACCCGCCCCAAGGCATGAAGGCGACGAGGACGTTGCGACCGAGGGCCAACTCACCCATCTCGGTGGACGAGCCATCGGCAATGACGTCGCCCGCTTCGACGTGATCGCCCTCGAGGATGACAGGCTTTTGGTTGATGCAGGTATTCTGGTTCGAACGCTGGTACTTGGTCAGGTTGTAAATATCCACGCCGGGATCGCGGCCCACATCGCTGACCTTGTCGACCTTGATGACGATGCGGGTAGCATCGACACTTTCAACCGTGCCGGCTCGCTTGGCCAAGACCGTCACACCCGAGTCCCGCGCCACTACCCGTTCCATGCCAGTGCCGACCAGCGGAGCCTCGGTACGCAGCAACGGGACGGCCTGGCGCTGCATGTTCGATCCCATCAGCGCGCGGTTGGCGTCATCGTTTTCGAGGAACGGAATCAGCGACGCGGCGACACTGACGAGCTGGTTGGGAGACACATCCATAAACTGCACCTGCTCGGGCCGCACCATGGTGAACTCACCGCCGAGGCGCGCGGAAATCATATCGACCGTGAACGCGCCCTTCGCATCGATCGGTGCGTTCGCCTGGGCGATGACATGGTCCTCCTCTTCAAGGGCCGAAAGGTAGCGGATGCGGTCAGTCACGCGCCCGTTCTCGACTTCCCGATAGGGCGTCTCGACGAAACCGAATTCGTTGACACGGGCGTAGGTCGACAGCGACGCAATCAACCCGATGTTGGGCCCTTCCGGAGTTTCGATCGGGCAGACACGACCGTAGTGCGTCGGGTGCACGTCGCGCACCTCAAAGCCGGCCCTCTCTCTCGTCAAACCGCCCGGTCCAAGTGCCGAAAGACGGCGCTTGTGGGTGATTTCGGACAGTGGGTTGGTCTGGTCCATGAACTGCGAGAGCTGGCTCGAGCCAAAGAACTCCTTGATCACCGCAGACACCGGCTTGTAGTTGATGAGTTCCTGGGGCATCAGGGTTTCGATGTCCTGCAGGCTCATGCGCTCTTTGATGGCACGCTCCATCCGCACCAAGCCGATGCGGTATTGATTCTCCACCAACTCACCGACTGCCCGCACACGGCGATTGCCCAAGTGGTCGATATCGTCGATCGTGCCGTTCCCGTTCTTCAGCTCAATCAGGTAGCGGACGACCTCCAGAATATCCTCTCGCCGCAGGGTTCCCTGGTCCAGCGGAACGTGCAGCTTCAGCTTGTGATTGACCTTGAGGCGCCCGACGCGGGAGAGATCGTAGCGCTCCGCGTTGAAAAACAGGTTATTGAAGAAGGTCGTCGCCGTCTCGAGCGTGGGCGGATCTCCGGGACGCAGGCGTTTATAGATCTCGATGATAGCTTCCTCGGAACTTTGAATGTTGTCGAGCAGCACCGTGTTCCGCAGGGACGGACCGATATGCTGATCGTCGAGGAACAACACCTCGACCGCCGCAATGCCCTGGCTGCGCAGCTTTTCGAGACGGTCAGCGGTCAGTTCCTGGTTGCACTCCAACAACACCTCGGGCCGCCACGCGGCCCACAACTTCCTCGAGCGTAATCGGGATCTCCTTGATGCCGGCCGCCTCCATTTGCTTGATCGCGGCCTTGGTGATCTTGCGGCCCTCTTTCACGATCAAGTCGTTGTTGCCATCGCGAATGTCACGTGTCGCCTTCAAGCCGCCCAGCTGATCCGCTTTGAACGCCTTGGCGACCTTACGCCCATCGAGGAGGATCGTATCGGTCTTGTAATAGTAGTTCAGAAGATCCTCGGTCGTCATGTTGAGCGCCCGCAGGAGTACGGTGGCATGGAACTTCCGCCGGCGATCGATCCGAACGTAAAGTATGTCCCGCGGGTCGAATTCGAAGTCGATCCAGGATCCCCGGTATGGGATGATGCGGGCCGAGTACAGCAGCTTCCCACTGGCGTGCGTTTTACCCTTATCGTGATCGAAAAAGACGCCCGGTGAGCGGTGCAACTGGCTCACGATAACCCGCTCGGTCCCATTGACCATGAAGGTCCCGTTCTCGGTCATCAGCGGGATTTCGCCGAAGTAAACCTCCTGCTCCTTCACGTTCTTGATCGAACGTGCACCGGTCTGCGGGTCCACATCCCAAATGACCAACTGGATAGTAACCTTGAGGGGGGCGGCATACGTCATGCCCCGCTCGTGGCACTCGTCGACAGAATACTTCGGCTCGCCGAGGCCGTAGCTCACGAATTCGAGCGAGGATGTCTCGTTGAAATCCTTGATGGGGAAGACCGAGCGGAAGACGCCCTGCAGACCGGTGTCTCGGCGTTCGCCCGGTGGCAACGACCGCTGCAGGAATTCTTCATACGAGCGTTTCTGGATTTCGATGAGGTTGGGAATTTCGATGATCTTCTTGATCCGCCCAAAGCTTCGCCGAAAACGCAGATTATTCGCTATCTGAGAACCCATTGCGACTCCTTAGTCCCCCCGACAAGGCCTACTTCAACTCCACCGTCCCCCCAGCCTCTTCGATCTTCTTCTTCATGTCCTCAGCCTGCGCCTTGGGCACCCCTTCCTTCACCGGCTTCGGTGCGCCGTCAACCAGGTCCTTGGCTTCCTTCAGGCCGAGACCCGTCAACTCGCGGACGACCTTGATCACCTGGATCTTCTTGTCTCCCGAGCCCGTCAGCATGACGGTGAAATCCTCTTTCTCAGCTGCTGCTGCCGCTGGACCGGCTGCCGCAGCCGCTGGACCCGCGATCGCCACCGGTGCGGCAGCACTCACGCCGAGTTCCTCTTCCAACTCCTTCACCAGGGTGGCGGCATCCATCAAGCTCATATTCTTGATGTAATCCTTCACCTGCTCCCGCGTAACCATACCTTCATTCATCGGACATCCTCCTCTGTCGCTGAATCCCTATTCCTGATTTTCCATTCGCGCGCGGACACGATCGATGACGCGCGTCAATCGCGCCCCAGGCTCTTGCATCGTGCGCAGCAACTGCACCGCCGGCGCCTGTATCGTGCGCAGCAGTGTCGCCAACAACACCTCACGGCTGGGCATTTTCGCCAGCGCGTCCACGGCAGCCGGTTCGAGCAACTGTTCGTCCAACACGCCTGCCTTGATCGCGAGCTTGTTGTTCTCCTCGGCAAAGCGGACCAGCACCTTGGTCACGGCCACCGGGTCCGCATAGCCGAACACCAATCCCGTCGGCCCTTCCAACAGGTCGTGCAGCCGGGCAAAAGCGGTATCCTGCAGCGCACGGCGCGCAAAGGTGTTCTTGGCCACCTTGTATTCCCCACCCACCTGCTTGAGGGCACGCCGGAGCTGCTGTACTTTGCTCACATTCAAGCCCTGTGACGTCGCAAGCAGAGTGACCGTGGCCTTCCTAAAACGCTCGTGGAGCGCCGCAACGTTGGTTGCTTTTTCTTCGCGGTTCACCACTCCCTCCTCAGGCTGCCTGCGCCCGCAGTGCCGCCGGATCCACCTTCACGCCGGGGCCCATCGTGGACGCAACAGAGACGCTCACCAGATAGTTGCCTTTGGCCGCCGCCGGTTTCGCCCGGATGAGTCCATTCAGCAGCGTGCGCGCGTTGTCCGTAAGCTTCTCGGGCCCAAACGACACCTTGCCGATGGGCACGTGGACGATGCCCGCCTTCTCAACGCGGTACTCGACCTTTCCGGCTTTGAGCTCGGTGACCGCCTTGGCAACATCGAGGGTCACGGTCCCCACCTTCGGGTTCGGCATCAGCCCGCGCGGACCGAGGATCTTCCCGATCCGACCCACGAGTCCCATCATGTCGGGCGTAGCGATCGCCTTGTCGAAGTCCAGCCAGTTCTCGGTGCTGATCTTCTTCACTAAGTCCTCGCCGCCGACGAAGTCCGCTCCGGCGTCGCGCGCCTCGCGCTCCTTTTCCCCCTTGGCGAACACGAGCACCCGGACGGTCTTTCCCGTGCCATGCGGCAGCAACACCGTCCCACGGATGTTCTGGTCTGCCTGGCGAGGGTCCACGCCCAGACGGACAGCAATCTCCATCGTTTCATCGAATTTGGCCGCCGCGGATACCGCCGCCAGCCGGATCGCCTCATCAAGCGGATACCGTTTGCTGCGGTCGACCGTCGCTAGCGCAGCGCGATATCGTTTCCCATTCTTGGCCATTACACTCCTCGCTCAATCCACCACGTCGAGCCCCATGCTACGGGCCGCGCCCTCGATCGTACGCATCGCGGCCTCGACACTCTCAGCCGTCAGATCGGGCATTTTGAGCTGGGCGATCTCCCGCACCTGTGCGCGGGTCACTTTCCCAACCTTTTTCTTGTTCGGTTCGCCCGATCCCTTCTCCAAGCCCGCGGCCCGCTTCAAGAGCACCGCCGCCGGCGGCGTCTTGGTGATGAAGGTAAAGGATCGGTCGGCGTACACCGTAATGACGACCGGAATGATCAGCCCTTGCTGGGCTTGCGTCTGGGCGTTGAACGCCTTGCAGAACTCCATAATGTTCACGCCCCGTTGCCCGAGGGCGGGACCGACTGGCGGGCTCGGATTGGCTTGCCCGGCCGGTATCTGCAGTTTGATCTCTGCAATCACCTTTTTCACGACGGTGTCCTCCGAAATGCGACGTTATGCTTTTTCGACTTGGACGAAGTCCAACTCAACCGGCGTGGCTCGCCCGAAGATGCTGATCAACACGCGGAGCTTGCCCTTATCTGCTTTGACCTCTTCCACCACGCCGTTGAAGTCCTGAAATGGCCCGTCGATCACCTTGACGCTCTCTCCCGATTCGAACAGCACTTTGGGCTTGGGCCGCGCCGCCCCTTCCGCCATCTGCTGCGTGATGTCGCGCACTTCAGATTCCGGAATCGGCGCAGGATGGGTCGCATCACCGACAAAGCCCGTGACTTTCGGGGTCGATTTGACCACATGCCAGGTCTCGTCGTTGAGCTCCATGTTGACCAGGATGTACCCGGGAAAGAACTTCCGCGACGAGGTCTTCTTCCGTCCTTTCACGAGTTCGACGACTTTCTCCGCGGGCACGAGCACGTCGCCAAAATAGTCTTGCTTACCGAGGGTCCGAATGCGCTCTTCGAGCGCGGCCTTCGCCTTGTGCTCGTACCCCGAGTAGGTGTGAACCACGTACCACTGCTTCGCCATAGCGGATCAACTCAACACGGCCCGGACCAGATGGGAAACGGCGTAATCGGCGACTCCGAGAAACACGGCAACGATCACGGTGATAATGACCACAACCAGTGTCGCCGCGTAGGTCTCCTTGCGCGTCGGCCAATGGACCTTTTTCAGTTCGCTCCACACCTCCGTCAAGAAGGTGGTCGCGCGCGGAATCGAGTCCCGCACCTTCCCCACTTGCTCTTGTATTCCCATTTTCACTTTGCGTGCGCTCGGCCTGCTGCAGAGCGGGTCAGGCAGGGCTCGAACCTGCAACCCCCGGATTTGGAGTCCGGTGCTCTGCCAATTAGAGCTACTGACCCGACACGTTCATCTCAGCAAGCACCGTCCCTCTGCCAGCCCCGTACAGCTTCCGCTCCCGGCGTCAGACCTTCGACTCCTTATGCACCGTATGCGTCCGGCAGAACGGACAAAATTTCCGAAAGGCCAGTTTTTCCGTCGTCGTTTTCTTGTTTTTCGTCCCCGTGTAATTGCGACGCTTGCATTGTTCGCATTGAAACGAGATCAGATCGCGCATCGGCCCGTCCCCTCACTTGATGATTTTGGCCACGACACCGGCGCCGACCGTACGGCCGCCCTCGCGGATGGCAAAGCGCAGCCCCTCGTCCATCGCAATCGGCGTGATCAG
>JAGDMS010000392.1 GCA_017860575.1 Deltaproteobacteria bacterium | reverse complement strand
TCGACTCCCGGTACATTCACGAGCGATGCGACGCCTTTTTCGAGGGCGCGGATCCGCACGGCGCCAACCTGCTGTTGTGGCACGTGGCGGAGGAATTCGAGCACCGGGCCGTCTGCCACCATGCGTTTCAGGCGGTTTCAGGAAGCTATGCCACCCGCATTCACGGTCTGCTCTACGCGTTCTGGCACGTGGGCGGGGCGTTCCTGCGCGCGGAAAGGCTCGTGCTGGAGCAGTTCGGCAGGGACCTCACCGAGAGCGAACGCGCGGTTTCCGTGCGGCGCTCCAAGCGCCTCTTCTGGCGTCAACTGACCTATGTCGCACCACGCATGCTCCGGATCCTGCTTCCCTGGAACGACCCCGCAAAGCTGCCGGTTCCCGCGCGGATCTCGGCAGCCCTCGATTTCTTCCGGTCATCGGGGCCCATCGTGAACCGTTTTGAACCGGCCCCGGCCGGCCCCGGGTAGCGCGAAGCTCCGCGTTCCCGTGCCACCGAACTGTTTGTCTTGTTGTCCGATTCCTATTGGCGGCTGAAATGGAGAATGACTGAAATGCAAGTGCCCCAACACGTACCGCCGCACCTCGTGCGGGACTTCAATTTCTACGACATGCGCGAGGAAACCGATGTCTACGCGCACTTCAGGAAGCTGCACGACGGCCCCGACATCTTCTACACGCCGCAACTCGGCGGGCACTGGGTGGTCACGCGCTACCGGGACATCGAGGCGATATTCCAGAACGCGAAGGATTTCTCCAGCGAGGTCCAGTCGATTCCGAGGAATCCCGTCGTCATTCCGCTGCTGGAGTTCGACGGGAACATACATGCCGATTTCAGGCGCCTGCTGGTGCCGTTCTTCTCACCGAAAAACATCGGCGGACTCGAGCAAGTGTCGCGTGACCTGACGGTTTCCCTGATCGAGGGCTTCCGTCAGCGGGGCGAGTGCGAATTCGTCGCCGAATTCACGCTGAAGATGCCCATCATGATCATCATGAGCCTGCTGGCGCTGCCGGCAGAAGACACGCCCTACCTGCTGAAGATCTCCGAGGACATCGTCCGCTCGGGTGACCCGGCGGTGCAGGAAGCCGCCTTCGGGCGCGTGTTCGAGTACGTTGCTACGAAAGTCATTCCCGCGCGTCGAGCGAATCCCGGCGACGACATCTTCAGCGCAGTGATCAAGGGCTCGGTCGAGGACGGCAGGCCGGTGACGGACGAGGAGTTGATGGGACTCGGAAGTCTGTTGGTCGCCGCCGGGCTCGACACGGTGGCCGGCATGCTGGGATTCGTGACCATGTTCCTGGCGCGTAGCCCGCAGCACCGCCAGCAGTTGATCGATGATCCCGGCCTCATCAACGATGCGCTGGAGGAAATGATGCGTCGCCACCATATTGCCAATGTGGCGCGGGTCGCGGCGAACGACGTGGAATTCAACGGCGTGACGATCAAGGCCGGTGATTGCGTGCTGCTTCCCACGTCATGCGCCGGTATCGACGATCAGCGTTACCCGGATGCCATGACGGTGGACTTCCGGCGCGGCGACAAGAAGACCCTGGTGTTCGGCCGCGGCGCGCACCAGTGCATCGGTTCGCTGCTGGCCCGTACCGAGCTGCGGGTGTTCCTGCAGGAATGGACCCGCCGGATTGGCCACTTCGAGATCAAGCACGGAGAGGAGCCCAGGGTCGTTGCAGGAAAGGCCAACAGCGTCCGCTATCTGCCGCTGACCTGGTCCGTCTGAGCGTGTCTCTGTCGGCAACCTGTAACGATTCAGGCCATATGAAAAAGTACATCTGCGTCTTCTGCGGCTTCGTCTACGACGAGTCCCTGGGCCGTCCGCAGGAAGGAATCCCTCCGGGCACCCGCTGGGCGGATGTTCCTGACGATTGGGAGTGCCCCGACTGCGGCAACAGCAAGGCGGATTTCGTCATGGAAGAGTTCTAGCGGACCGGGCGGTGTCATTTGCGCCTGCCTGGAACCGGGTTGTCGGTGCAGTACCGTGTTGTCGGTGCGGTACCGTGTTGCTAGGCTTGCCTGCATCAGGCAGATGCCTGGCGCGCAATGGTTCAATCGTCGACAGGCCTGAGTGGGCCGTATCGGCGAATGCGTTCTTCAGTAGATTCACGGAGCTCCAGCCATCCCGATGAGTACCTTGCAGGAAGACGATCGACTGCTGATACGCGACGCCGTCGAATCGTTCGCCGACGACCACTATGCCTTCGACGAGCGGCATCGGCGGCTGCAGGCGTCGGGGAAATTCGGCGCCAACTGGCCCGCATTCGCCGATCTGGGCTGGCTGGCATTGCCTTTTGCCGAGCGCGCGGGTGGGCTCGGTGGCGGCATGGAGGACGTGCATGTGCTGATGCGGGCGTTTGGCCGCGTCCTGATCACTGAGCCCTACGCCGAGGTCGTGCTGGCGGGGAAGCTGCTGGAAGAGCTCGACAGCGAATTGCTGGCGCCCGTGATCAGTGGCGAACTGAAATGCGTGCTCGCGCACGGCGAGTGGCTTGCCGATCCCGGATTCGAACACGTCGAGTGTCGTGCGACGCGAGTACCCGGCGGATTCAGCATTTCCGGTTGCAAGCGCGCGGTTTGGCAGGCCGGGGCCGCCGATCGGCTGCTGCTGACTGCGATGCTGGAGGAGCAGCCGGCGCTGTTCGTGGTGCCCGCGGAAATCGGCGGTTTGAAACTCGATGAGTTTACGACTATCGATTCCCGCTACGCCGCGGACATCCTGCTGCGGGATGTTGTCGTCGACGGGGATGCCTTGCTCGCCTCGGGGGCTGCTGCCTCCCGGTCCGTCAGGCAAGGAATCCTGTATGCGTTCGCGGTGCTGGTGGGTGAGGCGCGCGGAATCGCGGACGCACTCGTCGCGATGACCGCGGATTTCCTCAACACGCGCGAACAGTTCGGTGCCCGGCTGTCCAGTTTCCAGGCCCTGCAGCACAAGCTGGCCGATATGGTCATCGGCGCCGAGGAAATACGCGCGCTGGAATGGCTGGTGGCCGGTTCGGCCGGACTCGACGATCCCGGGGAGCGGGAAAAGGTGCTGCGCTCCGCGAAGGCGAGGGTAGGGAAGGTATTGCGCGAAATGGCCGAGGTGGCGGTTCAGCTGCACGGCGGGATGGGTGTCAGCGACGAGCTGGTCATCGGGCACTATCTGCGTCGCGCGGTGGCTCTTGACAGCCTGTACGGTGACAGTTCGCAACAGCTGGCCTGGCTGGCAGCCCGTTCCTGACGCGGCACCTGCGGTGCAACACCAAGGCGAAAGATCATGATGAAACTGACGCAGGACGAGCGGGAATTCCAGCAGGAAGTCCGGGATTTCATTCGTGCACATCTGCCCGCGGACATCAGGCACAAGGTCGAGAACGAGCTGCTGCTCAAGAAGGACGACCACGTGCGCTGGCAGCGGATACTGCACGAGAAGAAGGGCTGGTACGGCGGAAGCTGGCCGAAGGAATACGGCGGTGCGGGATGGAGCACCGTGCAGCAATACCTGTTCGCGCAGGAGAACGCGCTGGCGGGAGCGCCCTTCATCATCCCCTACGGGGTCAGCATGGTGGGCCCCGTCATCTACAGCTTCGGCAGTGCCGAACAGAAGCAGCGCTACCTTCCAGACATTCTCGGCAACGAGACGTGGTGGTGCCAGGGTTACTCGGAGCCGAATGCCGGTTCGGACCTGGCTTCGCTGCGCTGTTCTGCCAGGCGCGAGGGCGACGAGTACGTGATCAACGGGACCAAGATGTGGACCACCCAGGCCCACTATGCGGACATGATGCACATCCTTGTCCGTACCGACGACACCGGCAAGAAGCAGCAGGGCATCACCTTCCTGCTGCTGGACATGAAATCACCCGGCGTGAGCATCTCGCCGATCATCACCGTCGACGGCCTTCATCACACCAACCAGACCTTTTTCGACGAGGTGCGCGTGCCGGTTGCCAACCGGGTCGGAGAGGAGGGCGACGGCTGGAAGATTGCCCGTTTCCTGCTGGCGCACGAGCGCACCGCCATTGCCGACAGCGGAGCGAAGAGCCGCGCGGTCGCGGCTATCAGGAAACGCCTGCGCGTCCTGGACGGGCAAAGCGGCGGTGCACCACAGACGCAGAAATTCCGGCTGCGCCTGGCGGATATCGAGGCGCAGCTGGCCGCGCTCATCGCCATGGAGCAGCGCCTG
>JAGDMS010000391.1 GCA_017860575.1 Deltaproteobacteria bacterium | reverse complement strand
CCGCCGCCTACGGTGACCCCCGCACCTTTGGGATGGGGCTGACCTATAACTTCAGCGAGGGAGCGGCCATCCCGCCGCCGCCTCCGGTGGCGCAGGCGGCGCCGCCACCACCCCCGCCGCCGGCCAAGAAGAAGATCGTTCTGCGCAGTGTGCACTTCGACTTCGACAAGGCGACGCTCAAGTCCGAGGCCAAGCCGATCCTGGATGAGGCCGTCCAAGTGCTGAAGCAGGAAGGCAGCGTCGACATCGTGGTGGAAGGCCACACGGACAGCGTCGGGACCGACCAGTACAACCTCGGGTTGTCGCGCCGGCGTGCGGAAACCGTACGGACCTATCTGGTCGAGCACGGCGTCGCACGGTCGCGCATCACGGCGGAGGGGCTGGGCGAGTCGAAGCCGGTGGCCTCGAACGACACCGCCGACGGCCGCGCGCAGAACCGCCGCGTGGAGTTGCACGTCAAGTAGCCGTTGGGGTTTCTGACCGCCGGCCGACTCCAGGCCCGCGGTGCACTCCTCGAGTGTAGGGTCCGTCAGTTTGTGCCACTGGCGGACCCTACTCGTTTTGATCTCCCGTTTCGAGTAGGCGCGCCGCCAGCGTGAGCGCGCTCTGACTTGGTGGCCGCCGGCACCGTGCTGGCGCGTCTGCCTGTACCCCGCTTCCAAGGGACCATGGCAAAAACAGAGGTTGACACAAATCTATCAAGTGTCATATATGCCCGCCCATCTCGTTGCACTGAGGCGGCCGCGTTGATCGCTCGGCGCGATCCTCCGGCACCACAGTCTTGATGTGGCAGGTGTGGCCATCCACACCTCGGAACAGGAGGGGGCTATGCGGAACATCGGAAAGTCGATGCGGCTCGGCGGCGGACTTGCGGTTCTGATTGGACTGACCATCCCGGCCCCGGGTTGGGGTCAGGCGGCGAAGGCGACGAAGCCGGGAACCGCCAAGCTGGAGACGGAGATTGAGGAGATCACCGTCACCGCGCAGAAGCGCGAGGAGAACATTCAGGAGGTGCCGATCTCGGTCACCGCGATCACGTCGGAAACGTTGAGCGCCAAGGGGGCGACGACGCTCCTGGACCTCAACCAGAGCGTGCCCGGCGTGCAAGTGCTGGCGGCCTCCCAGGGCGCGTCGAACTTTTCGTTCTCGGTGCGCGGGATCCAGCAATCCAACAACAACATGTCGCAGAACCCCAAGATGGGGCTCTACGTCGATGGCGTCTACATCGCGAAGCAGCAAGGCAACAATATGGACCTGGAGGACCTGGAACGCGTCGAGGTGCTGCGGGGGCCGCAGGGGACCCTGTTCGGCCGCAACACCATCCTTGGGGCCATGCAGTTGGTCACCCGCAAACCGACCGAGGAGCGCTCCATTATCGCCAACACGGAGGTTGGCAACTATAACACCTTCAAAGGGCGGCTGACCCTCAACGTACCGCTGATCGGGAAGAATGGGTTCTGGCAGTCGGATGCGCTCGGCACCATCAGCCTCCGGCAGAACGTCGTGTACAAGCACAATGACGGGTACTGGGACAACCGGTCCCCCACGGACGTCAAGGCGGGTGGGTCGGCCGGGTTGAGCAATTTGAACCGCGTCTTCAGCTGGACAGGGGTGCGGTGGCAGCCGACGAAAGATGTCACCGTCGACTACGCGTTCGAATACCACCGCTTTCGGGAAACGCCCACCGCCTTTCAACTCATGCGCATCATCCCGCTTTCCCTCTCGGACGCGCAGTACAGGATTCCGAACACGTCGATTATCATTCCCAACCCGTTCCTCCCCGCGGGTGGTTTGCAGCCGTACGTCCGGGCCAACCGGGTGGATGCGATTGGCAACAACGCCACCCCGAACACCCCCGACCTCAACGGCCGCCCGCACCGGCTCAATGAGGATGGCAATAACAGGATGCACTTCTTGACCCTGGCCTGGGATCTGGGCGAGTACGGGCCGTTCGGCGCGTTGACGGTGAAGTCGATCAACCACTATCGGAACCAAACCATGTCGCATAGTTCGGACCTGGACGGCAGCCCGCTGCAAGCTTTCAGCGGCATCAATCACACCAATCTGGAGACGTGGAGCACCGAGGAACAGTTGATTGGGACGCTGCCGCGCATCCGGTATGTCCTGGGCGCGATGTACTACCGCGAGCACTCCACGTCGGACGCTGACGCGGTGGTCATGGGGGGCCGGCTCACGAACAGCCACCAGTTCAATAAGAATTGGGCGGATTCGTATGCGGCCTTTGGGCAGGCGACCTGGACGCTGCCCATTCTGTCGGACCGGCTGAGCCTGACCGGCGGGATCCGGTACAATCAGGACCATACCCATTCGGACAAGCTCTTCCAGTGCTTTGGGGGAGCGGGCTGCGCCACGAGCCCGAACTTCGAGAAGGGGGTGGGGAAGGATTTTGGCGGGCCCGACGCCATCACGTTTACCGGCGACGCGTCGTTTCAGTGGACCAACAGCGTGATGACCTATTTCCGGGCGAGCCAGGGCTGGCAGAGTGGGTTTGCCAATCAGGACGCGACCGACCAGCGGCTGTTCAACGTGGTCGACCCGGAAAAGATGTTGACCTACGAAGGAGGTCTCAAGTCGCAGTGGCTCGACAACCGGGTGCGCCTGAACGGCGATATGTACTACAGCGATTACACCGATCAGGTGATCAACACGTTCCAAGCGGGGCCTAGCGGTCCGCAAGCCATCCTCCAAAACGCCGGGAAGTCGCGCATCTGGGGGGCCGAGATCGAAGCGATGGCCATTCCGCTGCGCGGCGTGATGGTCGATGCCACCTACACTTACTGCAATGCGAAGTTCACGGAGTTCCTGGAACAGGCGTTCGATGCGCAGGGGCGGCCGATTGTCGATAGCAACGGCAACCTCGTGAAGACCGACGTATCGGACCAGCGTCCGCTGACATTGAACCCGGAGCACAAGTTTAGTGTGGGGGTCAGTTATACGGCGCCGCCGACCAGCGTCGGCGTGTTCTCCGCGCGCGTCGATACCTTCTGGCAGAATGATCAGATCATCTTCACCGTGCCGCTGCCGGGAAACACCGGCGTGCGCAACATTGATGGCTGGGCGTATGCGGTGGTCAACGGGCGCATCCAGTTCACGGAGATCCCGCTCGAGAAAGGCAGCCTCGACCTCTACGCGTTCGGCAAGAACCTGTTCGATCGCAAGTATCGCACCTGGGGCATCGACTTCGGCGATTCGTTGGGCTTTACCTCCACCGCCTACGGCACCCCCCGCACGTTCGGAGTGGGGATGACCTATAACTTCAACCAGGGGGAGGTCGCGCCGCCCCCGCCGCCGGTGGCGCAGGCGGCGCCGCCACCCCCCCCGCCGCCGGCCAAGAAGAAGATCGTGCTGCGCAGTGTGCACTTCGACTTCGACAAGGCCACGTTGAAGGCCGAGGCGAAGCCGATCTTGGATGAGGCCGTTCAGGTGTTGAAGCAGGAAGGCAGCGTGGACATCGTGGTGGAAGGCCACACGGACAGCGTCGGCACGGACCAGTACAATCTGGGGTTGTCGCGCCGGCGCGCAGAGACCGTGCGCAGCTACCTGGTCGACCACGGCATCGCCAAGTCGCGGATCACGGCGGAGGGCCTGGGCGAGTCGAAGCCGGTGGCGTCGAACGACACCGCGGACGGCCGCGCGCAGAACCGCCGGGTGGAACTGCACGTCAAGTAGGAGCTTCAGCTTTGACAGCATGCCGCCGGCCGCAATGCGGCCGGCGGCACCCTCCTTTCTGGGGCTGGGGCCGCCCGCTTCCGATGAGCATGGGCCCCCGCCGGCTTAGCTGCCGCTCCAGAGGGCGGGGAATTGGCTTCCCATGCACGCGCGCATCGACCTCTGTGGGTGCGGGACACGCGCCGCGCTGACGCTGGCAGGTCGCGTAACTCTCTCGCTGCTTGCGGCCAACGGCAAGCCCATTAGCATTCCTCGACCAACTGTGATATCCCGCGTCTCGCTCTAATCCTGGCGAACGCCAGGGCACACGGGAAGCGGAGGCTAAGTCGATCTGACGACGACGGAGAGACGGATCGAGTTCTATTGTCGGTTCGCAATAGGGGTGGCGGTCAGCATTGGATTGGCTGTACCGTCGGTTGGTTGGGCGCAGGCGGCCAAGGGGGCAAAAGCGGCCCCCAAGGTCGAGGCGGAGATCGAGGAGATCACCGTCACCGCGCAGAAACGCGAGGAGAACATCCAGGAGGTGCCGATCTCGGTGACGGCGCTCACCGCCGAGGCACTGACCGAAAAGGGGGCGACGACTGTCTACGACCTCACCCAGAGCGTGCCCAGCTTGCAGGTGGTGGCATCCACCAATGGCGCGTCGAACTTCGGCGTCGCGATGCGCGGGCCGTCGCAAGTCAACGCCACCCTGGCGCAGAACTCGAAGATGGGCCTCTACGTCGATGGGGTCTACATCGCCAAGCTGCTCGGCAATAACCTGGACCTGGAAGACCTGGAACGCGTCGAGGTGCTGCGCGGGCCGCAAGGGACGTTGTTCGGCCGCAACACTATCAGCGGTGCGGTGCAGTTGGTCACTGCCAAGCCGACCGAGGACCGTTCCATCACCGCCTCCACCGAAGTCGGGAACTTCAGCGCGTTCAAGGGCCGGCTGACCCTCAATGCGCCGCTAATTGGCAAGAACGGGTACTGGCAGTCGGACGCGCTCGGCACCATCAGCATCCGCGAGAACGTCGTGTAC
>JAGDMS010000028.1 GCA_017860575.1 Deltaproteobacteria bacterium | reverse complement strand
TATTACTCAGCAGATCGGGAATCTCCTTTGTATCGGGCAGTTGCGCCAGCGCCGCCCGCAGGTCCCCGTTGAGTTTGGCCACTTCCTCGCGCGCGCGATCGAGATTCGCCACCAGCGCGGTCTTGCGGGCGCGATCCCGCAGCAAGTCATCGCGCTGGCCCACCCGCTGCGCGACCTCCGCGCTCAGCGGCCAGTAGAAAAAGTAGGCGTAGGCGAGGAACACCAGGGCTACGCCGCCGACCAGGATCAGAATCCGCTGGCGCGCGGGCAACTCGAATATGCGATCGAGGAGATCGTTCATGTGCGCGCCCCTCAGGCCCCCGATTTCGCCGGCGTCGCCGGACTGGGACTCGGCGGGGCCGCCGACTTTCCACCGGCGCCCAAGTAGTCCAGACGCGCCTTGATGATGAATTTCTTGAAGCGGGCGCCCTCGCCCGCGGCCGGCCCGCGG
This sequence comes from Deltaproteobacteria bacterium, assembly GCA_017860575.1. Taxonomy (GTDB): domain Bacteria; phylum Desulfobacterota; class Binatia; order HRBIN30; family HRBIN30; genus JAGDMS01. The sequence continues at coordinate 23,175 of JAGDMS010000028.1, read as the reverse complement.
ACCGGTTCACTCTGCGAGGTCTCGACGAGGTCCACGTCGAAAAAGTATTTCGAACTCTGCAGTTGCCGCATGAACGTCGCGATCGTTTGGTTGTCCAACGCCAGCCCCGTGATCGTCGCCAAGGCGTTGACATCGTTGAACTCGACCAGCCAGAGTTTCTCCGGTGTGGCGGCACTCAGATCTTCGATGATGCGGACCGGTCCGACCCGCTTTTGCTTGAGGTCGTCGATGACGTGCAGTTTGGCCTGCAATTCGGCCCGTTTCTTGTCCAGGTCGCGCACCTCCCGCGTTTGCTCGTCAAGCTTGGCGAGCTCGCTGCGCAACTGGCTGATTTCCTGATCGAGGGTCGTGAGCCGGCGCGATTGCAGCATGTACGGAACGACCATGAAAAGCACCGCCAACAGAAGGCCGAGCGCGGCAACGGACAGCTGCTGGCGTCGGTCAAACGCCCGCTGTGCTTCCTTCGTTGGCAGGAGATTGATGCGGATCATTTGTCGTTCGGGCGTCGCGTCGCCAACCCCACGGCCACCGCGTATTCGGCGGCGTGCGCTCGAAACGCCGGCGTGTTCAGTTTGTTCTCCACGGCAACCCGCGCAAACGGATTGGCCACCTCAACCGGGGCGCCGACCCGATCGCTGAGTAACTGCGCCAGCCCCGCCATACGGCCCACGCCCCCACTCACATAAATCGCGTCGATCGTTTCGTCGGTGGCGGCCGTCCAGAAAAAGCTGAGGGCGTGATGGATCTCCTCGATGAGCGCCGATGCCGCCGAGCCGATCACCGCCTCCGCCTGCTCCCGGCCGACGCCCGCCTTGACCTCTCCGGTTTTGGCCAATTCCGCCTCTTCCATCGACAGGCCCAGATCGCGCATCAGTGCTTCACTGATGTCTCGGCCGCCCACCGGCACATCGCCGGTAAAGGTGGAGCGACCGCCTTTGAGAATGTTGATCGATGAATACCGCGCACCGATGTTGACCAGCGCGATGGCGCGGTCGGCGGCCATGTCGTAATTGATCTCGAACATGTTCTCGAGCGCAAAGTAGTCGACATCGATGACCGCAGGCATGAGTCCGGCCGCCCGAATCGTCTCGGCGTAGCTGGCCACGATCTCTTTCTTGGCCGCGACCAGCACCACTTCGATGCGCTTGCCGTCGTCGAGGTAATCCGTGACCTGATAGTCGAGATTCACATTTTCGAGGTCTTCGGGAATGAAATTGCCGGCCTCGAACAGGATGGTGTTCTCCAGCTCGCTGGCGCTTTGCGCCGGCAGCGTCATCCGCTTGATGATGACCGCCGGCCCAGGGACCGCAGCAATCACCCTGCGGGCGCGCATGCCCTGGCTCTCGCGGGCGGCGCGAATCACCTCGGCCACCGCCCCGCTCTCGGACACCATGTTGTTCTGAATCGCCGACGCGGGCGTCGGCAGTACCACCGCGTTCAGCACCCGCAGCTGGCCCGCATCGCCGACCACCTCCAGCAGCTTGGCGCTGCTCGAGCCAATGTCGACGCTCAGGTACGGCTCGTCGGTCCGGAACGGATTGAGATCAGAGAGCGAGCCGGTGAGTATCCGCCCCGCGCGCTGGGCCCATTCGCTCCCGATGGCCATGTACGATGCCGCAGCCACCCCCCTTACCTTCCCCCCAACCCCGTCAATCAATCCCGGGCAACGAGGTTTTATTTCTTTGGCGGCGGAGTATGCCCCGCCCATCCGCCGATGTCAAACGATTTCGTCGCATTGACGCCACCCTAGCCGTGGCTCGCCAAGCGAAATCCGCGCCACACGCCGGGGCTAGGCAGCGTCGTTTGCAAGGCGCAATTCACCTGCGATATCGGCGTCAAACTTCCGCCAGTGGCATATCTCTAGCGCTCGGAGAGGCCGTGAAGAGGCAGTCTCAACCACGGCAGGACGACGGACACCAGACGGACAGACAATAGATTCAAGCCCGTCGTCGACAAAAGCTTGCGCCTTTCGTCCATCGTCTCCAAGTTCGTTGTCTATGAGTCTTGAGACGATCTCTTGAACCCCTTGGCCACGACGTACACCTCGGCGGAGCCTTTCCGCGTCGCCTCGACCCGGGACGTGCGTACTTCCGCGAAGCGCCCCCGCAGAGTCGCCACATACTGCGGGAGGTCTGGACTCATGAACATCTTGACCACGAGGATACCCCCGGGCCGGAGGAGCCTTTCGGCAAAGACCGCAGCCGTCTCCGCCAACGCCTGCGCACGTGCCTCATCACGGGCACGGATCCCGCTCAATTTCGGCGCCAAGTCGGACAGGACTACGTCGACCCGCCCCTCGCATGCCCGGGAAACGCTATCCTGCGTCGATGCGGCACCAATATCACCGACCAACGTCACCACATTGGCCTGCGGCAGCGGCTCGATCGGCTGGAGATCGACCCCGACCACCTTGCCGCTCGGGCCCACCAACTGCGCCGCAACCTGAAGCCACCCCCCGGGCCATGCACCGAGATCGACGACGTGATCACCGGCTCGCAGCAGTTTTCCACGTTGCGCCAACTCCAGCAATTTGAATGCGGCCCGGGAGCGGTAGCCGGCCCCCTTTGCGCGCTGGTAGAAGGCGTCTTTGCGCTGATACACCGCCGGACGCTACCACGCCGTCCCCCTCGCTCTCAAGCCGGCCCAGACCGCGCTTCACTTCGCCTGCGCGCGCCGCTAGAGTGCCGGGTCCGATGGCTACCGATCTCACCCACCTGAACCCGCAACAACGCGAAGCGGTCGTGCACGTGGAGGGGCCGTTGCTCGTCCTGGCTGGCGCGGGAAGCGGCAAGACCCGGGTCCTGACCCACCGCATTGCGCACCTGATCGCCGCGCACGGCGTCGCGCCAGCGCACATCTGCGCCGTGACCTTCACGAACAAGGCGGCGCGCGAAATGCGCGAGCGCACCGAGCGCCTGACCGGCGCCGGCAGCGAGCTGTGGCTGACGACGTTTCATTCGCTGTGCGCCCGCATCCTGCGGCGTCATGCCAAGGCCATCGGCCGCCGCGCCGACTTCACGATCTACGACGAAAGTGACCAGCGCACCCTGCTGCGCCGGGTCGCAGCGGACCTTGATCTGAACGACGAGCTCTACCCAGCGGCGCGGCTCCTCGCGGGCATCGACCAGGCGAAGAACGACGGTCGCACCCCCGCCGACCTGCGGGCAACCGCCGCGGACGCCGACGCCCGCATGGTCGCGGACGTGTACACCCGCTACCAGGCGTTGTTGCTCGCCAACAATGCGCTGGACTTCGGCGACCTCTTGCTCTGCACGGTGGAGCTGTTCCGCCACCACCCCGAGGTGACACGGCACTACCAGCACCAGTTCCGTTACCTGATGGTCGACGAGTACCAGGACACGAACCGGGTGCAATACGAGATCCTGCGGTTGCTCGCGGCCGCGTACCGCAACTTGTGCGTGGTCGGCGACGACGATCAAAGCATCTACCGCTGGCGGGGGGCGGACATCCGCAACATCCTCGACTTCGAGGCGGATTTCCCCGGCGCACGGGTGCTCCGGCTGGAGCAGAACTATCGGTCGACCAAGCGCATCCTGGCCGCGGCGGGCGCCGTCATTCAGAATAACGCCGGCCGCAAGGGGAAACAGCTGTGGACCGCCAATGACACCGGGGAACCGATCACCCTGTACACCGCGGCCGACGAGCGCACCGAGGCGCAATATGTCGCGCGTCAGATTCAGCAACATCTCGCGGACGGTTACGCGGGCGGCGATATCGCGGTCTTCTACCGCACCAACGCGCAGTCGCGCGCGCTGGAAGAGGAACTGGTCCGCCAGCGGGTCGCTTACACCGTGGTTGGCTCGACCCGCTTTTACGATCGCAAGGAGATCAAGGACCTGCTGGCCTATCTGCGCGTGCTCGCGAATCCCGACGACAGCGTCAGTCTCCTGCGGATCCTGAACGTCCCGCCGCGCGGCATCGGCAAGACCACCGTGGACGCACTCGAACGCACCGCGCGGGAGCGCGGCGTTGCTCTGGCAACGGCGCTGGCGGATCCGGCAAGCATCCCGATCACGCCCGCAGCCGCTGGCCGGTTGACCGTGTTTGCCCACTTGTGTGCCCGCCTCCGCGCCCTTGCGGACGGCCCGGTCACCGCGTTGCTGCGCGCTGTCCTGCGCGAAACGGGCTACCTCGATCGGCTACAGGCCGAGCGCGCCCCGGAGGCCGAAACGCGCGCCGAAAACATCGACGAATTGCTCACCGCCACGGCGGAATTTGACGCCACCGCCGAAGACCCCTGCCTGGCCGCCTTCCTCGAACAGATCGCGCTGGTCGCGGACGTGGATACATACACCGCCGCCAACGACCGCGTCACGCTGATGACCCTGCACAATTCCAAAGGCCTCGAGTATCCGGTCGTGCTGATCATCGGCATGGAGGAAGGCCTCTTCCCGCACGGACGCTCATTGGCGCAAGCGGCCGCGATCGAGGAAGAACGCCGCCTGTGTTACGTCGGTTTCACCCGCGCGCGCGAGCGCCTGTTTCTGGTGCACGCGGAGCAACGGCACCTCTACGGCCGCGCACAGCAGAACCGTCCGTCGCGCTTCTTGGCGGAGATCCCCGCCGAATTGCTCCGGCCGCAGGGCGCCACGGTGGCGCCCGCGGACACCGACGAACCGGTGATTGACTATTCCTATTCGCAACTGCCCGCGCACCACCAGCGGGAACGGCGCGTGGTCCGTGCGCCATCCCCCGCCACCGCCGCCGGCACCTTCGCCGTTGGCCAACGGGTACGGCACCGGGAGTTTGGTTCCGGAACGGTTCGCGCCGTCGAAGGCCACGGCGAACGCATCAAGCTGACCGTTCGTTTTGATCAGGGTAGCTGGAAGAAGCTGATGGCGTCCTTCGCCGGACTCGAGCCGATCAGCTAGCCTGCGTGGGATCCAGAATCGTTTGCGGGCAAATCGCCTTACCGTTCGGAGCCACTCCGCGTGGCGAGTGGCCCCACCCGGCTAGTGGTAGGTTCCCACTTCCTCGTGCTGCGCATGTCCGAACATCGATTCCAGATAGGGTCGCGACATGATGTAATGCAGCGGGCGCAGCACCAACCATTCGGCGGTGAAGCCAATCGGGTAGGCCAGGTAGGCAGCGACGCGCAGAGGATGCGATTGCGTGTCGTCGTAGTCGTCCTCGAGCGCAACCGCGGCACCGGTGCAGACCCCAAGCGTCATAGCGATCAGACTAGCGATGATGAGTCGCTTCATAGGCTCGCTCCTCCAAGGGCAGCCTATCAAACCCCCTGCCCCTTTCCAAGTCACCTGTTCCATCCGATGAAGCTCAGCTGGCGCCCGGTCCTGCCCGTTGGATCGGACGCACACGCCGCGCGGTAGGAGAAGTAGGCGTCTCCCGCGCATCGGGTGCAGGGCCCGACGCTGACAATCTGCGCCGGGGGCACGCCAACGCCCACCAGCAATGCGCGATTGATCAACCGCAAATCGAGGCGGCGCTTGCTCCCGTCCTGCGTCACTGCCTCCGGCATCGCCCCCCACCGGCGCTCGATGTCAGCGGCAATCTCACGATCGACCTGGTAACAGCACGCGCCAATCGAGGGTCCGAGGGCGGCATGCAGGGCGGCCGGCGGCACGCCGAAGTGATGGCGGACTGCATGGACCGCCTGGCGGGCGATCCCCAGTAACGTACCGCGCCACCCCGCGTGCACCGCGGCGACCACGCGCCGGTCCGGCGCGACCAGCAACAGTGGCACGCAGTCGGCCGTCAAAATGCAGAGCGCGAGCCCGGGCACCGCGGTGATGAGCGCATCCGCTTCCGGCGGCGCTCCGTCGCCGTCGACGCGGACACAGGTGTCACTGTGGCGCTGTCGCATCCCCATGAAGCGGAGGCCGCCGACCGTCTGCCCGAGGCACCGCCAGTTTTGGCGAACCGCGTCCGGATCGTCACCGACCGCGAACGACAGATTGAACTCGGCGAACGCAGCACCGCTGTTGCCCCCGCGCCGCCCGCAAAATCCATGCACCAACTGCGGCACCGATTCCCAAGCGGAGACGCGCAGCATCGGCAGCTGCCGCGGAGAGTCGCTCACGACGCCTCGCCGCCGCCGGGCCTCAACCGCGTTCCGAACAGCACAGTCTGACTAGTTCACGGAGCTGCGCCGAATTCGCCTGATCGAGGTGCAAGATGAGATCGACGGCCTTCTCCATCTTCTCTTTGCGCAACGTGTACCGGGTCTCCCGCCGGAATTTGTCCTCCACCGATTTCCGGCGTTCGTCGTAGGGTCGCCCGGCGGCGCCGAACGGCACTTCCTGTTCGGCATCGTAGGTCCGACCGTCTTCCAACTCGATACGCACGTGCGCACCGCACGACATCTTGAAACCGCTCAGATCGAGGCTGTCGAGGTCCAACGGCGCGGGCGCGGCCGCATCGTCTTTCGCGCTTTTCACCAGCGCGCGCTCGCGCATGCGTTCCGCCATCACCTCGCTGCGGCTCACCTGCACCCGTGCCGCCAGATCCCAGGTGGCTTTGTCGCGGATGCGCTCCCGACTGAACTGGCGCGCGGTCAGTTCGCGATCGACCAGCGCGGCGGCAACGTTGTACCCGATATGCTGGTGCAAGGTCGCGGGGAGGCTCTCCGGCCCCTTGACATACGCTGCGGAGACGGCATCCATCTCCAGCGCCACGGGGTTGGCGGCAACATGCACGGCCTTCACCTTTCTCGCGTCAATCGTGTGCTGGCGCGCTAGCGTCAGCACACAGTCGATGGTCGTGTCGAGGTATGCACTGCCAGGGTAGATCTTGTAACAGAGGGTGTCACTCAACCAGACCTTCCCCAGCCCCTCATAGCCTCCAGCGACCGGCGGCTGGCCAAAGTTGGCGAGGAAGCCGTGGGCAGCCCCCAGGATGTCCATGGCGCCACAGAGTCCATTGGCTGCAAACTGGGCCGCCTGCACCCCAAGCGGCGCGGTCATGGACACCGCCAGCATCCGGCCGTCGGAACCGAACGCCCCCGCTTCCAGCATCCGGTTCGGCTGCGTCATCGCTAGACCGATCGCCGACTGAATTTGCGATTTATCCAGCCCCAGCACTTTGGCGGCGACCACGGCACCACCGATCAGATGGATGAACGACCCCAGCGTGTCGTGCAGCGGGCCGCGGGACACCGAGGCGCCGACGCGGCCTTCGATCTCGTTCGCCAGAACCTGCGCCACCAGAAAGTCCTTTCCGCTGCAGCCCACCTTCTCGGCCAATGCGAGGGTCACCAGGACGGCCGAGTGCCCGGTGTGGCCCCCGAAGAGGTAATCGTCGTAATCCAGCGCCATGCTGAGCGCGCTGTTCGCGAAAATGGCGCTGTACAGCGGCGTCCGTTCGCCCGACGGGATCATCGTCGCCTCTTTCCCGCCCGACCACTCCTTCACGGTGCGGCTGATCATGCGTCCGGCCTCAGAGAAATGGCCCGCGTGCACCGCCGCAATGACACTCAAAATCTGATTCTTCGCCTCCTCCGTCACGCGCCGCGGCACGTCGGTGAATTGCACTTGCGCCACCCACTCCGCGATGCGTTCGGTCGGGTTTGCCGTACTCATACCCCTTCTCCTCTTCCCGCGTGATGCCCCGGCCTATGTCCTGTAAAGCGCCACCCGCCTGCGAGCCGGTGGCCCATCACGTGGCCCTCGCGCACCGCCCCATCGCGTCGCCGCCGCTGTTCAACCCCAACAAATGAAATGCCACCAACGTCAGGGCGTTGCCGACCGTCCCATCAAGAATCAAGGTGCGTACGCGGTCAAGCGGAACGGTCTCGATTGCAATCTCCTCCGTCCCATCCCACTGCGGTGCCCCGACCAATTCGACGTCGCGCGCCAGAAACACATGGCAGCGGTTATTCATGATCGCCGGGTTGGGATGTACGACACCGAGCGGTACCAGGGTGTGCCCCGCGTAGCCGGTCTCCTCCCGTAATTCGCGTCGCGCGGCATCGGCCGGGGAGCGGTCCGTCGGGTCCATCAGACCGGCAGGCACCTCGAGCGTCAGGTCACGTATCCCGTGGCGGAACTGCCGGACCATCACCACCTGCCCGTCGTGGGTCAGCGGAACGACGTTCACCCAATCGCTCGTCTCCAGGACGTGGAAGTCCGCGGTCTGACCGCTGAGCGAGGAACGGCTCTCATCGCGCCGGACAGCGAAGATCCGGCACCGATACATGATTTCCGACTTGAGGACTTCCCAGCGCATGGTCCGCTCAGAACAGGTGATCGTACTCGATTGCCGGGCAGCGATCCATGATCACGGTGAGCCCAGCCCGCTGCGCGCGGACCGCCGCGGCGTGGTCGATCACGCCGAGTTGCAGCCACACCACACGCGCGCCAACGGCAATGGCCGCGTCGACGACCGGACCAGCCTGATCCGCACGGCGGAAGATGTCGACCATATCAATCGGCGGCGGGACCGCATCCAGTGACGCGTAGCAACGCTGCCCGAGAATCATGTCCACCCCGGGATTGACCGGAATAACGGTGTGTCCCTTTTCCATCAGCAGACGGGCCACCCGATGGCTGTCGCGCGCGGGATCGGCCGAGCAGCCGACGACCGCGATCCGCCGCGGACGCACCAGGATGTCGCGCACCACCGCGTCGGACGGATTTCGAAATTCCGTGTCCTGCATAGGCATGTGTAACCTCGCACCAACGCCGTGCCGGCGCAACCACCGCCCACCGCCCCCGCACGCCCGCCGTTTGAGCTCAGGAATCGGCAGGGGCCACGAGGCGTGCCCACGCCTGTTCGAGGCAGGACCGGATCTCGTCGCGACACGCGGCGTAGACCTCCTCACCTTTACCAACCGGGTCTTCAATATCCCCGGGACAGCCCGCGAACGCCTTGAGCGTGTACACGTCCTTTCCTGCGGCCTCGGGAAAGGCCTCGCGCAACATTTCCACCTGCCGTGCCGTCATCGTCAGAATGAGATCGGCATCCGCAATCAGGTGTCGATTGCGCTTCAAGTCGGTGGCGCCCCGGTCCGCCGGTACGTGAATCCCGGCATCGCGCAAAACCAGCCGCGCATCCATCGAGACCAGGGCCCCATCCCGCGCGTACGCGGCGATGCCGCCCGAGACCACGCGCAAGTGGTCGTGCAGGGCGCGGTCCATCAGCATTTTCTTGAGCAACGCCTCGGCGATGACGCTGCGACTGGTGTTGGCGTGGCAGATGAACAGGATGTTTCGGTAGCGTGGCACCGTCGGGAGATCCAAGCGGGCGGCCCCGACAGCCGGCGGGGCCGCCCTTTGGGTGTTACGACATGACGCTGGTCATGACCTCACGCAGATCCTCTTTCGCCGTCACGCCCTTCGCGAGCTCGGCCTTGACCTGCTCCCCCAACTCACTGGGGTCCCACACCGCCCGCTTGTAGATTTTGGCAGCCGAATGCCAGCCCTTCATGAGCCACACCGCCCCGGCGCCCACGCGGAACACCTCCCCGTGCACGTCTTTGGCATCGTCGCTCACCAGCCATGCCACCAACGGCGCAACGTTCTCCGGACCGAACACGTCGAATTCACCGGGCTTCACCTCACGGCCGAAAATCCAAGCCGATGACGGGGTCGCATCCGTCGTCAGTCGCGTCCGCGCCAAGGGGGCGATCGAGTTCGCCGTGACACCGTATTTCGCCATCTCGTTGTCGATGGCAATCGCCATCATCGCCAGCGCGGCCTTGCAGGACCCGTAGTTCGCCTGTCCCACGGGACCAATCAAGCCGGCATCGGAACACGTGGTGATGATGCGACCGTTGAGGACGTTCCCTTTCTTGTGTTCATCGCGCCAATATTCGCATGCATGCCGGCTCATGTTGAACGAGCCCTTGAGGTGGACCGCAGCCACGGAATCCCAATCCTCTTCAGACATGTTGAAGATCATGCGATCGCGCAGAATGCCGGCGTTGTTGACCACAATGTTGAGCTTGCCAAAGGTGTCGAGCGCACATTCGATGATGCGCTTCGCCCCTTTGAAATCGGACACGCTTTCCCCGTTGGCAATGGCCGCACCGCCCATCTTCTTGATCTCGCCGACCACCTCCTGTGCCGGTGTCGCGCTGGGCGCTCCGGTGCCGTCGAAATGCGCTCCGAGGTCGTTCACGACCACTTTCGCGCCGTGTTTCGCCAAGAGTAGCGCTTCCGCGCGGCCGATGCCGCGTCCGGCGCCGGTGACGATCGCGACCTTTCCCTCCAGCAAAGCTGCCATACCCCTCTCCTTTCAGATGGCCGTTCGTTGAGTGATTGTCTCGGACAATTCAGCACGAACGTCGCGTATCTGCTCGCAAATGGAACGGCTTGTCAAGGTTGGGTTCGGCACCTGAGGGGCGGGCAAAGAGCGCGGCTAATGGAGGGGAAAACTCAGCCTAATCGCATTGGTCGCACGCCTCCTCGGCGCCCGGCGCGGGCCGCATGCTTTGACCGCGCCGGGCGCGGCCGTTATGATGAAATCGGGTAGGCGAACCGATGCGGGAATTTGTGTACGGGCTGATTTGCGGGGCGGCGGTGATGTACCTTTATGTGCGCTTCGATCCCCCCAAGGTGCTCGATTACCTGAACGCCGCCACCAAGTCGGCGGTCGAATCGACCCACGGCTACGGCGGAAAGAACCGGAAGTAGATTCGCATCCGCGCCAGCGGCGTTGCTGACGCGGCCCGCCACGTAATCCGCTGACGAGCGAGGCAGGCTACCGCAGCGCAACTACCGTGCGACCGCAACCTGACCGCATGGCGCGGTGCAGCAAATCGCGCCGCCCCGCGGCCGTAAGCTGCCCGGCGCGGTACAACTCCCGTGCGGCCTTGGCGACGCAACGGAGATAGTCGCTCTGGTTCTGCCATTCGATGCCGCTGGCCGAGGCGTCGCAGGGGCACATCTGGGCGGCGCTGCAGCCCGTCTCGGTCACGGGGGCGCCGGCGGGGGTCTCCTCGCAATCGTCGCACGCATCCCCCACACCATCGCCATCCGTATCTTCTTGTTTCGGATTGGCGACCATGGGACAGTTGTCGTGGGCGTCGGGAACGCCGTCGCCATCCACATCCGGCTGCCGGTCATTCACCGGGGACGCGGAAATGACCAAAACGTACGTGCGCGCGCCCCGACGCGAGGAGGAGAGGATGATGGTGATGCTCCCGGGATCGGCATGCTGACGCCGCCCACTGGTCAGCAACACCTGGTCGCCGTTGATGGTGGCGTCGAGGACCATCGCTTGGCGATCCGGCCCGAGCCGCTGGACGAAGCCGTTGCCCGAGATGCTGTAACTCTCGCTGATGATTTGCACATTGGTCACGGCGGCGACGTCGTACACCGACGACAGGGGGAGCACGGTTACGTCGAAGCTTCCCGTCAGGGGCTCAGGAACCTTCGGAGCCGTGGTGCAGCCATTACAGACCGAGGTCACCGAACTGCCCGGATTGAGGACAAAGTGACGAGTGTCGGCCAGACCAGGCCTGGCGCACAGCATCCAAACACAGCCCGCCACAATGGCCGCCCAGCGGTCCAATCGGCTTGGCGAGAACATGGCGTGAAAAGAATACGCTCACGCGGCCAGGCAGGCAAGCACAAATCTGCCGCGCACGGCGCGCATACTGTTTTCCCGCTGAGAACCAGCTCCCTAACGCAAAAAAGCGGAAGACCTACGCCCTACCGCTTCTCTGTTTACAAATCCTTCGTAGGTAGTTTTCAGAAGGGGATGTCGTCGTCTGCCGGAGGACCGCCGGCGTCCTCACCCAACGGGATCCCGCCGGGCTCAGCCGCCCCGCGACCGCCCCCGCCCAGGAAGCGCACGTCGCGCGCGACGATTTCGGTGATGTACCGCTTGTTGCCGTCCTTGTCGTCGTACTGGCGGGTCCGGATCGATCCCTCGACGAACACCTGCCGGCCCTTGGCCAGGTACTGACCGCAGGTTTCAGCTTGCTTACCCCACACGACGACGTTGTGCCACTCGGTGCGCTCCTGCTTGTTGCCGTCTTGATCCGTCCAGCGCTCCGAGGTGGCAACAGGGAATTTCGCCAGGGCACGGCCGTTCGGGGTGAAACGCACCTCAGGGTCCTTGCCGAGATTGCCGACCAGAATGACTTTGTTGACCACGGTGCGCCGACGCTAACAAGGGCACCACAAGCTGTCAAGCGACGGTAGTCACGCCCGATACCCCGGCGCTTCGGATCAGGAGTACAACAGTGCCGCCGAGCGTCCGGCATCATAGACAGCCGTTCCGCCGCAGGCGAGGTGCACCACCACGTCGAGCCCCTGGCCAGCATCGATCGCTTCGCGCACCGCCGGCCGGCCGGTCAGCAGATCGATTGCCGGCACATCATCGCGAAATTCATAGGCCTGCGTGCGCCAACCAAACGCGTCCGGCCACAACCGCTTCACCGCAACGAGCACCGCGAGGCCCGTCCAGTACGGTCGAAAAGCGCGCCGATCGGTGACGTGCAACTGGATGGCGCCACACGACTGTCCGGCGAACTTGTGAAAGCGCGGTTCGATGACGCACGGCCGAAACAGGACGCCCGGCAGATCGTATGCGCGCAATTCGTCCGCGAGCGCGCGACCATCGACGAACGGTGCACCCACAAGTTCGAAGGGCCGCGTCGTGCCGCGGCCTTCGGAAAGGTTGGTTGCTTCGAGGAGACACATACCCGGGTAGACGATGGCCGTGTCGACGGTCGGCATGTTCGGCGACGGCATGACCCACGGAAGATCACATTCATCGTAGTACTGGCTGCGGCGCCAGCCGTCGCAGGGAACCACGTCGAGTTCGCACGCAATCCCGAAGCTGCGGTTGTAGAGCCGCGCCAGCTCGCCCACCGTCAGCGCGTGCCGTTGCGGGATCGGATACAGGCCGCAAAAGTTCTCGAGCCCCGGCTCCAGGCCACCGCCCTCGATCTGCTCGCCGCCAATCGGATTGGGCCGATCGAGCACGAGCACCTTCACACCCGCCGGTCCGGCCGCGCGCATGCACAGCGCCATCGTGGCAGCGTACGTGTAGTAGCGCGCGCCAACGTCCTGCACATCGAAAACCAGGACATCAACTTGCGCGAGGTGGGCAGCGGTGGGCGACAATGATTCAAACGTGTGGCCGTACAAGCTCACCTCCGGCAGTCCGCTCACCGGATCGCGGCTGTCACCAACGCCCACCATGTCCTGCGCCGCGCCGCGGAGGCCGTGTTCCGGGCCGAACAGCAGCCGCAAGTCAATGTCCGGATGCCGATGCAGCCGGTCGACCGCGTGCACGAGGCGTCGATCGACGGTGGTCGGATTGGCGAGCAGCCCGACGCGCGCGCGCCCCAGCCAACGTTGCGGGTCGTCCAGCAACCCCTCCAGTCCCGTACGCATCGGCCAATCTTACACCGCGCCTGCGTGCAGCCAAAATGGTCACCGCCGTTCCCACGCGCCACAGTCTCATACATCATCCGCCCTCCGTTCCTCTGGCGCAGACGGCAAAAACTGGTACAGTGCAACCGCGATTGAAGGTGCGCAGGTCAGGTGGTCTGGAATCCCAAGCGCGTGGAATTGCTCTTTGAATTCGCCCTCTGGCGCGGGCGGATCCTCATCGTGGTTGGGGTCCTTGCCAGCATGGTCATGGCCGTGGGGGCGCTGTTCATGGCGGCGGTTGACGTGCTCTATCTCCTGGTTGGATTGCGACAGTACGCGACACTCGAACTGCCTACGGAAGTGCGCACCCAGGTGCGGGCCCAACTCGTGGCCAACATCATCAAGGCCACCGACAGCTTTCTGATCGCCGCCATCCTGATCATCGTCGGGCTGGCACTGTACGAATTATTCGTGAACAAGATCGATGCCGCCGAGCGTTCCGAGGTCGGGCCACGCCTGCTGCGCGTGCGCACGGTTGACGACCTGAAGGACCGGGTCGCCAAACTGATCCTCCTCGTGCTGGTGATCGAGTTCTTCCAGCGCGCGGTCCGCATGAGCTACGAAAGCCCGCTGGACCTTTTGTATCTGGCGCTGAGCATCCTGCTCGTCGGTGCCGCCCTGGCCTTGAGCGCGCTCGCGGGACATTCGAGCGCACAGGAAACAGACCATGGGTAGGGCTGTCCACGACACCACGCCAATCCGCGACCGTTCGATCGTTGGCGCTGCGCGGCAGGCCCCCCGTGGCCACGACGATCCTCCCACCACGGTTCGGCACCGGGTGCGGACTCCCCAGCGGTCGTACCGCCCGCTGGTGTGGCTGCTCGTGCTTCTCACCGGCGCCCCACTGATGGCCTCCGCGGACGATCGTGGCTGGGGCTACTTGATCGAAAAGCTGGTGGCTGACGGCGTGAATCGTGAGTCGGTGGTGCAGACTTTTCAGGATCCGCGTATCGACCGCTTCACAGGACTCGTCTTTTCGCCGCAGCGTCCGCGGGAACCCCGCGCATGGTATCGTCGCTTCCTCCGCCCGCGAAGCGTCGCCGCCGCCCGCCGCTGCCGCGACCGCTATCGCGACGAGTTCGACAGCGCCGCGAGGCAGCACGGCGTACCGGCGAGTGTCCTTACCGCAATTCTCTTCGTCGAGAGCAGTTGCGGCGGCAACACCGGATCGCACATCGTCTTGACGCGCCTGGCACGCCTCGCCATGGCCAACGCCCCAGACAATCTGCAATACGTTCTCGATTCCTACGCGGATGCGACCGGCTCCCTGTCACCGGCGCTCGCGCGGCAGATCCGCGAACGGGCCGAGGAACTGGAGCGTACGTTCTATCCCGAGGTTCGCGCCGTGTTCACCATCGCCGAACGCGCCGACGTCGCTCCACTGGACCTCCGCGGCTCCAGCGCCGGCGCGTTCGGCTTTCCGCAGTTTCTCCCAACCAGCTACCTGGCGTACGGCATCGACGCCGACGGCGACGGTCGCGTCAGCCTCAACGACCCCGCCGACGCGATCGTCTCCTGCGGCTACTACTTCGCGCAACACGGCTGGCGCTCCGGCCTGTCGCGCGCCGAACGCCGCAGCGTCATCTGGCAGTACAACCACTCCGACGCGTATGTGGACACAATCCTCAATCTGGCCGTGCGGATCGACGGCCGGCCCGCCACGATTCCAGTGATGGCGAAGAAACAGCCTCCGCGGCGTCGACCCAAGAAGCACGCGACCACGACCGCCGCGAAACCCCTCGGCAAGCCCGTGACCACCGCCCGCCGGGATCTTGCCGGCACCGTTCAATCCCGCTGACGGCGGCGGTCGGCACGCCCCTTCGAGTGTAAATTTCCCGCCCTGTTGTGCCATCTGGGCTTGAATCACGGACTCAAAGTGTCCATAATGCAGCCATGAAAAAGAGCGCACTCAAGAGCATGGATGCTCTCCGTGAAGTTCAGATCATGATCGGGGGAAAACGGGTCGTCGCCTGGGAGGCGCGGGAACCGCTCCTGAGGGCGCTGGGAAGATGGACTGATCCCAAAGCGCTGTTGCGGCGGATCTACCTGGCGGAGCACCCCGAGGAATTGGAAACCCACGAGGGCCCGGGGCGTCAGTGGCAAGCCACGTGGCGGGGTCGGTTTACCGCCGCGCCGCGGGCAAAGGCCCGAAAGGCGGCGTGAGCGAGCGGCCGCGCAACCGCCGAGCAGCGACCGACTGTCCAATCCGAGGGTGCGGAGTACGGTTTACCGCGGCGGTTTCGTCTGCGCGGCGCTAGGGCGTTGCAGTATTCGCCCGCTCCACGCGGCGACGGCCGGCGGCGGAGTGATTTCCATGAGCGGAAAGAACTCCACAAACGGCGTGTAGCACACCTCAGCCAACGAGTAGCAGTCGCCCACGAGGTACTCCTTCCCCTGCAACTGGGTCTCAAGCACCTCGAGGTGCCTCTCGATTTCGCGTTTGGCCTGCGCCATCAGCTCCTGGTCCCAGCGCTCCGGCGGCAGGAACCGCTTGGGGAAGATGATCGTGCTGGTCTGCCGCGCCAACTGCAGGTCGCACAGCTTCATGTGCATCGCCACCAGGGCGCGCCCGCGCGCGTCGGCGGGAACCAGCGGCGGCGTCGGATGGGTTGCCTCGAGGTAGTCGAGAATGGCGGTCGACTCGTACAGCACGAAACCGTCCTCGTCGAGCGTCGGCACCCGCCCGTAGGGGTTTAGCGCCAGGTACCACGGCGCGCGGTGCGCTCGCGCCACCATGTCCACCTCGATCAACTCCGCCGGAATTGCTTTCTCGATCAACGCGATCCGGACGCGACGGGCAAAGGTGGAATTCGGATGATGGTACAGCTTGAGCATTGGGGACCTCCTTTTCTTTGGGGGCTTGGGGGCTTGGGGGCTTGGGGGCTTGGGGGTCTGGGGTGGAGGACGGGTTTCCGACACCATCCGGCCTACGTCATTTGCCCAATCTGTCATCTGCGATTCACGCGGCGCCTACGGCCGTGTCCCCGGGGCACTCGCTGCTGACAGCAGGGCAAAGCCCGTGCGGCCGGCAATGGTGAACGTCTTCCCTGAGCGCGCCCCGTCAAACGGGAGGCGGCCCGCCGCGGCGTACGCGTCACGCAGAGACTGGCCCCGACCGCTCAGGCGTCCGACATATGCCCACGCCGGCAGCAGACGCGGGTCGGCAGCCTCCCGGCGTCCCTGGACCGCGGCAGCGTAACGCACCAACCAGCCCTCGATGGATGTGTCCTGGCTCAACGAGTGCAGGTACGCCAAGCCCTCGGCCAGGACCCCCAGCCGCCAGTCCGTGACCTTCTGTGGTGCATAGGCCTCCATCCCCTTACGGGCGTATACGGCCGCGGCGTGCCGATACCTGGCATCACCAGTGGCTTCGTAGACCGCCAGCAGCGCAACCTGCGGCCACCCCCACTGCCGCGGGCTCCGCCGTAGCCCGGGAGCGTCGGCCCGACGCACGAGATAGTCGGCAATGCCGC
This sequence comes from Deltaproteobacteria bacterium, assembly GCA_017860575.1. Lineage (GTDB taxonomy): Bacteria > Desulfobacterota > Binatia > HRBIN30 > HRBIN30 > JAGDMS01. Next base: position 6,335 of record JAGDMS010000028.1, on the reverse strand, counting down.
GCGCGGCATCCAGGCTGCGCTCGTCACCGGTCAGATAGTAATAGGACAGCAATCCCTCCGTCCACGTGTGGCCGAGATCGACACCGCCGCGTTCGAATTCGAAGTGGAGCGGCTTTCCGGGATGATTCATTCCCACCCAGTCCGGGTGGTGATGCTGGAAGTACACGTGGTCGACGTCCATGAAGTGCCGTGCGGCAGCAACCATGCCGTCGAAGTACACGCGCTCGCCGGTCGCGGCATAGGCGAGGGCCAGGACCTGCGTCATGTCGTACTCGAGATTCCCCCAGGCGTCGCACCCTCTGGTGTGGTCGTGGTAGCCGGGGTAATTCCAATCGCCCCAGTTCAACATGCCGAAGGAGCCGTGCCGCAGTCGTGCTGACGGCTCAGCGCATTCCACGTCGCCACCGTCATCCCACGGCTCGCTGGCGGCCGCCGTCCGGTAGCTCTGGTATTCCGTCGCCAGGACGCTCAGAAACGGCTGGGTCTCGGCCGACGGTGCCAGGCTGCCGCGGAGCGCACCGCTGGCCACCGTCCACTCGGGATCCACCCACGCCCGCTCCGGCTCGTTCAGCGCTGTCAGCGTGATCTGCGGCGGCGGTTTTCTCCCATGGAAGTAGAGCAGCATCTCGTGCGTCTTCGCCACGCCCATACCGACCTTGGCCGGTCCCCCCTCCGCCGCCAGCAGATGGTAGCGGAGGCCGGTCGGCCGCACCTCGAAGCTCTGCGGGTATTGCTGCCAAAAGAAGGGCGCCGCGATGGCCACGCCTTGCCGCTCATCACCGACATCCACCCAACCGGCGGCATGACCTGATTGGCGGTGCCCCCCCACACGCAGGGTGTCGTTGTCCTCTTGGACGACGGTGAAGCCGTCGGCCGGCAGTCGGCCCGCGAATTGGGCCCCCTGCTCGCGGCCGACGCGATACCAGGGCTGGCCACGTAGCGCGATCGGGATAGTTGCCGTGAGGCGGTTCAGCATCGTGTAGGCGTCGTCGCTGTGTTGCTCGAAGGTGTGCAAGATACGCACGAACGGCTGGTTGGCGTACGCGTCGATGCGCACCACGTAGTCGAAGGCGGCCGCATAGTGTCCGCGGATCTCGATGCGGGCCCGCAGCGGTCCGGCGTCCGTGATCACCACCGAGTCTGGCGGCAAACCGTCGATCCGTCTGCCGCCGATCTCCAGCACAGAGCTGACGGGTGCCGTGAGCATCTCGCTGTCCTTGAGACGCACCCGTTGCAGCCAGGCAAAACGATGCTTCGGCACGCTGAAACGCAGCGGACCGGTGTCCACGTCGATCCGGTCGGACCACTCCACCACGCCCACGGTCTGCGTCGGCGACGCCGGGACCCCGTCCGTTACCTCGTACACCGCCGTTTCCTGCGGGTGGAGGTTCGCCTGCCAGTCCAGCAGGGCCCACCGCACACTCCCGTCCGGCCAGCGGCTGAGGATGCGCCTTTGCGTCGGCACGGGCAGGCTACGGTCGTCGCTGACCGCCAGCTGCGCAACGTCCCACACGGATCCGGCGGGGAACGGCACCCCGACCGTCATCGGCCAGTGAGCACGCGCCAGTCCCAACGACTCGCGCACCGTGAACGTGGCCTGCCGCGGCGCGGCATGCCCGGACGGCGGCACAACACCGCCTTGGAGCCAGCTACACCCCATTGCCATGATCGAGACTACCACCGCGCCGGCACAACTGACCGCACAGACAGCGCCCTGTGGCGAACTCCAGGAAAGTCGCACCATCTTTTTTCGTAAGTCAAAACGCAAAACAAGCCGGTGATACCGGTGCGGCCCCAGGGAATCAATCCCACAGCGCCAAACGGGGGCCGGCGTGGAGGCCCGGGGGCTTGTGCGCGTGGGGGGGGACCTGAACGTCAGGGCGTGAAGATGTCTGACGAACCCTCAAGCCCGCAAGCCCCCAGGCCTCCACGCCATCTAGACACACCTCGCCTCGACTGGTAGGTCGATAACGTCGCAAGGAGTTGGCAGCATGGACGACGAACAGATCTTGGAACAGATCAGGCGGCTGAGCGTGTGGAGCGGGCACCGGCACATGACCATCGAAGACATCGCCCGGATCCAGCCCGGCCTCGCGCGCATCATGCCGGAAGTCGGCGACCGAACCTGGAAACTGTATTACGCAGCCCAGGCCGAAAACTGGCCGCTGGCCGCCTTTCAGGCGAAAGAGATCCGCGGCCTGATGGACCTATGCGCCTTCACCCGGCCGAAACACGAAGACGCCTTGCGACAGTTCGTGGAGAAGAACTGGCAACCGGTGCAGGATGCGATCGCCAACAAGGACCTGGCCGCGTTCGAGAACGCGTTCCACAAATCGATCAAGGCGGCCAATGGGTACCATAAACTCAAGGGCAAGCCGTACCTGCTCTGGAAGCTGCCGGACCTCCCGCCACCCGATCTGGAGATGAAACCGCAGGACGAGTGACATGCTCGCCGGGCGCCCGATCCACCCGCGGGTTGCGGCCTAACCTGTCGCCGTGCCATGTGAATTTGACTTCGTCCGACCTGGCCGTACAATCGCCCACTAGCTAAGACGTCAGTTCGTTTTCGTGACCACCATGTGGAAATCCATTGCCGCTTTTCTTGCGCCCTACTGGTTGACGATTCGCGTCGTTGGCACGTTCGTGCTGCTGATCACCGTCTTCTTCACCCTGTTGACCTACACGCCTATCGTGAAACGGGTGGACATCGCATGGATGTTGGCGCAATTGAGCGCCTGGTTGAGTTGGGCTTTGCTGCGCGTCATTGGCATGATTGTGGGATTTCCGGTGGAGATCGACGGCACCAATCTCGGCTCCGGCGAATTCGTGGTGGATGTCAGCCCCGCCTGCTCGGGCGCGGTGCCAAGCATTATTTATCTGTCGGCAGTCCTCGCTTTTCCGACCAGCTGGCGCTCCAAGCTGATCGGGAGCGCCATGGGGCTTGGGGTCATCCACGGAGTGAATCTGCTGCGCGTGGTGGGGCTCTTCATCGTCGGGCTGTTCTTCCACGAGTACTTTCACGAAACGCACGTTTACATTGCCCAGGCGCTCGTCGTCGCAATTGCCATTGCGACGTGGTTGTTCTGGGCCGGACGCTATACCGATGCGCCTGGGCATTAAGCCCGTCGTTTTCCTGATCCGACTGCTGATCGTCTTCGCGTTCACGTACCTGCTGTGGACACCGCTGGCGCCCGCGTACACCCAGGTCCTTGGGACGCTGACCGCGTGGTTCCTCCACCTCACGGAGTTTTCACGCGACCCCCACTGGCATCAAGTGACCGAGATGTGGGTCAAAGGGACGGCCATCTTTTACCGCCACCGGCTGGTGGCCATGCCGCCGCAGGGGATCCCGGCGGAATGGGTGCAGGCGAATCTGGTGTTGCTCATTCCGCTCATGCTTGCGACTCCCGCGCGGTCGTACCGGCAGCGGTTTGGCCGCCTGGCACTGGCCCTGGGAATCGCTCTCGTGCTGCAGGTGCTGGACATCACCGTGACGGTGAAAGCCTTCTACGCCAGCCAGATCGGCGGTTACAGCGACTTCGTGCGGCGACTCTACCAGTTCTGCGATTCGTTCGCGCAGAGTATGGACACCCAGCTCTTTCCGTTCGCCATTTGGGCGGGCATTCACTTCAATCAATTGCTGGGCCGGGATCAAACATCCGCGCTTGCGCCCGCGCCAGCGGCCGTCGGCGGCAAAGGGCCGCGCCGGAAGCACAAGGCGAAGGGATCCGGGAAAGCGGCCTGAGGCGGCGCGACTACTGCCGCCCAATGACCGCCCGCACAACACTGGGGGCCGGCCGTTGTCCGCCAGCGGAGTCGAACTCCAGCGTGGCCACCGTACCGCCGGGGAGCGGCACGGCGCTGGCAAGTGCCAGCCGGACGGTACCGGGCACGCTCAGATTGGCCTGCAGGAGGGCCTGCGACGCCGCCGGCGCCAGGCGCACGTCGGTCGCCCGCATCGCAACCGCATCATAGCGGAGGTCCACCTGCAAAGTGCGGAACGGCTGCCGCGCATCGACGGACAGCGGCACCCGGACGGTCTGGGCGCGCGGCGCAGCACGCACCCGCCCCAGACGCACCAGACCCGCATCGGGTTGCGCCGCGCGCACCGCCCCGGCGTCGCCGGGCCGCCAGTCACCGGCACAGTCACCGAACAAGACCGCGGAGAAGTCCTGATTGAACGCACTACCCACCAACGGCTCGAAACTCAGCGCGCCGGGCTGGCAACTGTTACTGCTGAGTTTGGGCGGGAACTTCAGCTCGAAGGGCACCAACGCCGGTTGGGGGATGAAGGCCCAATCGGAACCGCAATTCTGCGCCGCTGGAAATCGCGCCGTCAAGCCCACCACGTATTCGAGAATCAAGACCGCATCGTCGACGTCGACGCGACCGTCACCGGACGCGTCGCACGCGAGCTGCTGTGATCCGATGAGCCCCCGCAGGCCGGCCGACACCTCGAGGATGGTCACGGCGTCGACCACGTCGATCGCATTCCCCGCGTCGCCCGTCTTGGCAGGCTGAACCGACCACCAGGCCGACGGCAGACCGGTAATGGCAAACTGCCCGGCGCTATCGGTTTGCACGCTGCCCGCGGACTTCCCCTGCCACTGAACGGTGGTCCCACTCACCGCCACGCCGCTGCCGGCATAGCTGATGCGGCCGCCGATACTCACCACCGACGGGGTTGCGGTCGGCGTTGCGGTCGGCAGCGGCGACGGCGTCCACGTGCGCGTCGCCGTCGGGCTGATGATCGCTGTCGCTGTGCGCGTGGGACTGGGCGTCGCCGTCCGCACCGGCGTTGGCGAGGCGATCGGCGTCGCGCTGACCGTGGGATTCGGCTCGGCCGTCGGCGTGCGTGTCGGTATCGCGGTCGCTGTTGGAGGGGCTGTTGGGGTGGGCGTCGGGCTGCGTGCCGGCGTCGCCGTCGGCGTCGCCGCCTTCGGGCCGGAGAGCGGGTAGACGAAGCTCACGCCGGCGATGTCATCGCTGCGCAGGCTGGCGCAGCGGCCGTCGAAATGCGCGTAAGCGTACATCGTGGAGGCACTGTCACTCGAATGGCCCAGGCCGATCGTATGCCCCAGTTCGTGCGCCATCACTTCCGAGACATTGCAAAGCGTCCAGAGCCCGCAACCGCCCCAGCCGTTGTTGAAGGTCAGTTTCCCGGTCCCGATCTGCACGAAGTTGGTATTGTTGATCACCTTGGTGTTGTAAGCGGCGCAATAGCCTCCCATCGCGAGAACACCGGAGCAGTTCACGGGATCGGGGATCTCCTGGGCGGGATCGTTGAACAAGATGCGGCTGATGCTGCATTGATCAAACGGCCCCGGCGCCGTGGTGCCGCCGTCCTGCAGCACCAGGCGCGCGGTGGCCACGTTGGACCATGCGCCGAGACCGGCGTCGATCGCGGCCATCGAGTTCGCAAACCCCAGGGTCTTGTCCCCGCTGGAATCGATCAAGTAGGTGACGGGCTGCCCCGTGTCCGGCTCGAACCAGCGCGCGGGCGGCGACCCCAGGAAGGTGTAGGCGGCCTGGAAGCGTGTGGTCACCGTGGACAATTCCTCCGGCACGGTGGTGACCGGCCGCGCCGGTTGGCGTGTACGGCGTTCCGCGTGCGCCAGCTTGCGCAAGCGCCGTAACAGCGGCAGGAAGCGCTGCGACTGGCGCGGCGCCGCGACCACTTCCCCGGTCGTCGGAATCAATAGCGACGATCCGTCCCCGAGATCCTGCACTGCGGTTGCCTGTCCCGCCGCATCGACCGCGACGCTGTACTTGCCCATGGCCAGGCTGTTCGTTTGCAGCGTCCCGTCCGCGTTGCGCGACAAGAACAGCAGCGTCCGTTCGCCAACCCAGAACTCCGGCACACCATAGACCCGCTGCTCGAGCTCTCCCGTGCTCCCGCCGGGCTCGCGCAAAACGACCTCGTCCGGCCCCAGCATCCCCTTGATCACACGCTCCGGCTGCACGTGGACGTAGGTGTGGACCATGCCGTCGGCATCGGCGCCGGCCTCGATCGCGGTGACCGTCCCAACGAGCACCGCGTCGGAAGAACGTAGCAGCGTCGCTTCGTCCATGAGCACGAAGGTGGTGGCTTGCGCTACCTGCGGGCACAAGGCTGCCGTCAGGGCGGCAAGCAGAATCACTTGGGCGATAGACACGCGGTCACGCATGTTCACATCCAACGCTGCGGCTACACCTCAACCATGCAGATCGCGGACCATGGTTTAGCAGGACTCGTGCACGGAGGGAAACCCCAAACGGCGCCCCCGCGACCGTTCGAAATACGTCGCGCCGCACGAAAATGTCCGCATGCTGGTCCAGGCTGTGATCACCGCCCT
>JAGDMS010000390.1 GCA_017860575.1 Deltaproteobacteria bacterium | reverse complement strand
CAGGGCGAGAAAGGCGTACAACATGATCGATCTCCTCTCCGACAACCTCTCTGAGCAAGCACTGAGCCGTCCTGCGCGTGTCGGGATCATGAGCCGATTTTGCGGTCTGCTTCTCAAGTGCAAGAGCGGGGGACGGAGAGATTCTTAGCCCGGGATCGGAGCACCAGAGACGTGATGGGAGCGGCGTCGTTTCGTGCAGCAGAGACAGTCAACCAATGCGGGCTGGGGTTCGTCCGCGGGGGAGGATGGAAGGGGATGCCCGTATCGCCCGGTGTCGAGAGTTGGTCACGTCACGGCGGCGCCACCGCCTACGAGCACGAACTTCTGCTCGTCAAACCCGGGGCCGTGCCCGTGCCGCTCGAGATCCACTGGAGCCTGTTCGACTCGCCCAATTATCAGACGCGCCTGAACCTCGATGTCTGCTGGCGCCAAGCGGTGCCGTTCAGCTTGGGCGAACGCCACGCGAGCGCCCGACGGTCATCAGGAATGGAAGGAGAATGAGGCAAACATCCGACAATGCGGAGTCCGGAGCCGCGATCGAACACCCGCCTCCCCCGTTACCCTCCGCTAGTCCCGACGGATTGTTGGGTACGACGCTCGGGAGGCCGCTAGTCGGATTGAGCGGTAGGGAGCCGGATCCTGATGTCGGCGTTGGGGTCGGCGTCAGCCTGCCCGTAAGAGAGGACAGACGCACCTTGTCGAAGTCCGCCGCACTGCTCAATCTTATCGTGCCTTCCCCCACGACAATGCCCGTCGTTGTCAGCTGCGATGTGGAATCAATCAGGGTTGTGCCGAGGAAGCTTTGCGCGGCGAGACCTGATGCTCCACGGGGTTGATTCATCCCGAAATCGCACGCGAACGTATTCACCGGCGAGGCGAAGGTGATGATCAGTGTTCCCGGCGTGGTCTGCAACAAGATCTCCCCGGTTAAGGTCCGAAACGGCGCCCCGAACGGTTCCGCGGCAGCATCAGCGATCTGCCAGGAACCGGGAGGATCGGCGGTGAACGTGATTCCAGGAATATTCAGGTCCTCCGCGAACGTTCCGACCGTGACATTGTCAAAGTTGGTGGAGAAGTCGGTTGAACCCCGAACCGTGAGGTTGTCGATGGCGACCAGCAGCGGCGCTACGGTGCTCGTCGGAGTCGGCGTTGGTGTTCCCCGCGACGATGCACTACCGGTTGGCGTGGCCGTGGCACCCGCGGTTACCGAGGCGGATACTGTGAGCAGGAACACCCCCGTTAGGATTAGGCGTCTCATCATCTTCATCCCCCTCGTTCAGGCGCTACGACGGCACTTCTACTCCCATTCCCCCCCTAGATCCATGCTGCCTTCCAACCCCGTGGCGTGCATTGCTATAACCAAATCACTGTGCGTCGTGTCCTCACTGAGACGTGCCGGCAGGAACCGCCCACATGCGGAATGGTAAACGAACGTCTGCGCGGACGGACCAGCCGCAGCCACGCCAAAGGCATGTTCGTGGGCGAGCAGCCTAACCCGCCATATCTTGACTCCCCCGTCGACCTGAAGTCGCGACGGTAAGACAGCGCAGAACCAGCCCAGCTGCCAGTCCCGGTAGAGCCCGAGCAGAAGCCCGCACCGAGCCCCACGGCCGGCCAGCCACGGGCGCAGGGGCGGCAGCAGGCTAGGAGCCGTGGAACCCCAGGTAGTGGGCGGCCAGCGGCGGCGGTGCGGCGAGCTTCTGGTTGATCTCGTAGAGGCGCTCGTAGCGCGTCTCGCGGATCTTCCAGTGTCCGTCCACTTTCACGTAGCGGTCCCAGTAGAGAGCGGTGCCGGTGGTGTAGGATTCGATGTCGAGGATCCACATGTGGTCAGCCAGGTACCAGATGCCCGTAGCCTCCGTCGCCGAATGGATCTGGATTTCCGGCTGGTGTCCATTGTGATGGCCGATGGCGCGCTTGTGGAAGGACTTGTCGATGGCCGCCAGGTACTCCTTGCGGCCCTTGAGCTTCCACTCGTAGGTGCCGCCGATCAGTAGCACGTCCACGTCGTCGTGCATCAGTTCCGCCAGTTCGGCCATGTTGTGGGTGTCGATGCAGCGGAAGTAGGCGTGCTTCACCTGCTTGATGGCCTCGATGTCGAGCAGCATCTGCACCGCGCGGCGCAGGTCGTCTAGACCGCCGCCTCCGGCCTCCAGGGGTAGGCCCGGCTGGATACCCATGCTGGCCTTGGTGAGTGGACGACTCGATCGGATCTTTTCGGTAGACATGATGGCTGGCTCCTTCTGCGTGTACAACTCGCTTTGATTACCAGATTTCCCGGCACGGATGAAACCGCGGCGAATCCGCGCGGGCGTGCCACGAGGGTGGAAGGCGAGCCCAGGCACGAGCCGGGGATCAGAACACGGACTTCGCCATCGCCTCGAAGTCCCAATAGGAGCGCAGCAGGGTGATCTTACCGGTCTCGTCGACCTCGTAGACATTGACAATCTCGCACCAGGCGACCTTGCCGTCGGGCGCCTTCGTAGTGATGGTGCCCACACAGACGCAGGAATCCCCGCAGCTCAATGCCTGGCGGATCTGAAAGCGGATCGTGCCCGGGCGGATGTGGTCGGCGCAGAACTTCTTGATCGCCGCCTTGCCCTGGTGGCCCTTGCCGCTCGGGTCGAAGGGCGAGGGCCCGTAGGGATCTTGGACCACGGCGTTTTCGGCGAAGAGCTCGAGCCAGGCCTTGCCGTCTCCGTCCTGGGCCAGTTGGATCGACCGGATGCAGGCATCCCGTGCAGGGGTCTGCGGGGCGTCGAGTAGGACCTGGATGGACATGGGCTCTCCTTCGGGTTGCGGCGCGCCTTCAGGGCTCAAGGACCCACGTTCCGCCGAGGGTATCGTAAGACCGACACTCAGACATTCCCGCCATACCTGTGTGCGCAAGACCTCAGGAGCAGCCTGTATAAGGCGCCGACAAACGGCCTGTCAAACCGGTCGCTGCCCGCTGTTCGGAGTACCGGCCGGGGGTGTTGGTAAGACGACCCGGTTTGGCTTATACGTGGAGCGCCGGTTAGCCGATGGCGACACGCGTGGAAGAGCTGGAGCGCCGGGTCGCGGTGCTCTCGCGGTTGGTGGAGATCAGCGTCACACTGAACTCCACGTTGGAGATCAAACGCCTGCTCGAGTTCATCATCCGGGTTGCGGCCGAAGTGATCGACGCGGAGGCGGCGTCGATCATGCTGGTCGACGAGTACACGAATGAACTGCGTTTTGCCGCGGCAACGGGTGCCGACCCGACAGTGCTTGCAGAAATCCCTGTGCCGCTCGACGCCAGCATTGCCGGCGCCGTTTTTCGCGAGGGCCGGCCCCAGATCGTCCCCGACGTAAGTCGAGACCCACGTCACTACTGTAATGTGGCCAAGCAGGTGCACATCGAGGTTCGCTCCCTGCTCGGCGTGCCCATCCAGATCAGGGGGCGGATGACCGGGGTGCTCGAAACGCTCAACAAGCGCGGCGGCGGATTCAGCGACGCCGACGTCGACACGCTCTCCATCGTTGCCGAACACGCTGCCGTCGCCATCCACAACGCCCGCCTCTTGGAAAAACTCCAGAAAGCCTATGCCGATTTGGGCGAGCTCGACCGTATGAAGAGCGCGTTCATTGCCATTGCGTCTCACGAGCTGCGAACCCCGCTCCACGCGGTCGTCGGCTATGCCGAGCTCTTGTCCGAAGAAAGCGAGGGGCAGTTGGCCGAGTATGCCCGCGGTGCTCTGGAGAGTGCGGAACGGATGCATCGCGTGATCAGCGAACTGACGAATTTACGGACGCTCGAGGCCGGGCAGCTCCCGTTGGTGCGAGAGCGCATCGACGCCCGACAGCTCGTGCTGGATGCGCACGGCGACATGCAGGAACTCGCCGCGGCGAGGTCGCAGCACTTGATCTTACAAACCTGCGGGTCGCCATTGCCTGTGAACGTCGATCGTCATCGGATGCTGGTGGTGATGATGGATCTAGTTGACAACGCCCTGCGCTTCACGCCGGCCGGCGGCGAAATTCGGCTCCGCGCGTTTCTGCCACGCTGGCTTGGGCGTGGGGTTGGCGATTGTCCGCGAGACGGTCACATTACACGGTGGCCGCACGTGGGCGGAGAGCCGCGGCCCCGGACACGGCAGCGTGTTCACGGTGGTCCTGCCGCGGGCCTCGTAACTCGATCTGCAGGTTCCCGTAGGACCACACGACGACCGAATCCCCTGCCGGCAATCTTCACTGCCGGTACGCCACCGGACCATATCCGGCGGGTGTCGCCGTCCGTGGCCCGCGAATAGTTGACGAGGGAGAATAGTCTTCCCGGGCTTCGCACAGCAACTTCGCCATCCGCTGCAGCAGCTTCCAGCCGATCACGCCGTTCGCCTGCACGACCGGTCGGCTGGGATCGCGCTAAACGCTGGGTTCCGTAGGGCACCCGGGTGAACGTCGCCCCTGCCACTTACGCGGGCGCGAGAACCGGTATCGCGGGCAAAGCCCAGGACGAAGAATTGTACCCGAAGGGAGCAAGCGGGGCGGGCGCTCTGCTGATGCCCGTAAATTGCTCGGCGGTGTCTGCAAATGGTGCGGCGCGCATCTGCTGATATACGTGCGTGCCGGGGGCCGGTGGCGGACCGATCCCGGTGGCTTCGAATCGGCGCAGAAGCGGCTCGCGGTCGCGGCACAGGCGGCGGACAAGAAACCCAACATCATCGTCATCTTCCGGGATGACATCGGCATCTGGAATGTCGGTGCGTATACGCACGGCATGATGGGCAAGACCCCGAACATCGAACGCATCGCCACTGAGGGAATGCGCTTCACTGATCACTATGGCCAGCCGAGTTGCACCGCCGGCCGCGCCGCCTTCATTACCGGGCAGCTGCCCATCCGCACCGGCATGACCACCATCGGCATCCCCGGCTCGACGCGCGGCAGCAGCAACTAGCTTCCAAAGCGCGTGCGACCGTGAAACGCGCGGGTTGCGCGCGTCTCTTCGGTAATGGGCGCTACTTGATCGGCGGCAGCACCGCGCTCTTCGTGGACGAAACGGGAACCATTACGTGGGCATACGGTGTGTCCTTCCACATCACCCAAGGCCCGCCGGTCTTCGGATCAGTCGGAAACGCGTCGAGCATCTTCAGATCCTGATAGAGGACCATGATGTGCGGGGGCGACACAACCCACTGATTCGTCGGGCTGGGTCCCGTCGCAAACGGGTCGGTGTTGCTCGCGCCCTTGTCCCCCTTCAGCATGTAGGCGATGCCGGTCCCCGTAACCTGCGGCGGTTTCTTGCTCATCCAGGCCTCGGCCCACGCCTGCCATTGCTTGTCGAGGCACATCGGATCTTCAGTAGAGGCGGCGCCGAACTCGTCGGGTGAGTTCGGATAGCAGACCCAGCCGTTCGTGCCGGCGCGCAGTTGTCGGGGCTGGCCGCCCTCCTTCTCCATCCAATCCATGATCGTGGCGTGCTTGGCGATCTCGGCTGGGGCCGCGCTCATGGCGTTCGCGATCTTCTGTTTGTCGGTCATCGTCGCCTTGCGCGCCGCAGGCATGGCCATCTTCTGCGTCGTGGCGGCCGGCTTGGTGACCTCGCTCTGGGCCGGAGATGCGTTGGAGTAGATCAAGAAGAGCGGAGCGAGCAACGTGACTCCCACAATACGCCGAGCTACGGATCTCGACATCGCGACCTCCTCGAACTCACGTCTATCTTTGATCCGAAGATACCGGCGGCCGCGGCGCTGTCAAGCCACCCTCCTTGATACCTCCCTCCTTGATACAACGTCGTCTGGATCGGACCGCGCCAGCCTGCTCATCCATGCGGCGTGGTCGCACTGAGTAGATTCACCAAGATGATCAGCCCCGCGCCGACATCGCTGGGACGCTCAAGGTCGGTGCGACTGCCGGACCATTCAAATCGGGGATCCAGGCAGCGTGTCGAGACGACGGTTGGCGCCGGTCATGCGGCGCGCTCGGCACCGCTGGCCGCGAACGCGGCGAACCAGGCGTTTTCGGATTGCACCTGCTGTGGGGAGCCTTGCGCGACGACATGGCCGTCATCGAGGACAACGACGTGATCCGCATTGGCCACCATGGTGTAGCGATGCGCGATGACCAGGGTCGTTCGCTGGCCGCGCATGGCGGCCAGAGCGGCTCGGATCTCCGCTTCGGTCGCGTAGTCGACGTTGGCGGTTGCTTCGTCCAGTACGAGGATGCGTGGCTGCGCCGCCAAGGCGCGTGCGAGCTGAATCCGTTGGCGTTCACCCACCGAGAGACCGACACCACCTTCGCCGATTGCGCTGTCCAGTCCGGTAGTGAGCCGTTGCACCGTTCGACTCAGCCCCGCCGCTTGCACGGCAGCTTGCACCTCCGCATCGCTAGCGTCGGGACGCTGGTAGCGCACGTTGTCGGCAAGAGACCCCCGGAAGATGGCGCCGTCGGCCGCGACGACGGCGACCGCCGACCGTACGCTGGCCGGGTCCAGGGCGTTGATAGGTTGGCCGTCGAACAGGATGACCCCGGCGTCTGGCTCATGCAGCCGCAACAGGAGATCGACAATCGTCGTCTTGCCGGCTCCGGATGGGCCGACCAGCGCCGTCACCCTTCCGGGTTCGACATCGAAGGTGACGCCGTGCAAGACCTCGCGCCCGGGCACGTAGGAGAAGCGCACGTCGCGAAATTCGACGCGTCCGCGTCCGGCAACAAACGGCACCCCGCTCGCCTCTACTTCCGGCTGCGCAATCAGGTTCAAGGCACGGCGCAACGACATCGTATGCTCCTGCAAGGTCTTGGCGAGCGTGGTGAGCGAATCGATCGGATCGTAGAGTCGATCCAGGTAGGCCACGAACATGACCACGTCGCCGGGCGTGAGTTGATGCTCAACAACACCCCACCCACCGTAAGCCAGCACCACGGCCTGCCCGAGACGTTGCACGAACGCCTGCCAGAAGAGATAGCGGTTCGCCACGCGATTGCGGAGCAGAAAATTGGCGTACGCGGCATGGGACGATTCGGCCAGACGCGCCGCCTCGCGGTCCTCCGCTCCCGCTAGCTTCACGGTCTTCACCGCGCTCAACGCTTCGCGAATGCGCGATGACACTTCCTCCCAGAGCGCGAAGTAGCCGGGCAGGTTGGTCTCCAAGTCACGCGCCGAACGCCGTGCGACCCAGACATAGATCGGCAGGGTTGCCAACGCGACGGCCGTCAACGGGACGTTTTGAGAAAACAGGATCGCGAACGTGCCAACCAGAGTGAACGCTTCGGGGAGCACGTCCTTGGCAAATGCCGTCACCACCGGCGCTACCTGATCGGACTGGTCGATCTGTTTCGCCAGGGCGCCGCTCGAGCGTGTCGCAAAGAAGCGCAGGCGTAATCGCAGGACGTGCCGAAAGGTTCGATTGATGAACTCTTCCTCGATGCCATTCGCCACCGCCGCCGCCCGATTGTCGGCGAGCACCCCAAACAACTGCGCGGCGAGACTGGTCACGAACAACAAAGCCACCCCCCACAACAGGGTGTAAAACATCTGCTTGACGCTGCGTGGCGCGACGCGCCCGGAGCGATGCGCCGCGTGCGACGCGTGGCGTGTGTGCAGCGCAGATTGGGTCTTGGATTTGTGTCGCGGTGTCTGCGCCTTGGGGGGAGGAGGGAGCAAGCTGGGTGCGTCCTCGAAGAGGGA
>JAGDMS010000027.1 GCA_017860575.1 Deltaproteobacteria bacterium | reverse complement strand
GCCGAAATCAATGCTGTGCCCGAGGTCGACTTTGTCCTGGTCGCGGGTGACCTGACCAAGGATTCCGAGCCGTACAACCACGACCGTGCACGCGAACTGTTCACCCGATTTCGTAAACCGGTCTATTGCGTGTCCGGCAACCACGATCAACCACGCAGCGAGCGGCTGCGGCCTCTCGCCTACCTCGATCCGGCGGTGGCGCCGGTAGAGACGCACGACATTCCCCGACTGTATGGCGACTTCGGATTCAAGGACACCGGACGCACCGCCTATAGCTGTGACCCCACACCCGACATCCATCTCGTCGGCATCTGTTCCAGTAAGCCCGACTGCGATAGCGGGTGGATTGCGCCCGAGGTGCTGGCCTGGCTCGATCATGACTTGGACGCGAACCGCGATGGCGGTCGCGAATCGATCGTCATGCTGCATCACAGCATCATCGATCACGTGCCGGGCGAATCGATCGACCCGACCTTCGCCTGGTTCCATGTCGAGAACGCGGAGGAGCTGAAGGCGGTCCTGCGCAAGCATCGCGTCCGCCTCACCTTCACGGGCCACTTGCATATCCAAGACGTGAAGGAAGAGGCGGGGCTGTATAATATCGTCACGGCTTCGCTTGCGGGCTACCCGCATGCGTATCGCATCCTGACGTTGCATAACGGCACGCTCGAGATCCGCAGCCATCGCCTGCGCGCCATTCCGTCGTGCCCGGACCTGCAGCAGTACTCCCGCGAGGCAACGGCCACCGCGCTCGTCAATGTCCTTACCGGCGTCATGACGCAGGCCCCCTTCGGTTACACACGGGCGCGGGCCGAAGCCACGGCGCACAAGTTGCGGGACTGGTGGCCCGCGGTCGCCGACGGAGAGGAGCAGTTCGCGTACACGGCCGAGGAGCTCGGCGATGTTGGTTTGGCAGCGTACGTCAACAGTTTCAGCGACGGCCCGCTTCCGGACAACGACCTGACCATCGAATTGCCGCCACACAAACCCTAAGGGCTTGCTTGACAACGCTGCCGTCGCGGCGCACTTTGATCACCAAGATCATCACCTGGGCTGACAAAGGCGGGAGCTTCGATGGCCACTCATCAGGCGACCCCACGATTGTGCCCAGCAGGTCTGTGCACGGCCGCTGAGCTGTCTGCCGTTCGTTCCGTCTCGAGCCGCTTCTGTCGAGAGCAGACGAGACCGAGTGCTTCACGTTGCTGCGGGCCTTTGCCCGATGCGCCGTCCGCTTACTACACCCGCGGACCTCTCGCCCGGTCCCATTTGTCTATCGGGCTGGCCGTGTCATACTGCGCTCTGGCAGGGGCGAGACGGTGCCCCCCGGGGGAGGGCAGAGATTGTGTCCGAAGCACTGCAAAAGCTGATCGAGTTGCTCGATCTCGAAGAACTCGAGGTCAATCACTTTCGTGGCGTCAGTCCGAAGGAGACCAGGCAACGGGTGTTCGGGGGGCAAGTGGCTGGGCAGGCGTTGGTCGCCGCGGCCCGCACGGTCGATCAGGGGAGGGTACACTCGTTCCACAGTTACTTCCTTCGCCCCGGCGATCCGAAGGTGCCCATTCTGTATGAAGTGACGCGCATTCGCGATGGGCGTTCGTTCACTACGCGCCTGGTCGTGGCGATTCAGCACGGGCAGGCCATCTTCAATCTTTCCGCGTCATTCCACAAGGAAGAACCCGGCTTGAACTACTATGCGCCGATGCCGGCGGCGCCGGCTCCGGAAAGTCTGCCGACCTTCCAGGAGCGCATGAAGCCCTACGAAGAGCTGCTTGGACCGGCATCGCAGAACCCGATGCCGATCGACATTCGCCTCTGTGATCCGACGGATCGGCGGCCCGAGACGTGGCGTGAGCCGCACGGGTACGCCTGGCTGCGCGCCGATGGTCGCTTGCCCGATGACCCGATGCTGCATGCGTGCGTGTTGACGTACGCCTCGGACGTGACCCTTCTCGACACCTCGCTGCGGCCGCACGGATTGGTCTGGCAGCCCGACCGCAAGATCATGATGGCGAGCTTGGATCACACAATGTGGTTCCATCGTCCGTTCCGCGCCGACGAGTGGTTGCTGTATGCGCAACACACCCCGTCATCGAGTGGAGGCCGCGGTTTTGCCATCGGCAGCGTCTACACCCGTGCCGGGGTACTGGTCGTGTCGGTTGCCCAGGAGGGGTTGATCCGCCAACTGGACAAATGATGGCAACAGCAGGCGGACATTACTGTAGATAGCGAGACGAGGAGGCCGATCATGTTGGTTCGCGACCATATGTCCTCGAAGGTCATCACTGTTGCGCGCGACTGTTCTTTGGCGGACGCGCGGGCGCTGCTGCAGAAGCATCGGTTCCGCCACCTTCCCGTCCTGCACAAGGATCGTCTGGCCGGGATCGTTAGCGACCGCGACCTGCGCGGGGCGGCGCCGGCGAAGAAGACGGTTTCCGAGGTGATGACAGCGAAGCCCAGCGTGATTGCGCCGGAGGCGCCGATCGACGAGGCCGCGCGCCTCCTGCGTAGCCTGAAAGTCGGTGCATTGCCCGTCGTCGAGGGGCCCAGGTTGATCGGCATCCTCACGACGTCGGACATACTGGACGCGTTCGTGCAACTGTGCGGTGTCGGCGAGCCGACCTATCACCTGCTCCTCAGTGGCGGAGATGGCAAGGAAGTGAAGTGGCGCGTCCGACGCGTCGTCGACAGCCAGCACGGCGATCTCAAGTGGCTGTATCGGAACCCGCGCGCCGGCACCGTGCATCTCAGGGTGCGGGCGACCAACATCGACGACATCGTTGCCGGCCTCGAAGCCGATGGCTTCGAGGTGAGCACCATTCTTTCTCCCACGCTGCCGCGGCGCGCGTAGCGTCAAGCGCAGGGGGTATGAGTCTCCCGGCACCGATTCGGGCGATGTTGCGTGCGCAGATGTATCCGCACGCCCCTGCGACAGTCGAACTGGTACAAACCCACATTTCCTACGTGCTGCTGGCCGGCACCGACGTCTACAAAGTCAAGAAACCGGTACGCTTCTCCTTCCTGGATTTCTCCACGCTGGAGCGGCGTCACCATTTCTGCCAGGAGGAGGTGCGTCTGAACCGCCGCCTGGCGCCGGACGTGTACCATGGAGTGGTCGCCATCTGCCCGGAGGGGGACACATTTCGGTTCGCGCCGGAGACGGAAGCCGGTGCGGTCGAGTATGCGGTGCACATGCGCCGGCTTCCGGCGGAGCGCATGCTCGACACACTCCTTGACCGCGGGACCGTGACCGTGACGATGATCGTTGCGGTGGCGCGCCGTCTCGCCGACTTTCACCGCGCTGCCGATGCCGGTCCGGACGTGAGCGCCAACGGCGAACCCGCGGCCATCCTCGCCGTTTTGCAGGACAATTATGCGAACGCGCGCCCGTTCCGCGACGTGACAGTCCCAGCCGGTGATGACGACGCCATTCAGGCCTTTGCGCACGGCTTTCTCAAGCAACATGAGCCGCTCTTTCGCCAGCGGCAGGCGCAGCACCATATTCGGGAATGTCACGGCGACCTGCATACGGAACACGTCTGCTTTGATCCGGAGCCCGTCATCTTCGATTGCATCGAGTTCAGTCGGCAATTCCGCTACTGCGACACCGCCTCCGAAATTGCCTTCCTGGCGATGGACTTGGACTACCACGACCGCCCGGATCTGGCCCGGCATCTGGTGTCCGCCTACGCGACGTATGCCGGCGATCCCGCACTGGCGCTCCTGGTCCCATTTTATCAGTGTTATCGGGCCTACGTGCGGGGGAAAGTCGACAGTCTAAAAAGCGCGGAGGAAGAGGTGGAGACCGGCGAGCGCGAACAGGCGCGGCTCAGTGCCCAACGGCACTTCGCGCTCGCGTATCGCTACACCTGGGCATACAGCCGCGTCCTGGTGGTCATCGCGGGACTCAGCGGCACTGGGAAGTCTGCGGTCGCGACGGCGCTGCGGGTACGTACCGGCTTTGCCCACGTCAACTCCGACGTGGTCCGCAAGCAGCTGGAGGGGGCTGCGGCCAATACCCGCTTGCGGGCTGTATACGGGGGCGGGCTGTACACGCCCGCCCACAGTGCGCGCACATACAATGCCATGCTGGCGGCGGCCCGAGAACACGTTGAGGCGGGTCATGGTGTGATCCTCGACGCGACATTCCAGCGAAGGGCA
Source organism: Deltaproteobacteria bacterium (assembly GCA_017860575.1). GTDB lineage: Bacteria > Desulfobacterota > Binatia > HRBIN30 > HRBIN30 > JAGDMS01. The sequence continues at coordinate 19,517 of JAGDMS010000027.1, read as the reverse complement.
GACCGCGACGCTGCACGGGCCCTCGCCGCCGCGCTTGGCGTGCCGTTTATCCTGATCGAGTGTTGGTGCCCTGACGAACAGGTCCGGCAGCGGATCACGCTGCGGCAGCGCAGCGGCGCGGGCCCATCCGATGCGGACTGGAGCGTATATCTCGAACAGCGGCGTGGCTACGAGCCCATCGCTCCGGACGAATTCGAAGGCCATTTCCGGCTCGATACCGCCGGGCCGCTGAACGCGGTCGTTGCTGACGTCGAGCGGATCCTGCGCCAGCGTTTCGTGGCGACGCCCACCGTCGGGTAGTTGCCGGCGATCGCCCGGGGACCCTCAGCTCACGTCCACGGGCTTCTCTTCCTCCACAATCCGACGTTTGACGTCGGCAATGGAGAGGATCCGCTTGAGATATCGCAGGCAGTCCGTTTCGCTGAGGAGCCCGATGAGCTTGCCTCCGGCCATCACCGGCAAGCACCCGATCTTGTGTTCGAGCATGCGGTCCACGGCCTCTTCCATGTCCGTCTGCGGCGCAATGGTGACCAGGTCGGTAGTCATGACCTCCCGGATCCTGATGCGCCCGAGCCACTCTTTTTCGGCCCGGTGGCGGAAGTTGAGCACGCTGGACACGCCGGCCAGGAACAAGTCGCGCTGGGTGACCAGTCCGACGAGGCGTCCGTCTTCGAGGACTGGGAGATGGCGAATGCGCTTGAGCTTCATCAGGTCGTCCGCCACATCCAGGGTCGCGTGGGCATCCAACGTCACCGGATCACTCGACATCAGCTGCCAGACTTGCATAGCAGACTCCCTTCCACCCGATGGGGTAAGCAAATCAGCTGCCATGCCATGGGGCTAATCGCCAGCCCGCAGGGGCGGAGACGGAATTCGCAGCGGCAAGAAGCCGGGGCGGGCGCAAAGGTCAAAGGCAACAACGCGTGGGCCATCCGCCGGTCCCCGCTACGCAAGAGCTGTCCCCGTTGCGCTGGTACGGAACGTGGAGCACCTTAAGGCAGAAGGAGGGCCGACTATGCCAATCCTCACCAAGCTGCGTGATTACCTCGACCGCAGCGCTGTAGGGTATGAGGTCATCTCACACCGCCAGGCGTTCACGGCGCAGGAGGTCGCGCAGGCGGAACACATCTCCGGCAAGGAGTTGGCGAAGGTGGTGATGCTGCGCAGCGGCAAACACTTCTCCATGGTGGTCCTGCCGGCACCGCTTCGCGTGGACCTGGACAAGGCCAAAGCGGCAATGCAGATGCCGGATTTGGTGCTTGCCACGGAGGACGAGTTCGCCGGGCTGTTCCCCCAGTGTGAGCCGGGTGCGATGCCGCCGTTCGGCAATCTGTACGATCTGCCGGTATATGTCGACGAATCGTTGACCAAGGATGAGTCGATCGTGTTCAATGCCGGCAATCACACGCAGACGGTGCGCATGCAGTACGCCGACTTCGCCCGCCTGGTGCAGCCGACGATCGTTGCCGTTGCCGCCAAACACTAAGCTGGCAGGCCGGCCGCTGCGGTAGCCGGGCGTTCAGGTGGCCCCGAGACTGTCAGCGTTGGCGATGCGCAGCAAGCGCTCCGCATCGGCGATAACCAGTTCCCGCTGCGAGGTAGAAATGGCCCGTTTGCGCTTAAGCCGCCCGAGCAGGCGGATGGCCGTCTCGGTGGACACCCCAATCATCTCGGCGATCTCGCGCCGCGAGTAGCGCAACGTGAGCCGCGTCCCGTCGCTGCCGGTCGCTCCCGCGAGCTGAATCAGCAGGTCGGCCAGGCGGCTCTCCGCGCTCTTGAGGGCAAGAGCCCGAACCTTCTTGTGACTCACGCCCAGGGCGGCGCTGAGAGCGCTAATGAGACGGACACCGACCATCGGATGGGTTTGTATAAACGGCGCCAAGCGCTCGCGCGGCAGGTAACACAGCTGCGAATCGGTCAGTGTCTCCGCCGACACCGAGTAGGGCTCCGAGGGGTCGCTCGGCAACTCCCCGAGAACCTCCCCCGGTCCAGCAACGGCGACGATATGGTCCCAGCCAAAGCGGTCTGACTGATAGAGCTTCACGGCGCCGTGACAGAGAAAGTAGAGACCGCTAGTCGGCGCGCCCGCGTGAAAGATCACTTGGCGGGATTTATAAATGGCGATGGTGGTACAGGCACGGAAGGCGTCGAGTTCCGCATCCGGCAGGTCGGCGACCAGACTCGTGCCCCGCAGGGGGCACTGCTCACAGCGGATCTTTCTCATGGGCAGACCCCGCGCAGGGAAGCCTGCGTTCCCGGCTGTCGTGGTATACGGGCACGTTCACCCCATTGAATCGGACGGCTTGATCTGCGCGCTCCGGCCGTCGCTCGCTACGCTGGAGCGTTCGCCGTGCACGCGTGCACGGCCCGTTCCCGTCAGGCACCTGTCGATGATCCCGGCCGTGGGATCGTGGCCGAGCGCCAGGTAAGCGCTATGCGCCGCCGCATAAAACGGATTCTGAAACATGCGCAGGATCTTGGGGCCGTCGTAGCCCCGGCGCGCAAACTCCTCCGCAAAGCAACAGACGGTTTCGTGCACGGATTCGGTCTCCCCACACGGGACTGACAGGGCCTCCGGGCAGGGCGATTTCTGATCTGGCATGATTACCTCCCATTCCAGCGATTGGACTTGCTGGAACGACACCAGAGTTTGTACCTATACCGGGGCCGAACTCAAGGGCTGCGGGGTGCGTCTGCCCTGAGCGCCGTCGTCAGTTGGTTCCTATTGCGTAGCCGCGGCCGTGCCGACTGCCGCCGCGCGCGCGTCGACCTCGGCGTGCTCCTCGCCGCTCAAGACGCGAGCTGCCATGGGAAACAGCACGTTATCTTCCTTGGCAATATGATCCCGTAGCAGGTCGATGATCGCATGCGTCCGGCGCTGCGCTTGCGCAGTATCGTCGCTGCCGAGGCCAGCGGTCAGGCCTTCGAGCAACTCGCGGAAGGTTGCATGCTCCATGTCCATCACCGCCAGCGGACCGTGCGTGCGGCCGATGTGGCGCTCGAGGATTGGGAAGAGCGCCTGCTCTTCGAGGACGAAATGTTCCATGACCTCGCGCTGCAAGTAAGTGGCGAAATCGGCAAGCACACCGGCCCCGTTCCCGGCTTGCTCCACCGCTGAAAGGCGGGCGAGCACATCCTGATGCTGGCGTCCCAGCAGTTCAACCGTTGCACTCATAGCGTCTCCTCTCGTATCCTCCTCCTTTAGAACTTGCGGCCGCGATGCTGTATGATCCGGCTCATAGAGTCTGACGCCCGTGGGAATGGACAAGCTAAAAGGATTTCGGACGCTGAGCGCGGCGGAGCGGCAAATGGTTGCCGCGGCGACCATTGAGCGCGCAGTGTCAGCAGGCAAGATGCTCTTTTCCGAAGGCGAACCGGCGGACGGCCTGTGGGCCGTCAAGGACGGACTGGTCCACATCGTGAAGTTCGGTCCCGAGGGGCGTGAGATTGTCCTCGAGGTCATTCCCCCCGGGGAGTTGTTCGGAGCGGTTGCGGCCCTCGAAAGCCGAGCATATCCGGCATCGGCCGTGGCTGTGGAGCCCAGCCACGTGTGGTGCCTTCCCGCGTCCCTGGCGCGCGATCTGTGCCAGAAACATCCCACCTTGCGGTCGGCCATATTGGGCCAGGTGACCGGTCGATTGCGCCAAGCACACGACCGCCTGCGATCCATTGCCCTCGAACGCGTCGAGCAACGCCTCGCCCGCATGCTGCTTGCCCTGGCGGAAAAGATCGGTCAGCGGCGTGGAGCGATGGTGGAGTTGAACGTCTCCCGGCAAGAGTTGGCAGACATGATCGGTACCACCGTCGAGACGACGATCCGCATCACCAGCAAATGGCAGCAGGCGGGTATCATCGCCTCGTCTCGGCATCGGATCACTTTGAGCGACCCCGAGGGCCTGCAGAAGATCGTTGCAATCGGCCCTAGGTGACGGCGCCGCCGATTCCCATCGGTGCTTCCAGCGTTTGGGAAATATTTGCGTCTCTGGCAATGCTCGATGCCCGACAATTGCCAGAAAAGGCCACAATTTCATGTCCCACTCGCTGGCATGATTCCCGCTTAAGAGTTACTTCGTCCGCGATTTGGAGGGGAACAGTGGAGTGGGTCTTTCTATATGCGACCAGACGGGTCGGACTGAACGCAAAAGGACGGTCGGCTGGTACCCACGTGCGCAAGCAATCCACGAGTCTGCACAATCCTCCAGTAGCGAACAACCGTAGCGTACAGGTTATGGACGAAGCCCGTTTCTTGGATGACTTCCGAGTTCGCGCCCTTGCCAATGACGGTGGCCTTTTCAAAGCCCGCCCGGCTTCGGCGTCCGTCCCCCGGACCACCATCGAAGCTCCCAACTCACCGTCGCCAGCGCTTTTTTAGACCATCCACGGGCTTCGTCCTGACTCTGTCACGCGCCGCCTGCCTCGCGGTGGGCGGCCCCCCGGGCCCCGCCGCCGGGCGTGTTTCTGGAACCGACCTGCTGGCACCGCGTGCTGCCCCCTACACTCCGCACGCGTCGTGATTCCGGTAACGTTATTGACCAACTGCCCGAACCGTGGGTACGTAGGGAGGCATTGTAGTAGGGAACCGGAGCGCATGGCGCAGGGTCAACGGTCCTCGAGCCGACGCAAGGGAGGCGCCCGTCCTTGCCGGTTGTGCAGTCAGGATCACGCCGCGCGCGGCTCACCGGTTCTCGGTTGGGAGAACACGTAAGCTGCATGCATGCATCGCCTGACGCCCGAGCCGGAGGGCACGGTCTGCCGCTCTACTCCCTGCGCGCGAAGTTGCTGCTGTTTTCGCTCTTGCTGGTGGTGGTGCCCGGCGTCGTTTTTGCCCTCATCCTGATCGCCAGCGCGCGTAGCGCGCTCGAAGATGCCGTGGGCCGCCAACTCGTCAAGGTGGCGCACGACACGGCCTCCGAGGTCAGCGACCTGTTGGCGCGTGAGGGCAGCAAGATCACCGCATGGGCCAATCACGATGTCCTGCGCGAGATTCGGATCGGCGACGCCAAGCCGCGCATCACGGATTTCCTCATCTCGTTGAATCAGAGCGACACGGGCTACTTGGATCTCTTGTGCGTCGATGCCGACGGGCGTGTGGTGGCCGCGTCCGATCGTGCTCTGATAGGCGGCGTACGCGCCGACAACGACTGGTTCCACGCGACGCGCGCCGGCAATGAGTTTCTTGGAGGGCCGCAGCTGAACGCGGCCGATGACCAGCCGACGTTGGAGATCGCGGCGCCGATCCGCGACCCCGGCAACCGCACCCAGGTCATCGGCGCTTTGCTCGGCGTGTACGATTGGAAGCGCGGCGTGGCGCTTGCCGAGCGGGTGCGGATAAATTCGGCGGCCTTGGGGCTAACCGTCGATGTGCTGATCCTCAATGCCGATGGTATGGTAATCGCCGCCAGCCGCAATGAAACAACGACGATCGGAGGACGGAATTTGCGCACGGCGGGATGGTTGTCGGCGCGGTCCAGGGACCCCGGAGGCAGCCCGGGCTATGTGCGCGAGCCGCAGGCTGACGCACTGGTGGGGTTTGCGCTCCTGAAGGGGCCGCAATACGGGTGGACGGCGCTCGCGATGCAACCGGTCGACGAAGCCCTGGCACCGGTCTACCGTATGGAGCGGCACCTCACCCTGTTACTCATCGGCGTGCTGCTGGTCGGCCTTGGCGTTGCGGTGCTCCTCGCCGACCGCATGGGTCGTCCCTTACGGGAACTGACCCGCGCCACGCAGGAGATCGCCAGGGCGGGGAGTCCCCACGCTCCCGTTCCGGTGCGTTCCCGCGACGAGATCGGACAGCTGGCGGAGGCGTTCAACACCATGGCTGGCGAACTGAAGCGCGCCCAGGACGATCTCGTGACGGCGGGGAAATTCGCGTTCGTGGGCGAGATCGCGGCCGGCGTGGCCCATGAGGTGCGCACCCCCTTGGGCATTCTGCGGACCTCAGCCCAGATCCTCGGGCGTTCGCTGTCGGACGATCCGTCGCAGAACGGCGAGTTGGTGGGGATGATCATCAGCGAGGTGGACCGGATCGATCGCGTCGTCGCCGGGTTCCTGGAGATCGCCCGGCCCCGTGAGTTGTTGATCGAACCGACACCGCTCAACACGATCCTGCGGCGGGCCCTGGACTTTGTCGACGTGCAGGCCCGGCAGAAGGGCATCACGCTGCGCCAGGCGCTCGACGCCGATCAGCCTCCGGCGCGCTGCGATCCCGTGCAGATCTATCAGGTCGCCCTGAACCTCATCGTCAATGCCCTGCAGATGCTGCCGGCGGGGGGCGAAATCACCGTCAGCACGCTGCCGCTCCACCATGGTCGCGTCAGCTTTGAGGTCAGCGACAACGGAGCGGGGATCGCGCCGGAGATGCAGGAGCGCATCTTCACGCCATTTTTCACCATGCGGGAGGGCGGCACCGGCCTCGGCCTTGCACTGGTCCAACGGATCGTGCAAGCGCATCAGGGTGCCGTGACGGTCGAGAGCGCCATCGGTCATGGCACGACCTTCCGGGTTGAACTCCCGGCCGTTCAGGAGACGTGATGGCACGAGTGCTGATTGTCGACGACGAGCGCAAAATGCGCCGGGTGCTGCAGATCCTGCTCGAACCACTGGGGCTGGAGTCGGTTCCCAGCGGCAGCGGCGAAGAGGCATTGGATCTCTTCCGCGCGGAAAAGTTCGATCTGGTCCTGACCGACCTGAAAATGCCCGGTATGTCGGGGATCGAGTTGCTGAGCGCCCTGCGGGCGTTGGATCCGGATGTCCCTGTGGTGGTGCTGACCGCGCACGGCACCGTGCAGACCGCCGTGGAAGCGATGAAGCAGGGTGCGTTCGACTACATCTTGAAACCGTTCGACGTGCAGACGATCGAACTGATCATCCGCAATGCGCTCGAGTTGCGGCAGTACCGACAGGAGAACCGTTTTCTCAAAGACAAAGACCAGGGGCCGCCGACCACGGTCTTCGAAAATCTGGTGGGCGGTTCCGCCGTCATGCAAGCCATCTACGAACTCATTCGCCAGGTGGCTCCGGCCAAGACCGCCGTGCTGATCACCGGCGAAACCGGCACGGGCAAAGAGCTGGTGGCCCGCGCCGTCCACAATCTCAGCCCACGCTGCGACAAGCTCTTCGTCCCGCTCAACTGCGCCGCGATTCCACAGGACCTGCTCGAGAGCGAGCTCTTCGGCCATGTGCGCGGGGCCTTCACCGGCGCGCAGATGGAGCGCACCGGTAAGTTCGAGCTGGCGGACGGCGGCACGCTCTTCCTCGATGAGATTGGCGACATGGCCTATCCCCTGCAAGCAAAACTCCTCCGCGTGTTGCAGGAAGGCATCGTCGAGCGGATCGGTAGCAACAAACCGATCCGGGTCGACGTGCGCGTCGTTTCGTCGACCAACCGTGATCTGTCGACGGCCATCCGCGACGGGACGTTTCGGGAAGACCTCTACTACCGATTGAACGTGTTTCACATCCATCTGCCACCGCTGCGTGAGCGGCAGGAGGATATTGCTGCCCTGGCGCAATTTTTTCTCGAGGCGTTCGGGCGCGAGATGGGCAAGGGCGGATTGCTGCTGGCAGCCGACGCACCGGCCTTGCTTGCCGGCTACCCCTGGCCCGGCAATGTCCGCGAGCTGCGCAACCTGATGGAGCGCGCCGCGGTCCTGTGCACGGGCACGCAGGTCGATGCCAATATGCTGCGCTTGCTTCTGCCCGGGACGACTGCTGCGCCTGCTGCGGAGGAGGCATCCACCCCGGGCTCTGACAACCTGCAACTCGGATCGGCGGTGGAAGAAGTGGAGCGCAAACTGATCCTGCGTGCCCTCGGTGTCGCCAACGACAACAAGGCCGAGGCCGCACGCTTGCTGGGTGTGAGCGAACGCACCTTGTGGTACAAACTCAAGCGTTACGCGTTGTAAGCAGACTGCTCGTCAGGCTCCCCTGCAGCCGCTTGCGCGGTCCTCTGCAGAACCTTTCATAGCGACACCATTTCCCGACCTCCACCTCCCGCTTCGCGTCAGCAACGCGCTTCCTCTCATGGTCTCCGATTGACGGCACGCGTCTTGCTGTAGGGCGCCGAGACGGCGGTGACCAACCAAGCATGCCGAATCTCGGTTCGTGAGGTCACGAGACTGGCCGTGGAAAAGGAAGGCAGGAATGGCGTCGAAAAAAGGGGCATCAAGCGGCTGGGCATTACGGCGCGCGGTGGTGGTTGTCGCACTACTGGCGGCGGCGGGCACACCGGCATGGGCAGCGAACTGGACATTGGTCGGTTGGAACAACCTCGGCATGCACTGCATGGACAGCGATTTTTCCGTCTTGTCGCTGCTACCGCCGTACAATACCATTCACGCGCAGCTCATCGATCCGCAAGGGAACTTCGTGGCGGATCCGACCGCTGTGGGCATCACCGTCACCTACGAGGCCATCGCCGACCCCGACGGCTCGATCAACACGACGTCCCAAAATAACAAGACCAACTTCTGGCAATACGTGCAGAAGCTGTTTGGTGCGGCGCCCGCGCCTGACGTCGGCATTGGGCCGAAAGGCGCCGCCATGCCGGGACCGCTCAATCAGCCGCAGCCGATGACCTGGGAGTCGAAGTTTCAGTGGTTCGTCGCGGAAGGTATTCCGATCACGCCGTACGACGACAACCACTTGAAGAATCCCTATCCGCTGATGCGCCTGGTGGCGCGTGACAGCGCGCACGCCGAATTGACCCACCTGGATATCGTCCTGCCCGTGTCGGATGAGATGGACTGCAAGGTGTGTCACCTGTCGAACTCCGGTCCCGCGGCCAAACCCGTCCCGGACTGGGTGCACAACGCCGATCCCGATCTCGACGTGCGGCTCAACATTTTGCTGTTGCACGACAACAAGCAAGGGACGAACCTTTACCCCGCGGCGCTTTCCGGAAGCCCCGCCCTGTGCGCGGGCTGCCACGCTTCGGAGGCCCTCGGTACCGGCGGCCTACCGGGCGTGCCACCGCTGACCCAGTCGATTCACGGCTTGCACGCCAACGTGGTCGATCCGCTCACCCACCTCACCTTGGACTCCAGCAGCAATCGCACCGCCTGCTATCGCTGCCATCCCGGGTCCGCGACGCGCTGCCTGCGTGGGGCAATGGGCGCAGCGGTGGCCCCAGATGGCAGCATGGAGATGCAGTGCCAAAGCTGTCACGGCTCCATGAGCGCCGTGGCCGCGCCCACGCGCACCGGCTGGCTTGACGAGCCGGCGTGCCAGAGCTGTCACACTGGCACCGCCACCCACAACAATGGCCAAATCCGCTACACCTCGGTCTTCGATTCATCCGGACAACCGCGGCAGGCGGTCGACCAAACGTTTGCCACCAATCCCAATACGCCCGGTCTGAACCGGTCCCTGTATCGTTTCTCAATCGACCATGGCGGTTTGCAGTGTTCTGCCTGCCACGGGTCCACGCACGCGGAGTTTCCGAGTTCCCACCGCAACGACAACATCCAGAGCATCCAGCACCAAGGGCACGTCGGCATGTTCGTCGAGTGCGTCAACTGCCACGGCACGCAGCCCGTGACCGTCAACGGTGGGCCGCACGGCATGCACCCGGTGGGGCAGGCCTGGGTCGATGCACACGACCACGCGGCAGAAGGCAATACGGCGCAATGCCAGGCCTGTCACGGGACGGATTACCGGGGCACCGTTCTCTCTCGTTCCAAGGCCGATCGCCTGCTCAGCACCGACTTTGGCGGGAAGTTCTTCTGGCGCGGCTTCCAGATTGGGTGCTACACCTGTCACTCCGGTCCCTCGAACGAAAGCGCCAACCCCAACCGACCGGCGGTGGTCAGCGACGCGGCCGCCTCGACGAGCGTGAACACGCCGGTCACAATTTCGCTGCTTGCTACCGATCCCGACGGCAACACGCTGACACTGCGGATCGTGTCGCAGCCAACGCACGGCACCACGGGACTGAACGGGACCGTGGCGACGTATTTCCCGGACGCGGGTTTCACCGGCAACGATACATTTACCTTCGCCGCGTGGGATGGCTCGACCGACTCAAACCTGGGGACGGTGACGCTGACGGTCGGGGCAAGCGGCCCCGCTGCGACGGCAACACCGACCCCTGCGGGTCCAACGGCCCCGCCGCCGACACCGACGATGACGCAGCCGCTTGCCACACGCACGCCGACGCAGCCGCGCACGCCGACACCGACGCGGAGCACCGCACCGACGCGCACGCCAACGCAAGCCCGAACGGCCACCCCCACCCGCACCATCACGCCGACGCGCACGCCGACCCCAACGGCCATGCGTGCGGGGAAGCGGCGGCGGAGTACGGCGGCGTCGGCGACCTGGTCGTCCTCCATCGGCCGCTGGCTGCGGTTCAGCGACAGCTAAACGGCCTGCGCGGCGGAGGAGTGGGCGAACTACTCCTCCGCCACCGGGCCGGGTTGCAGGTGCCGGCCCGACCGTAATGCCGTCGTGCATCGACGGCGGCGGCCGCGTCTTCATTTCCTCTCCCCAACGTACTAACTATCCTAGGCGTCATGGATGCTCGACGCCTTTTCGTGTTGGGTCTTCTCCTGCTGCCGCTGCCCCCCGGTAGATTGCTCGCGGAAGAGTGTGCCCCCTTGCCACTGGCGGAGGTGCTGGCGCGCGTGCGCGCCGCCTCCCCGCAGTTGCTGGCCGCGCGGGCGCGCAGCGCCGCCGCCGCCAGCGGCCTGCGCCAGGCCCGCCGCCTGCCCAATCCGTCGCTCCAGCTGCAGGGGGAGAACTGGACTGTCAATCGATCCGGCATCAGTACGACGGACCCGGACATCGACTTTTACGCCCTGGTCAGTCAGCCACTCGAGATCGGCGGCAAGCGCTCCGCCCGCACCGCCGCGGCGGCCGCCGAGATGGAGGGCGCCCGTGCCGTTGGCCGTCAGACCGCGCGCGAGCTGACGCTGCAGGCGGTCCGCAGCTATCTCGCGGTGCTGCGGGCACGGGAGTCGATGCGCTGGCTGTCCGAGCAGCGCGGCGGCTTGCAGAACTTGGTCGACGCCATGCGGCGCCGTGTCGAGGAAGGGCACGCGGCGGAAGCCGATCTGATGAAACTCCAGACCGAGGCTGCCCACCTCGACACGCAGATTGGGCAGGCGCGGTTGGACCTGGCCCGCGACGTGGCCGCACTCGGCGCGCTCTTGCCGGAATCGGGTGCGCCCGATCCGGCCTGCTTGCGGGAGCCGGGCGTACTTGCCCCGCCGGCGGGCGACGCCGACGAACTGGCGCGGATCGCGGTGGCGCGGCATCCGGAAACGCGTTCGGCGCACGAGCGGCTGGCGCGGGCGCGCTCCCTCCTGCGCTTGGAGCAGGCGCGGCGTGTGCCCGATCCCAACGTCACGGTGGGGTACAAACGCACGGCCGGCGCCGACACCATGGTGGCCGGTATCTCCGTGCCGCTGCCGCTGTTTGACCGCAACACCGACAACGTCGCCAGGGCCGCGGCGGAGGAGCGTGCCGCCGCGTTGGATGTGGAGGTCCTGACGCGGCAGCTCGCGGCGGAGGCGGTGGCGCTCTTCGTCGCGGCGCGCGAGCTGGTCGAGCGCGCACAGCGCGCCGATGCCGAGTTGCGACGCCCGGCCGAGGTGGTGCGTAACGCCGCCCGCTCCGCCTTTCGCGAGGGCAGTGCGGACGTGCTGCGGCTGGTCGATGCCGAGCGTGTGTACACGGAAATGCGCCGTGAGGCGCTGGCGCTGCAGCTTGAAGCGTACACGCGCAGCTTCGAAGCCCAGTTGCTGGTGAGCGAGGAGGACACTCCATGAGGGCGGCGACAGTGCATCTGCCTCGACGATCGAGGTGGCTTACGCGACGGAGCGTGATGGCGCTCCTGGTGGTGGCGGCGGCCGTTGGTCTGTTTCGGTGGCTCCGCCGGCCGGCACGCATCCCGGGGCCGCCCGGCGGCGTTCCCAGCGGCACCGTCGTGCTGAGCGCCGCGGCCTGGCGCGATGCCGGCCTCACCGTGGAGACGGTGCAGACGGCGCGCTGGACACGGCATTTCGAGGCGCCCGGGACGCTCACCCTCGACGAGACCCAGACGGCGCGCATCGGCTCCATGGTGGATGGCAAGGTCGTGCGTGTGTCGGCGGAGGTGGGTGACCGGGTGCAACGCCAGCAGGTGCTTGCTGAACTCCATAGCCAGATCGTGCACGAGGTCTGGGCCGCCTACCGCAAGGCTCTCGCCGAGCGCAAGCGCGCCCGCACCGAACTGAGCTACGCCGACCGCGTGCTTGAGCGTGCCCGGCGGCTCTTCGCCGACAAGGCCTTGTCGCAACAAGAAGTCCAGCGCGCGGAGGTGGACCGCGTCGCCGCCGAGCAGGCGGTCGACATGGCCAACACCGAAGTGCGCCGCAGCGAGGAGGCGCTCGAGCATCTCGGTATCACGTCCGGCGAGGATCCGCGCGGCGAGGCGGGCGAAGAAATACCGGTGCGATCGCCGATCAGCGGTTCGGTCTTGGAGCGTAGCGTCACCGCGGGAAGCGGCGTGACCACCGGCATGCCGCTCTTCGTGGTCAGCGACTTGTCGACCCTTTGGGCGCTGGCCGAGGTGGATGAGACGACATTCCCCCGCCTGCGTGTGGGGCGGCCGGTGGCGGTGCGGGTCGCGGCCTACCCCGGTCAGGCGTTTGCCGGCGAGATCGTTTTCATCGGCGACACGCTCGATCCGCGCACCCGCCGCGTCAGCGTGCGCTCGCGCGTGCCCAACCCGGACGGCCGGCTCAAGCCGCAGATGTATGCCACCCTCCTGATGGACGAAGGTGATCCGCGCGACGTGCTCGCCGTCCCGGTGACGGCTGTGCAGGACATCGACGGCACGCCCGTCGTGTTCGTCGCCGGCGACGGCGGCGCCTGCACGCGGCGCGATGTCGCCCTCGGCCAGGAAGTCGACGGCCTGGTGGAAATCACGTCAGGCGTGCAGGCGGGCGAGCGCATCGTTTCCACCGGCAGCTTCCTGCTGAAGTCCGAGCTGCTCAAGGCAACCGCCGTCGGCGAGGACTGAGGGGCATGGGCGGGGTTGAGCGGGTCGTGGCAGCGGCATTGCGCCAGCGCCTGTTCGTGCTGTTGTGCGTGGTGGCGCTGGTGGTCACCGGCGTCGTGGCCTATCGCCAACTGCCGGTCGAGGCCTTTCCCGACCTTACCAACAACCAGGTGGTGATCGTGACCGAGGCGCCCGGCCTGGCGGCGGTCGAGGTGGAACAGCGCGTCACCTACCCGTTGGAGACCGCGGTCATGGGGGTTCCCGGCGCCGAGCAGGTGCGGTCGATTTCCAAGTTCGGCTTGTCGATCGTAACCGTGATCTTTGGGGATCAGGTGCCGGTGTACTTCGCGCGGCAGTTGGTGACCGAACGGCTGGCGGATGCCCGCGGGCGCATCCCTGCCGGTCTCGAACCCACCCTGGGTCCGGTCGCCACGGCGTTCGGTGAGATCTACCAGTATCTCATCGAGGGCGACACGGCCGATGCCATGACCAAGAAGACGTTGCACGATTGGGAGATCCGCACGCGCCTGCGCTCGGTCAAAGGCGTCGGCGAGGTCAACTCGTGGGGCGGCCTCACCAAGCAGTTTCACGTCGTCGTCGACCCCCGCAAGCTCGACAAGTACGGCCTGACCCTGCACCAGCTCTTTCAGGCCGTGGCGGACAACAACGCGTCGTTCGGGGGCGGGTTCATCGAGCACCGTTCCGAGCGCTACACCGTGCGTGGGTTGGGGCTCGCCAGAGGGGTCGATGATCTGCGGCGCATCGTGGTCGCGGCGCAACACGGCGTCCCGATCTTTGTGGGCGACGTCGCCGACGTGCGCATCGCGCCCATGCCGCGCCACGGGGCGGTCACCCGCGACGGCAACGGCGAGAGTGTGGCCGGGATGGTGATTCTGCTCAAGGGCGAGAATGCCCGGGACGTGGCGCGCAACGTCAAGGAGCGGATCGCCGCGATCGCCGCCACGTTGCCGAAGGGCCTCTCGATTCAACCGTTCTACGACCAGACCGAAGTGATCGACCGCACGGCGCACACGTTGCGCAAAAACCTGCTGGAGGGGTCGCTATTGGTCGTCGCGGTGCTGTTCATCTTCCTGCGTGACGTGCGTGCGGCCCTCCTGGTTGCGGCGGTGATTCCGCTCTCGCTCCTGGTCGGCTTCATCGGCATGCGGCTCTTCGGCGTCTCGGCTAACCTCATGTCCCTGGGGGCGATTGACTTCGGCCTGATCGTGGACGGTGCCGTGGTGATGATGGAAAACTTCATCCGGCGCCGGGCGGACCAGCGCGTGCCGGCGACCGATCCGCATGCGCGGACGGCATTCTTCACGACGGCCGCGACCGAGGTGGCGCGGCCGATCCTGTTTGGGGTGCTGATCATCGTTGCGGTGTACCTGCCCATCTTCACCCTCCAGGGGCTCGAAGGGAAAATGTTTCAACCGATGGCGATCACCGTGTGCTCGGCCATTCTCGGATCGCTGGCGTTGTCGCTCACGGTCGTGCCGGTGGCCGCGGCGTACGTGCTCCGGCTCGATGTCGCGGCACATCACGAACCCTGGTTCGAACGGCTGCAGCAGCGTTATGTCGCGCATCTCACCGATGCCATGGCGCACCGTGCACGCACCTTGTTGATCGCGCTCGGCGTGGTCGCCGTGGCCGTGGCATCCGTCCCCTTCCTCGGTAGCGAATTCATGCCCAAGCTCGATGAAGGCTCGATCCTGATTGAAACCCGCAAGCTGCCGTCGGTCGGTCTACCGGATTCGGTGGACATTTCGACACGCGTCGAACGCATCCTGCGGCGCTTCCCCGAGGTCCGCCAGGTCGTCACCAAAATCGGACGCCCCGATTTGGCGACCGAAGCCATGGGTATCTACCAGGGCGACGTCTATGTCCTGCTGCATCCCTCCGAGGACTGGAAGACCGGGCGGACCAAGGACGCCCTCATTCAGGCGATGGCGGCCGCACTGAGCCAAATGCCCGGGGTCAGTTTCAACTTCACCCAACCGATGGCCATGCGGCTCGACGAGGTGGTGTCGGGCGTGAAAGCGGACGTCGCCGTCAAAGTGTTCGGGCCCGATGCGGCAACCCTCGAACGGATCGGCGAGCGCGTGCAGCAGGTGCTTGCGACGGTGCGCGGTGCCGCGGACCTTCAGGTCGAGGTGCTGTCGGGGGCAGCGCAGATTCAGATCGACATCGATCGTGAACGCATCGCGCGCTACGGTCTCAACGTCGCGGACGTCCGTGAAGTGGTGGAAACCGCGGTCGGCGGTGCCGTGGCCACCGAGGTCCTGGACGGTGTTCGCCGCTTCG
This sequence comes from Deltaproteobacteria bacterium, assembly GCA_017860575.1. GTDB lineage: Bacteria > Desulfobacterota > Binatia > HRBIN30 > HRBIN30 > JAGDMS01. Next base: position 4,228 of record JAGDMS010000027.1, on the reverse strand, counting down.
GCGTCGTCGTGCGCTTTCCGGAGGAACTCCGCGTCGATCCCGCCGCTCTGCGCGCCATCCTGCTGACGGCCCCCGGCGGTGAGCGTGTCGCACTGGGGCAAGTGGCGACGGTGTCCACGGTGCGCGGACCCGAGGTGATCAATCGGGAGGACGGCGAGCGCCGAGTGGTGGTGCAGACCAACGTCCGTGACCGCGATATCGGTAGCTTCGTGGCCGAGGCGGAAAAGAAGATCGCGGCCGCCGTGCAGCTGCCGTCCGGTTATCTGCTCAAATGGGGCGGCCAGTTCGAGAATCAGCAACGCGCCACGCGGCGCCTGGCGGTGGTCATTCCCCTGTCGCTCGCAATCATTTTCCTGCTGCTGTTCGTCACCTTCCAACGGGTGCGGCAGGCGGCACTGGTGATCGTCAACGTGCCGCTGGCGACGGTGGGCGGCATCGCGGCGCTGTGGTTGCGGGGCATCAACTTGAACCTGTCGGCCTCGGTGGGGTTCATTGCGCTGTTCGGCGTGGCGGTGCTGAACGGCGTGGTCCTCATCACCGCGGTCAACCAATTGCGCGCCGAAGGGATGGGATTGCGGGACGCGATCCTCGCCGGGGCGAGCCGCCGGCTCAAGCCGGTGCTGATGACCGCGCTGGTTGCCTCGCTCGGCTTCGTGCCGATGGCGTTGTCCCACGGCGCGGGGGCGGAGGTGCAGCGGCCTCTGGCCTCTGTCGTCATCGGCGGGATCACGACCTCGACGCTGCTGACGCTGATCGTGCTGCCGACGTTGTACGAGCTGATCGAGCAGTACGCGCTGTGGCGCCGCGCCGACGACTGACCACGCATCGCCACGCGGTACGCACGCATGCCGGTTGACTTGCTGGTGGCGGCACGGAATGGTGAGCAATGTTGAAAGTCATCGCCCTCATCAAACGCAGGGCCGATCTCGCGCGGGCCGAGTTCCGGCAGCACTACGAAGAGATTCACGTGCCGTTGGCCCTGCGCCACATCGACCAGTTCAGGAAGTATGTCCGTAACCACGTGACCGCCGAGGTCGCCGGAGGACCGTGCGGCTTCGATTGCCTGACGGAGTTGTGGTACGCGGATCACGCAGCGCTGCAGCGCGTGCTCACGTACCTGCAGTCACCGGCCGCGGAGCCCATACGCCGCGACGAACTGACGTTCATGGCCAAGCCGGAGAATGTGTTTTTCCCGGTCAAGGAACACGTTGTCCTCGAACGACCCGGCGCGGCGCCCGGGGCGCGCAGCAAAGTTGTGGTCCTGGCGGCCCGTCCGACCGACGAGTCCGCCGACGCCTTCCACAACCGTTACGAGGCCGCGCTACCGGCGTGGCTCGACGGGCTGGCGGAGCCGCTGCGGTGTGTTCACAACACCGTGCAGCCTAGCGCGGCGGCCGCCGCGCCCTGGGATGCCATCACGATGCTCTGGTACGCGGCGGGCAGCGTCGTCCAACCGCGGCATGCACCGTGCGGCGTGGGGCGTGGCGTGATCGTCGGCGTTGGCGAGTGCGAGACTCCCCTGGCATGACTGCGAACGCCATGACGCGAGATGATCCGTTGAGCCTCGACCCCGAGGCGCTGATGGCGGAGGCCAGCCGCAGAACGGGCTTGACGGATTTCGGGGATGCCTCGTTCCGGGCCCCGATGCGTGGGCTGTTGCGGGCCATGGACGAGGAGGCCGAGCTGCACGCGGCGGGCCGGGCGGCGCAGCGGGAGCGGGTGATCGGGATCCTGGTCAATCGCTTGCGCGCCGAAGAGCACATCCGGCGCCACCCGGAGATTTTGGCGGAGGAGATCCGGCGCCCGTTTGCCATTGTTGGACTGGCGCGCACCGGGACGACGATGCTCCAGCGCATGATCGCCTGCGACCCCCAGGTCCTGGCTTTGATGTGGTGGGAGGCGCGCCATCCGGCGCCGTGGCCGGACGCGCCCGCGGGGGGAATCGACCCGCGCATCATCGCGGCCGAGCAGGAAGTGGCCGCCATGGTGGAAACGGTGCCGGAGATTGTCGCCGCGCACCCCATCGATGCCCAGGCCGCCGATGAAGAGATCATGCTGCTCGAACATTCCTTCTTCAGCACCAACTCTGAGGCCTACGTCAACGTGCCCAAGTTCAGCGCCTGGCTCGACGCGCAGGATCAGACCGCGGGCTACGCGTACCTGAAACGGCTCCTCCAGCTCCTGCAATGGCAGAAGCACCGGCGCGGCGAGACCGGCACGCGCTGGGTGCTGAAGACCCCGCATCACCTGGGCTTCGTCGATCTCCTGTTCAAGGTGTTCCCGGATATTCAGATCATCCAGACCCACCGCGACCCCGTCGCCACCGTCCCCTCGTTTGCCAGCCTGGTGCACATGATCCGCCGCCTGGGCAGCAACCACTCCGACCCCAAGGAGGTGGGGCGGCAGTGGGGGGCGCGACTGCATCGGGCCATGCACCGGTGCATGGCGGTCCGACAGCTCCACGAGGCGTGCTTTCTCGACGTTCGCTATGAAACGCTGCTGGCCGAGCCGATGGCGCAGATCCGCCGTGTCTACGAGTTCGTCGGCATGGATCTTTCCCCTGCGGTCGAGCGGCGCATGCGCGAGTGGGCGGCTGAGAATGCCCGCGACAAGCGGGCCGTGCACCACTACACGCTCGACGAGTTCGGTTTCAGGGAGGAAGGGATCCGCCGCGACTTCGCGGCGTACTATCGCCGCTTCCTGCAATGACGGGGGCGGTGTCACAAGATTGATTGGGGGAGGGAACTGACGATGCATCGATTCAAAGGGAAGATCGCACTGGTGACCGGCGCTGGGTCCGGGCTTGGTAGGGCGACGGCTATCCGGCTGGCGCAAGAGGGCGGCGCGGTCGGCTGTCTCGACGTGGTGCTCGACAGTGCCGAGAAGACGGCGGCGGAGATCCGCCAATCGGGCGGGACGGCCGGTGCCTACCACGTTGATGTGTCCGAGCCGGCGTCGGTGCGGGCTGCCGTCACCGCCGCGGCCGGCGACCTCGGCCGCCCGTCAGTGCTGGTGAATGCCGCGGCAATCAACAAATTCGGGCACTCGCACGCGATGCCGCCCGAGGAGTGGTCACGCATCATTGCCGTCAACCTCACCGGCAGCTTCCTCATGGCACAGGCGACGCTCCCCTATCTGCTCGATGGTGGTGGCAACATCGTCAACATCGCGTCCAACGCGGGGCTGAAGGGACAGGCATACCTCGCCGCCTACTGCGCGTCGAAGGGTGGCGTCATCCAACTCACTCGCGCGCTGGCCGACGAATACCTGGATCGCGGCGTGCGCGTGAATGCCGTCGCGCCCGGCGGCATGGCCACGCCCATGCAAAAGGTCGCGCCGCCGAAGGATGCCGACATGCGGAAAATCCAGAAGTTGATCACGCCGTTGGGCATCTCCGATCCCGCCGAGGTGGCCGCATTTGTGGCGTTCGTCGCTTCGGACGAGGGCCGCTACATGACGGGCTCTATCCTCTCGATCGACGGCGGCCTCGTCATCTGACCGCAACCGCTCCCGATGAGCCGCCGGTCCGGCCCGCACACCGTTCCGCTGCTTCCGCCGGGGCGATGAGGTCCGCCGGTTCGGGATCTCCTGAACGTATGCCGTTGACTCCGACTCGCCGGCCGTAGTAGCACGCATCGTATCGGTTATCAGTGATTGGGGCGGGGCGCCGGCTATTGACAGCGGTCGGGCTTCGCCGGGAGGCGGCGTATGAGGTTGCTCAAGCGAATCTTTGCACTCATCGTACTGCTCGCACTGGGTGCGGCTGCTTACGTGGCCGGGGCGTGGTTTGGTCTGTACGGACGACACGAGGGGCCCGGGACGGCGACGCCGGCACGGGTGCCCGCCGCGGTCGTGGCCGCGCGAGCGCAGGCCGAGGCGAACGCGGCCCGCGCGCTCGGTGTTGCGGAACCGAAGCAGATCCTGTTCGGAGACCTGCACGTCCACACCACGTTCTCAAGCGACGCCTTCGCCATGGCCCTGCCGATGATGCAGGGCTCTGGGGCCTATCCCATTGCTGACGCCTGCGACTACGCGCGCTTCTGCTCGGGGGTCGACTTCTGGTCGATCAACGATCACGCCGAATCGAGCACGCCGCAGCACTGGCGGGAGACGAAGGAGTCGATCCGGCAGTGCAATGCCATCGCGGGGCGCGATCACCAGAACCCCGATGTGGCCGTGTTCCTTGGCTGGGAGTGGAGCCAAATGGGTCCGACGCCGGAGGAGCACT